>CAMDOQ010000053.1 GCA_945903685.1 Rhizobium sp. Q54
ACCCCCTCTTGCTCAACGGCGTCCGCCGAGTCGCGGATTCCGGCCGTGTCGAGGATCGTGACTGGAAAGCCCGCGATATCGAGATGGGCTTCGAGAACATCGCGTGTAGTACCCGGCGTGGGCGCCGTGATCGCGACATCTCTCTTTACTATTGCATTGATGAGGCTTGATTTTCCTACGTTGGGCGGCCCCACGATCGCGATCGTGAACCCGGACCGGAGTCGCTCACCCCGCCGGTTGTCATCGAGGTGCTCGCCAATCGAGCGTTCGAGTCGTTCAAGACTCGCGCGTAGCCCCTCAAGAGTAGCCGCGGGAAGGTCCTCGTCGGGGAAATCGATCACCGCCTCGAGGTGGGCGAGCGCTCGAACAAGATCGTTCGTCCACCGATCATAGTGCTCGCGGAGTTCGCCCCCGAGTTGACGCAGCGCCTGGTGCCGCTGCGCCTCAGTTTCGGCCTGCACCAAATCGGCAATCGCTTCGGCCTGGGTGAGGTCGAGTTTGCCGTTGCCGAATGCCCGGCGGGTGAACTCGCCCGGTTGCGCCGGCCGGTGATCCGGCAGCGCGGCCAGCGCCTCGAGCATGGCATTCACGACCGCAGTTCCGCCGTGGATGTGAAACTCGGCGACGTCTTCGCCGGTGTAGCTTGCCGGTCCCAAGAACCAAAGGACCAACCCATCGTCGAGAATGGTGCCATCAGCGCGCCGGAAGCGCGCGCGGCGTGCGACGCGGGGTGCCCCCGGCGCACGCCCCGTCAATGCCGCAACGGTGGCCCCGGCACCGGCGCCGGAGACGCGGATGACGGCGATGCCGCCCCGCCCGGGCGCACTTGCCAGGGCGAAAATGGTCTTGTCGAAGGAGGGTGGGGGCCTAGGCGTTGGGGAGCTGCTGGTCGACTTTCAGCATCAATCGCGCGACCCGCTTGCCATCGACCAAGTGGGTCTTGATGATCTCGTCAATGTCGGCTTCGGTCTTGAACGTGTACCACGTACCTTCGGGGTAAATGACGAGGTTGGGGCCGAACTCGCAGCGATCGAGACAAAGCGCCTGGTTGATGCGGACCTTGTCGAGCTTGAGGTCGCCGACCTTCTTTTTCATGTAGTTGCGCAACGCTTCGGCGCCTTTTTCCTTGCAGCAGCCGCGCGGATGCCCCGCCGGCCGCTCGTTCAGGCAGCAAAAAACGTGCTTGGTGTAGAAGAGCGGTTCATCGGCTTTGTTGTCGCCGGGACGCTCCATTTTTACGTCGGTCACAAGACCCTCCGATTTAATAAGCAGCTCCCCGACCACGACCATCTCGCGACTCCGGCGGCGTTGCAAATCGCTCGCACCCGAAGGCGAATACGGCCATGATCCCGCCGCGACACCGTCACGCGGTCGCGGGTTCCCTTACCTGAGGACCACGGGATGCGCAACACTCTCGGCGGCGAAACCAGCCCCTACCTGCTGCAGCACAAGGACAATCCGGTGCATTGGCAGGCGTGGGGCGAGGCTGCGCTGGCGCTCGCCAAAGCCGAGGACAAGCCGATCCTGCTCTCGATCGGCTACGCCGCTTGTCATTGGTGCCACGTGATGGCGCACGAGTCGTTCGAAAATTCGCCGACCGCCGCGCTCATGAACGAGCTTTTCGTCAACATCAAAGTCGACCGCGAAGAGCGGCCCGATATCGACGCGATTTACATGAACGCGCTGCATCTCCTCGGGCAGCAAGGCGGCTGGCCCTTGACCATGTTCCTCACGCCGGCGGGCGAGCCGTTTTGGGGCGGCACCTATTTTCCGCCGGAGTCGCGCTGGGGCCGGCCGGGGTTTCCGGACGTCCTCCGCCAGATCCATACGATCTACAAAACCCAGGGCGAGAAGATCGCCCAGAACAAGACGCTCCTGCTCGACGCATTGCGTCGCATGGCGGAACCCGACGACGCGACCGACGCCATCGAGCCCAGCGACCAGCTCTTCGCCGAAGCGGCCGATCGCGCGCTCGAGCACGTCGATCGACTGGACGGTGGGTTGAACGGCGCGCCCAAGTTTCCGCAGCCCGCCATCTTCGAGTTTCTGTGGCGCGCCCATCTTCGCAGCGGCCGATCCGATCTCGCCGACGCGGTCACGGTTACGCTCGATCGGATGTGCCAAGGCGGTATTTACGACCACCTGGGCGGCGGCTTCGCTCGCTATTCGACCGATGCGATCTGGTTGGTGCCGCACTTCGAAAAGATGCTCTACGACAACGCCGAACTGATTGCGCTCCTGACCGACGTGTGGCGCGTCACGCGCAATCCGCTTTATGCGGCACGCGTGGGCGAGACGGTGGCCTGGCTCGAGCGCGAGATGATCGCCGAGAACGGCGCCTTCGCCGCGTCGCTCGATGCCGACAGCGAAGGCGAGGAGGGGCTGTTCTACGTGTGGAGCGAGGCCGAGATCGATGGCGTTCTCGGCGATCGCGCGCCGCTGTTCAAGCGCATCTACGACGTGACCGCGGCCGGCAATTGGGAGGGCAAGACCATCCTCAACCGCCGCGCTGCGCCGGCGCCGCTGAGCGCGTCCGATGAAGCGATACTCGCGCAAACACGGGCCGATCTGCTCGCTCAGCGCGCCAGCCGCGTTCGACCGGGGTTCGACGACAAAGTCCTCGCCGACTGGAACGGGCTCATGATCGCGGCGCTCGCCGAAGCCGGCGCGACGTTCGGTGAGCCACGCTGGATCGAACGGGCGCAACAGGCGTTCGCCGCGATCGTGCGCGACCTCGGCGCGAGCGGCCGGCTATTGCACTCGTTTCGCCGCGGCCAGGCGCGCCACCATGGACTGCTCGACGACTACGCCAACATGACCCGGGCGGCGATCGTTCTTTACGAAGTAACGGCCGACCCGCAGTACCTCGCGACGGCCGAGGCTTGGGTCGAGGTGGTCGAGCGCCACTACCGCGACCGCGATCACGGCGGTTATTTCTACACCGCCGACGATGCCGAGACCTTGATCGCCCGCACGCGGTCGGCGGTCGACAACGCCATACCGTCGGGGAACGGGGTCCTCGCGATCGTCCTCGCCAAGCTTTATTTCTCGACCGGGAAGGCCGTATATCGCGACCGCGCGGCCGGTATCCTCGGGGCTTTTGGCGGTGCCATGCGCCGCAATTTTCTCGCGGTGCCGACCCTGTTCAACGCTTTCGATACGCTAACCCGCGCCGTTCAAGTCGTGATCGTCGCTCGCCCTCCCGAAGCCGACGCCTTTCGTGCGGCTGCTTTTGCGGCAACGCCACCGGCCCGGGCCATCATGACCCTCGCTTCGACGTCGGCGCTGCCGCCGGTCCACCCCGCCCACGGCAAGACCGCCGGAGCGGGGGCCACCGCCTTCGTCTGCGTCGGCGAGACCTGTTCGCTTCCGCTCATGGCGCCCGACGCCCTTGCCGAAGCCCTTCGTCCCGACCGTATCCGCGCGTTCTAACCCGCCCGATTTTCGTTTCGATAAAGAAATGACACGAAAGGCGGCCAGTCTTGGGCCGTTCCGTGTCTAATTTGATGACAAGACTAAGGGCCGACGATAAATTACGGCCGCGTTCGCAGGCGCCAACAATAACAGGGGCACCAGCCAGTGGCGGGAACCGAGGTCATGATCAAATGCCCTGACGGGCAGTTCATGGCCTACCTCGCTCGCCCGACCGGCACCGCCAAGGCCGGCGGCGTGGTGGTAGCGCAGGAAATTTTCGGCATCAATGCCGCCATGCGAGCGGTTAGCGACCGACTGGCGGCGCACGGGTTTATCGCCCTTTGCCCGGATCTCTTTTGGCGCCAGGAGCGCAACGTCCAGCTCACCGATCGCACCCAAGCCGAGTGGGACAAGGCGTTCAAGTTGTTCCAAGGCTTCAATCTCGAGAAAGGTGTCGCCGATCTCGCCGTGTCGATCGCCCATTTGCGCGCCGACGAAGGTTGCAACGGATTGGTCGGCGGAGTCGGCTATTGCTTGGGCGGACTGCTCGCGTACCTGATGGCGTCGCGCACCAACGTCGATTGTTCGGTCGGCTACTACGGGGTCAACATCGATGCGATGTTGGCCGAGGCCAAGCGGATTCAAAGTCCGCTCATCCTGCACGTCGCCGAAGAGGATCATTTCGTCTCGAAGGAGGCGCAGGCCAAAATCAGGGACGGACTTAAGACGAACGCAATCGTCACGATCCATTCGTACGCCGGCGTCGACCACGCGTTCGCGCGGCCCGAGGGGCAGAAATTCGACCAAGCCGCCGCCGATCTCGCCGATCGCCGCACGCTTGCGTTCTTCAAGCAGCATTTGTCGTAGTCGACCAACTGTAGCTTCCGTGCACGGGTAGAGGAGAATCGAGAAATGCCTAAGTCCATCGTGCTGCGCGCTCCCGGCGGGCCTGAAGTCTTGAAATGGGAAGACGTCGAGGTTCGCGACCCCGGTCCCGGCGAGGTTCAGATCGCGCAGCGCGCGATCGGACTCAATTACCTCGATTGCTATTACCGGTCCGGCCTCTATCCGCTGCCCAACAAACCCTCCGGCCTCGGCGTCGAAGGCGCCGGCGTCATCGCCGCCGTCGGCAAGGGGGTCAAGGGTCTAAAGAAAGGCGACCGTGTCGCCTATGCGCTGGGTCCGCTCGGTGCCTACGCCGAAGTTCGCAATCTCGCCGCCCAGCTAGTCGTAAAGATTCCGAAGGACGTTTCGTTCGACGTTGCCGCGGCGGTCATGCTGAAAGGCATGACCGCGCAGTACCTCGTGCGGCGGACCTACAAGGTAAAAAAAGGCGATACGATTCTGTTCCACGCCGCCGCTGGCGGCGTTGGATTGATCGCCTGCCAGTGGGCCAAGTCGTTGGGCGCCAAGGTCATCGGCACAGTCGGGTCCGAGGCCAAAGCTAAAATCGCCAAGGCCCACGGCTGCGCTGTCGCGGTCAATTACTCGACCGAAGACTTCGTCGCCAAGGTCAAGGAGTTCACCAAAGGCAAGGGCGTTCCCGTGGTCTACGACTCGGTCGGAAAGGACACCTTCCTCAAGTCGCTCGATTGCTTGGCCCCGCTCGGCATGCTGGTGCTGTTCGGGCAGTCGTCGGGCCCAGTGCCGCCCTTTAACGTCGGCACGCTCGCGCGCGGTTCGTATTTCCTCACCCGACCCGGCCTCGGCCACTACGCCGGGACGCGCGAGGATCTCGAGGCCACCGCCAAGGACCTGTTCAAGGCGCTCAAATCGGGTGCAGTCAAGATCGAGATCAACCAGCGCATTCCGCTCAAGGACGCGGCCAAGGCGCATGCCGCGCTCGAGGCACGCCTAACCACCGGCTCGACGCTGCTGATCCCCTAGCCGTTCTTCAGACCGGCACAAACGACAACGGCCGCCCTCCCGGGCGGCCGTTTTGCTTTCAAGGTCGAGCCTTAAAGCGCGCCGTCCGCGTTTACGTGTTCATGTTCTCGAAGAACTGATTGTTGGTCTTCGCGTCCTTGAGCTTGTCGAGCAGGAATTCCATCGCGTCGATCGTGCCCATCGGCGACAGGATACGGCGCAGCACCCACATCTTGGCGAGGGTGCCGCGGTCGACCAGAAGCTCTTCCTTGCGGGTGCCGGACTTGGCGATGTCGATCGCCGGCCACGTCCGCTTGTCGGCGAGCTTGCGGTCGAGGATGATTTCCGAGTTACCGGTGCCCTTGAATTCCTCGAAGATGACTTCGTCCATGCGGCTGCCGGTGTCGATCAGCGCGGTGGCGATGATGGTGAGCGAACCGCCTTCTTCGATGTTGCGGGCGGCGCCGAAGAAGCGTTTCGGCCGCTGCAGGGCGTTTGCGTCGACACCGCCGGTGAGGACCTTGCCCGAGGACGGCACCACGGTGTTGTAAGCGCGTGCCAACCGCGTGATTGAATCGAGCAGGATCACGACGTCGCGCTTGTGCTCGACCAGGCGCTTAGCCTTTTCGATCACCATTTCCGCGACCTGGACGTGACGGCCGGCCGGCTCGTCGAAGGTCGAGCTGATGACCTCGCCCTTGACCGAACGCTCCATGTCAGTGACTTCTTCCGGCCGCTCGTCGATCAGAAGCACGATCAGGTAGCACTCGGGGTGATTGGCCGCGATCGAGTGCGCGATGTTCTGCAGGAGTACTGTCTTACCGGTCCTGGGCGGCGCGACGATCAGACCGCGCTGGCCTTTACCGAGCGGCGCGATCAGGTCGATCACCCGCGCGCTACGGTCGGCCATCTTACCGCTCTCGGTTTCGAGCCGGAGTTTTTCGTCCGGATAGAGCGGCGTCAGGTTGTCGAAATTAACCTTGTGGCGCGATTTCTCGGGGTCTTCGAAGTTGACATTGGCGACCTTGAGCAGCGCGAAATACCGCTCGCCATCCTTGGGCGCGCGGATTTGGCCATCGACCGTGTCGCCCGTGCGTAAGCCGAAACGCCGGATTTGGGTTGGGCTCACATAGATGTCGTCGGGGCCGGGCAAGTAGTGCGCGTCGGGCGAACGGAGGAACCCGAAGCCGTCTTGGAGAATTTCAAGGACGCCGCCGCCGGAGATTTCGATGTCTTTCTCGGCGAGCTGCTTCAGGATCGCGAACATCATGTCCTGCTTGCGCAGCGTGCTCGCGTTCTCGACTTCGAGCTCTTCGGCGAAGCTCAACAGTTCGGTAGGCGTCTTTTGCTTGAGTTCGAGGAGATTCATGCGGCACGCACAAACAAGGAGGGGTTGCCGCGGTATGGAGGGGTGCCCTAGCTAGGGCAAGGCGTTCGGAGCCGGATTGGCTCCGCGACGTCATTTAGGGTCGGGGATAGGGCGTGTGGCGTCCATACCGCTGAGGACGACTAGGACGTATATAGCCCGCCTCTCCCGGCAACACAAGACCGCAGCAGCGCCCAAGGTTAGAACGGTTTGACCACGACCAGGATCACGATCGCGATCAGGATCGCGGTCGGGATTTCGTTGGCGATGCGATAAGTGCGAGCGGGGCGCGTATTGCGGTCGGCCTCGAACTCCCGTCGCCAGCGAGAAAAAACGCCGTGCAGGGCACCCAGCGCTAAGACCAGCCCCAGCTTGATCCAGATCCATCCCGCATGCCACGCAACCACGCCTGGGGTCAGCAACAGCAACCCGCCCAGAACGAAGGTAGCAGCCATGGCCGGGTTGATAATCGCCCGCAACAGGCGCCGCTCCATGACTTTGAGCATTTCCGACGCATCCGTGCCCGGTTGGACGCCGGCATGGTAAACGAACAGTCGCGGCAGATAGAGCATCCCCGCCATCCACGCGATCACTGCGACGATATGGAGCGCCTTGATCCAGGGGTAGGCGGCTGTAAGCCAAGTCATCTAATTTCGATCCCGTAACGTTAATCCGCACCCGGCGTAGTTGCCGGGGCAAAGGCGGCTCCCTTCTCCGGCAGCAATCGCCGCATTCGAAGCCGCGATCCTCACGACAAGTCCTCGGAGTGCGCCGATAAAGTCTGGCGCCGTTCCGACCGCTCGCGCCCGGCGATAGGCTGGAACCCCGGCTTTCTCCGCCAGCGCCCGGTAGGTGATGTCGAGCTCGACCAAGGTCTCGGAGTGTTCCGACACGAAAGAAATCGGAACGATCACGACCGGGACCCGTTCGTGTCCAGCCCGCGCGATTTCACTTTCGGTCGAGGGACCGATCCATCGTAACGGCCCGACCTTACTCTGGTAGCAAACAGCCCAATCGCGCCGCTCGACCGGCAGTCGGGCGGCAACGGCGGCGGCGGTCTGTTCAATCTGCCATTGGTAGGGATCCCCCGCCGCAACGACCCGCTCGGGCAAACCGTGCGCCGAAAACAGAATGCGGTGCGGGCCTTCGAGCCCCACCATCGCCGCCAGCGTCGCCTCGGCTTGCGCCGCGACCCAGGCCGCGTCGGTCGGGTAGCAGCAGACCCGCTGCGTCGGCGCTTTCAGTCCGCAGCCCTCGGCCGCCTTCGTCCACGCCGCGAACGACGACGCCGTCGTGGTCGTCGAAAATTGCGGGTATAGCGGTAACAGTACGACGTGATCGGGATTGTAGGTGGCGACGGCGCGGGCCGTTTCGTCGCTCATCGGATGCCAATACCGCATCGCGACAAAGACGCGCCATTGGTCACGCTCGCCGGCCAAAGCATGCTCAAGCGCATTCGCCTGGGCTGCGGTCTCGGCCCGAAGCGGCGAACCGCCGCCAATCGCCGCGTAAATCGCGCGAGCTTTGGGCCCGCGCCGATTGGCGATCAGCCGCGCCAGCAGCGGACGCACCGGCCATGGCAGGCGAATGATCGCGGGATCGCTGAACAAGTTGGCGAGGAACGGTTCAACCGCATCGAGCCGGTCCGGCGCTCCCAAATTCAGCAGAACAGCAGCGAATTTCATCCGCCCGGCTTCCACTCCCGCAGCATCTCGGCCAATACCTCGACATGCGCGGGCGGCGTCTCCGGCAAGAAACCATGGCCCAGATTGAAGACATGCCGCGCGGCTGGAATCGCGCGAAGGATTTGCTCGGTTTCTTCTTTCATGCGCTGACCGCCAGCGACGACCGCGAGCGGATCCAAGTTACCCTGGAGCGCGACCGTTGGCGCCAATGTCGCCGCGACCGCCGGCGGCACTTGAACGTCGAGGCTGACCGCATCGACCCCGGTTTCGCGCGCATAATCTTCCAGCACGGCGTTCGCCCCTTTCGGAAAGCCGATGATCGGAAGCGACGGAAATTCTGCTTTCAAGGCACGGACGATCTGTTGCGTCGGCAGGATGCAGAATTGGCGGAATTGGTTTGCCGCGAGGAGCCCGGCCCAGGTGTCGAAAAGCTGTACGACGTCGGCGCCCGCACGCACTTGCGCCGCGAGGTATCGAACGGTCGCCTCGACAAGGAGATCGATTAGCGTTTGAAATGCCGAAGGATCGCGATACGCCCATAGCCGCGGCGCCGAGAACTGGGCCGACCCGCCGCCCTCGACCATGTAGGCGGCGACCGTCCACGGCGCACCGGCAAAGCCGATTACGGCCGTCTTCCCATCGACACCGGCTTTGACCTTGGCGACCGTTTCAAACACCGGCCCCAACCGATGTTCGAACCCCGCGAGCCGCAATTTTGTTACGCCGGCAGAATCGCGTATCGGATCGAGCGTCGGACCATCGCCTTCCACATAGGCGACTTTCTGCCCTAACGCGTCCGGGATCAGCAGAATGTCGGCGAACAGGATAACCGCATCGGTCCCGAACCGACGCCAGGGCTGCAGCGTCACCTCTGCAGCAAGCTTGTGGTTGTAGCAAAGTGCCAGGAAATTACCGGCCTCGGCTCGGACTTTCCGATACTCCGGCAGGTAACGCCCCGCTTGGCGCATGAACCAGAACGGCCGTCGGCTCGGTCCTGCCCGACGCAACGTTTGCAACAGTGTTTTCTCGGTCATACCGACAGCGAGTTACCCACGCTCACCGAGTCCATCTTCCTTAAGAATCCTAATTTAGAGAAAAGTAGTAGTAGTTGTAGTCGTTCGGAGAGCGGGGATTATAAAGCGTCCCCCGAAAATCAGCCGAAGAAACGCCCGCCTCAGCGAATCTGAAAGCAGTTCGAATCGTCGCGCTTTGTTGCCGATTCGTTGCGTTGCCGCATGCCGAACCGCCGAGTTTTCAACGTTATTCACGGTATAGATCGGAGTATAAGAGCGCGGGACGAAAACCCTCGGGGCGGATCGAAGCGGCGCGAACTTCGACGAACCGACCGATTCATGCACAGGGGTGGCAGGCGGCGATTTTTCTGGCGGTACTATACGGATCATGACGAAGACCGCGCTCATTTTAGCCTCGGGCAGCGCGACCCGGCGGCGCCTCCTCGCCGCTGCGGGAGTCGATTTCAGCGTCGCCAAGCCCACGGTCGACGAAGCCGCGATTCGCGATGCCGTGAGAGACGCCAACGGATCGACCGAAACCGCGGTCGGCGAACTCGCACTCGCCAAGGCGCTCGACGTCGGACGCAGGCATACGCATGCGCTGGTCATCGGTGCCGATCAGATCCTCGATTGCGCGGGACTTTGGCTGGGTAAGCCGGGATCGCGCGCCGAGGCCCGGGCGCAGCTCGAGGCCTTGAGTGGACGCGCGCACCGGCTGGTGACCGGTATCTGTGCGACGCGAGGGTCAGAGGAAGTATGGCGTCATATTGATACCGCGTCGCTCGTCATGAAATCGCTCGACGCAGCGGCGATCGAGCGCTACCTCGATGCTGCCGGCCCCGGCATCTTCGATTCGGTCGGCGCCTACCAAATCGAGGGCCACGGGCTTCAACTTTTCACCGAGGTTCGTGGCGACTTCTTCGGTATCCTCGGCCTGCCGATGATTCCGCTGCTCGCCGCGCTCGCCCGGCACGGCGTGACGGTGCCATGATCGGGCGCAGAGCAGTATTATGATCATTTCGGGTCGCGCCAAAGTCGCCGCGGTTCTCGGCTGGCCGGTCGCGCATTCGCGCTCGCCGCTCATTCACGGCTACTGGCTTGAGATGTATGCGATCGATGGCGCTTACATACCGCTTGCAGTCCGGCCCGAGCATTTCACCGCCGCGTTTCGTGCCCTCCCCAAGCTCGGTTTTGCCGGCGCGAACATCACCGTGCCGCACAAAGAGGCCGCGCTTCGCGAAGCTGATGTCGTCGACCCGATCGCACGGCGAATCGGTGCAGCTAATACCGCGATCGTCGAGGACGACCGCATCCGCGTCACCAACACCGACGCACCCGGGTTCCTTGCCAGCCTCGCGGACGGCGCGCCGAACTGGCGGTCGGCTACGGGCGCCGCACTCGTGATCGGTGCGGGCGGCGCGGCGCGCGCTGTCGTCGCCGCCCTGATCGATGCCGGCGTACCCGAGGTGTTGGTTTCGAACCGAACCGAAGCCCGCGCCGAAGATCTCGTTCGTGACTTCGGCCGACCGGCGCGCGCAATCCCATGGGTCGAACGGACCAGCGCCTTGGGCCAAGCCCGGCTTCTCGTCAACGCCTCGAGCGCCGGCCTCACGGGCGGACCAAGTCTCGATTTGGCACTCGATCGGATCGCTCCCGAAACGATCGTTGTCGACCTGGTGTATGACCCGCTGGCGACCCCGCTTCTACAAGGCGCGCGCGCGCACGGTTGCGTGACGATCGACGGCCTCGGCATGCTCCTTCACCAGGCCCGGGCCGGGTTCAAGGCTTGGTTCGGGGTCGAGCCCGCCATCACCGCCGCGCTCCGCGACCGCGTCACCGCCAATATCGAACGGACGCGCCGGTGATCGTCCTCGGCCTCACCGGCTCGATCGGGATGGGGAAAACGACTGCGGCCCGGGCCTTTCGCGCCCTCGGGGTTCCCGTCTTCGACGCCGATGCCGTCGTTCACCGGCTGCTCACGCGGGGCGGCGCCGCGGTCGCGCCGGTTGCGGCGGCGTTTCCGGGCGTTGAAAAGGACGGCGCGATCGATCGTGCCGCGCTCGGCGCCCGCATTTTCGGCGACGTCGACCAAGTCAAGGCGCTCGAGCGCATCGTTCACCCCCTGGTCAGGCGCGAAGAGCGCCGCTTTTTGTCGGCAGCGCGGCGGGCACGGACCCCGCTCGTGGTGCTCGACATCCCGCTCCTGTTCGAGACGGGAAATAGTCGCCGCTTCGATGCGACCCTCGTTGTCAGCGCGCCGGTTTTCGTGCAGCGCGCGCGGGTCATGAAACGTCCGGGCATGACGCCGGACAAGCTCGCCGGCATTCTCCGCCGGCAGGTGCCCGACGCGATCAAGCGCCGCCGGGCCGATTTCGTGGTCCCGACCGGCGCCGGCAAGCACCTTTCCTTGCGCCGGATTCGCCGCATCGTCACAATGCTGCGCGCCCGTCCGGGTGCAAAAAAGAGGAAGCATGCGCGAAGTCGTCCTCGATACTGAAACCACCGGCCTCTCGGTCGCCGACGGTCACCGCGTCATCGAAATCGGCTGTATCGAGCTTCACGACCACATGCCGACCGGCCGTACCTTCCACGAGTATCTCAATCCCGAGCGCGAGATGTCGTACGGCGCCGTCAACGTCCACGGCCTGACCGCCGCATTCTTGGCCGATAAACCGCGCTTTATCGAAGTCGCCGACAAGTTTCTCGATTTCGTCGGCGCCGAGGTCGCGCTTATCATCCACAACGCCGAATTCGACCTGGGCTTCCTCAACGAAGAACTCAAGAACGCCGGCCGGCCGGCGCTGAAGGTCGCCAAGGTCGTCGATACGGTCGAACTCGCCCGTCGTAAGTTCCCCGGCGCGCCGGCGAGCCTCGATGCGTTATGCAAGCGCTTTGCGATCGACAATTCGGCGCGGACCAAGCACGGCGCGCTGCTCGATGCCGAGCTGCTGTCGCTGGTCTACCTCGAACTGATCGGTGGCCGGCAAGCGGCGCTCGACTTGGGCTGGCAGCCGGGGTCCGTCGATGCGACCGTCGGGGTGGGCGCGACCCGCCCACGCCCGCCGCGTACGTTCGCGCCGAGCGCCGCCGAACTCGCCGCCCACGCCGCCTTCATCGCCAAAATCGAAAATCCGATCTGGTTGGCTTAGCCGGCGCCGCTCAGGCCTGCTGTGCCGGCGCTGCGGCACCCGCTCCTTGCTTGGCTAGGTGGTCGCGGTAGAGCGCCATAAAGTCGATCGGATCCAGGTACATCGGCGGGAAGCCGCCATCCCGCGTTGCCTCGGCGACGATCCGCCGTGCGAACGGGAATAGGAGCCGCGGCGCCTCGATCAGGCACACCGGGTGGCGCTGCGCCTCGGGAATCCGCGCCAAGTCGAACACGCCGGCATAGACCAGCTCGACGACGAACGCGACCTTGTCCGCATGCTTGGCCTCGCCGTGGATCCGCAGCGACACTTCGAACAACGGTCCGCTCAGCGCGCGCGCCTCGACGTTGACCGCAACCTCGATCCGGGGCTGCCCCTCCGACTGCACCAAACTCATCGGGGCGTTCGGGTTTTCGAACGAAAAATCCTTAACGTACTGGGCGCGAACGCCGAGCCCGGGCGGGCCATCGCCGGCCGGTGGTGAAGGAGCGGCGCCGCCGCCGGTATCGGACATGGGCTCGAATCCCCGTTAAAGCGCCTGTCGCTACCATGAATAGCTTTCGCGAACAACGTCGGCGCGCCCGGTGGTGGATTGGGAAAACGCGGTGCGCTCACTGGACCGTGCGGAGCCTAGTCGCTATCTTCATACGGGCGCGCGCTTGGTGCGCCGGGCGAAATCGACCATGGGCGACGGCCAGTTTCTTGAAATCGTCATCCTCGCGATGCTCGCGGGGTTTATTTTCCTGCGCCTGCGCAGCGTGTTGGGCCGCCGCACCGGAAACGAAAAACCGCCGCTAGGCGGCATTTTTTCGCGCCGCCGCGAAGGCGCCGACAAGAAAACCGAGAAAACCGAGAACGTCGTCCGCTTGCCGCAGCGCGAACGCGATGCCGCTGGGGCCGCGTTCGCCGACGGCAATACGGCGCTCGCCGCGGGACTCACCCAAATCCAGGTCGCCGATTCGTCGTTCGAGCCCGCGTCGTTCCTGTCCGGCGCCAAGATCGCGTTTGAGATGGTCGTGACCTCGTTCGCT
>CAMDOQ010000054.1 GCA_945903685.1 Rhizobium sp. Q54
TCGGCGATGGCGCCGCTTACGTCCGCGAGACCGACCAACGGTTCGACCTCATCGTCCTCGATCGTCCCGATCCGGTCGGTCCGGCCGAGGTGCTGTTCGCGCGCGGCTTCTATCGCGCCTGCCGCGCGCGCCTGCGTCCGCACGGCATCCTGACCGCCCAGAACGGTGTACCGATCTTTCAGGCCGGCGAGCTCAAGGCGGCATGTCGCCTGCTGAAGTCGGTGTTTCCGGCGCGCGGCTGCTACGTCGCCGCCGTTCCCACCTACTATGGCGGTTTCATGGCGCTGACCTGGGCGAGCGATCGCGACATCGCCACGGTGAGCGGCGCGACGCTCGAGCGGCGTTACCGCGCAAGCCGGATCGCGACCCGCTACTACAACCCCGCCCTTCACGGCGCGGCCTTCAAGCTCCCGACCTACATCCGCGATCTGGTCGGGCCAGGCTGACCGGCGCCGCGATGGCGGCGGCGTTGCCTAGCCGGGATGTCGGGCGGCGAGCCCGAGCAGCGCTCGCCGCCTGAGCCACTGGCTCGGTCGGTAGCGATCGTCGCCGGTGATCGTCTGCAGGCGCTCGAGGATTGCGAGCACGGTCTTCGGGCCCATCGCGTCGGCGATTTCGAGCGGCCCCATCGGATAGTTGAGCCCGAGGCGCATCGCGAGGTCGATATCGGCCGGGGCGGCGATCCCGATTTGCGCCATCTCGCAGCCTAAATTGGCGACGGCGGCGCGGATGCGTTGCGCAACGAACCCGGGCGAATCGGCGATCGCCGTCACCGACGCCCCGGTCTTGGCAATCCGGGCGATGACGCGGTCGCGAAGTCCGAGGTCGGCGCCGGGGGCGGTCATGACCGTAACGCGCTTGCGTACGTCGCCGCCCGCCAAATCGATCGCGATCAAGCGACGGTAGTCGGCGCCGGTACGGGCGGCGACCGCGGTGCAGTCCTCGCCGATCGGCGCGGCGACGATCGGATCCTGGCTGTTGTCGCCTTGGGCGATCTCGACGCCGCTTTGCTGCAGGAACGCGACCAGCGCGAAATGGGGTTCGGCGAGCGCGACCCGCTCGATCGGCCGCGCGTCGATGGCGGCGTCAGCGCCGGCGTCGAGCTTGTTGCCGCTCTCGTCGTAGCGGTAATAGCCCGACTTGGTCTTGCGCCCGAGCCGCCCGGACGCGAGCAGGCTCTCGTGCAGCGGCGACGTCGCGAGCCGGCGGTCCTGGAAGTAGCCGTTGTAGATGATGGTCGAGGCCGGGAAGTTGACGTCGATCCCGGTCAGATCCATGAGTTCGAACGGCCCCATGCGGAAGCCGCCAGCGTCGCGCATGACCGCGTCGACCTGGGCCGGGGTTGCAATCCGCTCGTGCACGATGCGCAGGCCCTCGGTGTAGAACGCGCGTCCGCCGAGGTTGACGAGGAATCCGGGGCCGTCCTGCACCACCACCGGCGTCCGCGTCATCCGCTCGCCCACGGTCACCAACGCGTGCGTAACGGCCGGGTCGGTATCGGGCGCGTTCACTACCTCGACCAGCTTCATGAGCGGCACCGGGTTGAAGAAATGCAGCCCGGCGACCCGGCTCTTGTTGCGGCAGGCGGCGGCGATCGCCGCGATCCGGATCGAAGAGGTGTTGGAGGCGAGAATGGCGTCATCGGCGACGATGCCTTCGAGCTCACGGAACAGCGCCCGCTTGACCTCCAGATTCTCGACGATCGCCTCGACCACGACGTGGCAGCCGGCGAGATCGGCGAGAGTCGCGGCGACTGCGAGCCGGTCCTTGGCGGCGGCCGCGTCGGCGGCGCTCAAGCTGTTCTTCTCGACTTGGCGGTCGAGCATCTTGGCGATGAACGCGCGCGCCTCATCGGCGACGCCGGCCTTGGTATCGAACAGGACCGTGGTGAGCCCGCCGGCGGCCGCGACCTGGGCGATGCCGCGCCCCATGGCCCCGACCCCGATCACACCGATCTTGAGATCGCTTCGGTTCGCCTCGATCGCCATCGCCGCTGTCCTTCCGGTTACGGGTTGCGCGCGCCATCTTGGCGAGAAGCCTCTGGTCTGCAAGGGAAATTAGCGCCGGCTCGGGAAGCGCCCTCTTGAAAATTCGGGAATTCCGCCCATATTTGAGGCCGTGGCGGCGCCGTCAGGGCCGTCGCTTGACCTATGTCGCGGGCGCCGGATGGGCCCGTACCCGAGCCTCGCTCAAGAGAGGAGAGCCAGATGTCGCGTCTATCGTATTTCAACAGCCCCTTCCTGCTCGGCTTCGAGCAGCTCGAGCGCACGCTGGACCGCGTTGCCAAAGCCTCGACCGAGGGCTATCCGCCCTACAACATCGAGCAACTCGGCGGCGACCGTTTGCGGATTACCCTGGCGGTGGCCGGGTTCGGGGCCAACGAACTTGAGATCACGGTCGAGGAGAACCAGCTCGTGATCCGCGGTCGCCAGGACGAGGCGGCGGACGAGCGTATTTTCCTCCATCGCGGGATTGCCGCTCGCCAGTTCCAGCGTAGCTTCCTGTTGGCCGAAGGCATCGAGGTGGTAGGAGCCGATTTGCGCGACGGACTGCTCAACGTCGACCTGATCCGGCCGCAGCCCGCAAGCAGAGTGCAAAAGGTCGATATCGCGACTGGCGGGGCGAGCGAGAAGCCGAAGTTCGCGACCATCGAAAGCAAGAGCAAGCGTGCGTCGTGACCGGAAGGAGTGGTGCGATGAAAGACCTGATCGATCCGAATCGACTGTCGCCGCAGGCGCAGGCCGCGTGGACGACACCCGATCTCGCTTACGTCCGACCGCTGATGGTCGAGGGGGCGGCTGCGTTCATGATCTGCACCGCTGACGGTAAGCCGCTCGGTGTCGTCAAGGACCGCGCTATCGCGTTCGCGGCGGCGCGCCAGCACGACCTCGAGCCGCAGAACCTTCAGTAGAGCGCCCGGATCCGGCGCATCGCGGCTAGGCGGCGCGCGCGCGCGCCGAGGTAATCACCGCATAAAGCGCATCGGCGCTCTTGGTGCCGCGCAGCTTGCGGCAGAGTTCGTCGTCGCGCAAAAGACGCGACACGCGCGCCAGCGCTTTCAGGTGTTCGGCGCCGGCGCCTTCGGGCGCGATCAATAGAAACACGAGATCGACCGGCTCGTCGTCGATCGCTTCGAAGTCGATCGGCGTCTCGAGTCGCGCGAACAAGCCGACCAGGCGCTTCACGCCGTCGATCTTGGCGTGCGGAATGGCGATGCCGCGGCCGACGCCCGTGGTGCCGAGCCGTTCGCGCTCGATCAGAACGTCGAGCACGGCGCGTTCGTCGGTGCCGGTAACGCGGGCTGCCGCTGCCGCAAATTCCTGCAGCAGATGGCGTTTGTTGGTCGCCTTGAGTCCGGCGATCACGCCCTCGGGTTGGAGCAGCTCGGCGATCTCGTTCATTTGGATTTTGTCTTAGCCGCGGCCTTGGCGGCGCTGCCGTCGAACGGATCGATCCACCCGATGTTGCCGTCGGCGCGGCGGTAGACGAGGTTGAGCCCGCCGTGAGCGCCGTTCTTGAACAGCAGCGCCGGCTGGGATCCGAGCCGGCGCGCGGCAGTTCCGACCGTGAGGGTGGTGACGTTGTCGCCAGTCTCGGCGATGATCATCGGGCCGGCCGGCGTCTCGTCGCGCTCGGCCGGTGCCGGCACCGCCTTGGCGCGGCGATGATGATCGCGGAGATAGCGCTTTTGCCGGCGCAGCTGCTTCTCGAGCCGCTCGACCGCCGCCTCGAAGCTTTCGCGGGCCGAGCCGGTGACGGCGTGCGCCTGGGCCGAGATGCCGCTGCCGACATGGACCGCGCAGTCGACCCGGAACTGGTCGGCTTCGCGCGCGACCTGGACGGTGGCCTCGATCGCGTCGTCGAAATACTTGCCGATCCCCGCCTCGATGCGTTCCGCGACGTGCGCACGAAACCCGTCGCCCAATCGGACCTGTTTGGCACGAACCGAAATTTGCATCGTGTGGATGGTGCTCTGAAAAAATTGAAGCAGGGCGGCCTAAACGGCTCTGCTTAAAGCGGCGGGACCATAAACTCGGGTCGCGGTCGAGTCAACTAGCGCTCGACGCCGCGGATGACGGCCCTAAGCGGTCGCCGACTGTTTCTTGAGACGGCGGCGCATCACCGACGATGGAATGTGCATCGCCTCGCGATACTTGGCGACGGTACGCCGCGCGATGTCGATGCCGTGGGTCTTGAGCGTAATCACGATCTGGTCGTCGGACAGAATGTCGATTGCCGCTTCGCGCTCGATCAGATCGCGGATGCGATGGCGCACCGCTTCCGCCGAATGCGCTTCGCCCCCCGCCGACGATGCGATCGCCGAGGTGAAGAAATACTTCAAGGGATAGACGCCGCGCGGCGTGGCGATGAACTTGTTGGCGGTGACGCGGCTCACCGTGCTTTCGTGCATCTCGATTACCTGCGCGATGTCCTTGAGGTTCAAGGGTCGCAGATACTCGATGCCGAAGCGGAGGAAGCCGTCCTGCTGGGTGACGATTTCGCTCGCCACCTTGAGGATCGTGCGCGCCCGCTGGTCGAGCGACTTCACCAGCCAATTGGCGGCCTGAAATTGTTGGGTGATGAACGCCTTATCGCCGGGGCGGCGCTGGGCGGTGCCGGCGACGCGGGCGTGGTATGCGCGATTGACGAGGACGCGCGGCAAGGTGTCGCTGTTGAGCTCGATGTACCAGCTGCCGTCGGGACGAAGTCGGACCAGGACATCGGGCACGATCAGCTGGGCGGTTTCGGTATCGAAGGCGAGGCCGGGCTTCGGGTTGAGCGTGCGAACCTCGGCCAGCATGTCCTTGATGTCGTCGGCATCGACGCCGCACGCCACCGTGAGCGCTTGGATGTCGCGGCGCGCGACCAGCTCGAGATTGGCGAGGAACGCTTCCATTGCGGGATCGAACCGGTCACGGTCCTTGAGCTGGAGCGCCAAGCACTCGGCGAGCGAGCGCGCGAACACGCCGACCGGATCGAACTGCTGGACGCGCGCGAGCGTCGCTTCGACACGCGCGACCGCGCACCCGACGCGCTCGGCGATGGTGACGAGGTCGCCGGTGAGATAGCCGGCCTCGTCGAGCGCTTCGACCAGGCTCGCCCCGATCAGACGGTCGACCGGGTCGGCGATATCGACCGCGATTTGGCTGAGCAAATGGTTCTTCAAACTGACGCCGCCGGCGACGCCGGCGCGTTCGGCATCGTAGGTGCCGTCGTTGAAGTCGCTGCTGCCGCCGCTGCCGCTGCCGAACTGCGTGGCACCGCTGTCGTAGGCCTGGTCAGCGAACTGCTCGCTCGGGCTGTCGTCGAAGCGAGCACCCTCGTCGATATCGAGCGGGCTGTCGTCGCCGGGGCCGTTTTCGCCGGTCGCGAGCTCGGCGCTATCCAGCACCGCTGGCTCGGCGTCGCCGCCGCTATCGTCGTCGTTGGCGTAGGGGGTGTCGGCCGCCTCGCCGGTTTCGGTTTCGTTGCGCTCGAGCAGCGGGTTGCGTTCGAGTTCCTCTTCGAGGAAGGCGGCGAGCTCGACGTTGGTGAACTGCAGCAGCTTGATCGCTTGCTGCAGCGCTGGCGTCATTACCAGCGACTGGCCTTGGCGGAGTTCGACCCTCGGCGCTAAAGCCATCGGCGGCCTCCGCTAGAGGCTGAAGCGCTCTCCGAGATAGACGCGGCGGACGTCCTCGTGGGCGACGATCTCCGCCGGACGCCCTTCCATGAGGACGCGGCCCTCGTGGAGAATGTAGGCCCGATCGATGAGATCGAGCGTCTCGCGCACATTATGGTCGGTGATGAGAACACCGATGCCCCGATCCTTCAGATGTGAGACGAGGTCGCGGATATCGCCGACAGCGATCGGGTCGATACCGGCGAGCGGCTCGTCGAGAAGCATGAAACTCGGGCGCGACGCCAGCGCACGCGCGATCTCGACTCGGCGACGTTCGCCGCCGGAGAGCGCGAGCGCCGGGGTACGGCGCAGATGGCTGATGGAGAACTCGGCGAGCAGGTCGTCGAGCAGCGTTTCGCGGGCGTCGCGCGCGGGTTCGACCGCTTCAAGCACGGCGCGGATGTTGGCTTCGACGGTGAGTCCGCGGAAGATCGACGCTTCCTGCGGCAGGTAGCCGATCCCCAACCGCGCCCGGCGGTACATGGGGAGTTCGGTAATGTCGTGATCGTCGAGGACGATGCGGCCATAGTCCGGCGCGATGAGGCCGGTAATGATGTAGAAGCACGTGGTCTTGCCGGCGCCGTTGGGACCCAACAGACCGACCGCTTCGCCGCGATTGACCGACAGACTGACATCTCTGAGAACTGGCCGCTTCTTGAACTGCTTCCCGATCTTTTCGACCACCAACCCGGCGTTGACGGCGACCAGGCGGGGGCCGTGGTCGCGGGTCGCGTCCGGGCGGGTTGGCCCAGCGTTTGCAGTTCCTATGTTAGCGTCGGTACCCATTAAAATTCCGTTTACCACGATCGTCTGGTCGCGGTGCGTTACGTTCCCTTTTTTTGCGGCTGGAACAAGCCTTTGACCCGAGAAGGCCCTTCGATCCGGCTTTCGCCCGTTTGGAGATTGAAGGTCAGTCGGTCGCCGCGCAACACGTTCTTGTCCCGTGTTAGCCGGACATCGCCGGTCAAGACGATCACCTGTTCGACGACGTCGTAAACGCCGGTCTCGCCTTGCGCGGTCTCGGTCGCGGTATCGAATCGGACTTTGCCGGTGGCGTCGATCCGGGAAATGTTCGAGGTGCCGCCTTGGCCGGGGCGGTAGTGGACCAGTACTTCGTTGGCTCGCAGCCGGAACGCGCCTTGAACGGCATCGACGTTGCCGCGAAACACGGCGAGGTTCTGGTTCTGCTTGACCTCGAGGCTGTCGGCCGAAATCTCGATCGGCTGCTGCGCGTCCTGGCCGCGGGCTGGAATCTGCGCCGCGACCGGCCCGGTCATGGCGATCAGGACGAGGAGGGCGAGAGCGGACGCCAGGCGCATCGCGTCAACCTCGCCCGCGCGACGAGGCCGGATACACGGTGAGCTTGACCCGGCCCGAGAACAACAGACGCTCGCCGCGGTCCTGGATCTCGAATCCGGTCGCCCGCAACAGACCGAACGGCCCCTGGCCGTTGACCGCCGTTTTACCGACCGCGGTGCCGCTACCGATGTCGATGAAGGCGCCGCGGGTGTGGAGTTCGAGGCCGTTGTCAGCATAAATGTCGACCGCGCCGCTCAATTCGAGGGTGCGCAGGGCGCGGTCGAAGGTCCCGCTCGTCGCCATCAGGCTCGCCCAGGCGCCGTTCGCAAGCGTCATGTCGGCCTGGAGGTCGGTGAGCAGGACTCGGTCCAGGTTCGTGCCGGCGGGCGTGACGCTGCCGGCGGTGACGACGAAGGGCTGCTGACGACGATCGAGCCCGGTGAAGCGGGCGCGCTCCATGCCGAGATTCTCGTTCGCGGTGCCGGTGCCGGGAGCGAACACCAAGCGCGGAGCGACCCGCGGCGGACCGGTGTCGGGCCAGCCGAGGACGAGCCCCATCAACGCCGCCGCCGTCAGCGGCAGCGCGAATTTCATCACCCCGACGAAGCGGCTGTAGCGGAGACTGGGCGCGGTCGGATTGGGAGCGGCGCGGTCGAGAAAGCGGCGCTGTTTAACCGCGATGGCACCGGTCATGCGATGCCTGCGCGCAAACAGTCGTGAATGTGGAGGACTCCGACCGGACGGCCGTCCTCGGTGATGAAGAGCGTCGTGATCGGTTTGAGGCCGCCGGCATTCATGATCCCGAGCGCTTCGGCCGCAAGCGCGCCGGGACCGATCGTGCGCGGCCCGGCCGTCATGATCTCCGTGACCGATCGTTCGAGCAGATTGGGGGCCATGTGGCGGCGAAGATCGCCGTCGGTGATGATCCCGATCAGGCGGCCGTTATCGACGATGCCGACGCAGCCGAGACCCTTATTGGTCATCTCGATCAGCGCTTCCCCCATCGACGCCGTCGGGGGCAGCAGCGGCACGCCGGTGCCGGTGTGCATGATGTCGGCGACCCGGGCGACAGCGGTGCGGGCGAGGCGCCCGCCCGGATGCAGCACCCGGAAATCGTCGGACGAGAAACCCTTGCGTTCCAATAGCGCGACTGCGAGCGCATCGCCCAACGCCAGCATCATCGTGGTCGAGGTCGTCGGCGCCAGGCCGAGCGGACACGCTTCCGGAGCGGCCGGCAGCGCGAGCGCGACGTCGGCTGCGTCAGCTACGAATGCGCCGGGCTTACTCGGCCCGCCGTGCGCGCCGACCATTGCGATCAGCGGAATCCGAAACCGTTTGGCGTAGGCGACGATGTCGGCTAGTTCCGCGGTTTTGCCGGAGTTGGACAACACCAGGACGGCATCGCCCGCGGCGATCATGCCGAGATCGCCGTGGCTCGCTTCGCCGGGGTGAACGAACAGCGCGGGGGTTCCGGTCGAGGATAAGGTCGCCGCGATCTTGCGCGCGATGTGCCCGCTCTTCCCCATGCCGCTCACCACCACGCGGCCGCGCACTTGAGCCAGGCAGTCAATGGCGGCGGCGAAATCGCGATCGAGGCCGGCGGCGAGTGCCGTCAGCGCCTCGGCACCGATCGTGAGCGTACGACGCGCGGCGGCGAGACCGACCCGGTCGGCCGCTGCCTTGTCGATCCGCGAAACTTGTGTTCGAGCGCTCGTCACCGAGGCGGGTTCCATAGCCCGATTGCAACCGACGTCCTTAATCAACTGCGTCGGTTCGTCTTTTATTCCGATCGCCGGACCTTCAAGTCCGGATCCCCTCGCCTACCGGCAGTATGCGAAGATTAATTAAAGAAATCAATTAATTAGATCGATCGATGCGCACCGGCTCAATGCTCGAATATCTCGTGCTCCTGCCAACCGATCAGGTCGAGATGGGCGCGTGCCGGGAGAAACGCGAAGCAAGCTGCCGCCAGCTCGCGCCGGCCTTCGCGTGCGAGCAACGTATCGAAAGTGTCCTTGATCCGATGGAGGTGGAGAACGTCCTGGGCCGCGTAGTCGAGCTGCGCGGACGAGAGCTCGGGAGCCCCCCAGTCGGACGACTGCATCTGCTTGGAGAGGTCGACACCAAGTAGCTCTTTGCAGAGGTCTTTGAGGCCGTGGCGGTCGGTGAAAGTGCGGGTCAATTTGGACGCGACCTTGGTGCAATAGACCGGGGCCGTCCACACGCCGAGAAAGCGGTGAAGCACGGCAACATCGAAGCGAGCGAAATGGAAAAGTTTGGTGACTGTGGGATCGGTAAGGAGCCGGCGCAGGTGGGGGGCGGCGAAATCGGCACCGGCCCCGCCCCGTTGGCCGAAACGAACGATGTGGCAATGGCCGTCGCCAGCCGAAAGTTGCACCAGGCACAAACGGTCGCGGTAAGGATTGAGCCCCATGGTCTCCGTATCGATCGCGACAACGCGGTCGAAATCGACGGTGGCCGGCAGATCGTTCTGGTGCAGCGTGATGGTCATGCCGTCCTCGGGCCCGCGCCGGTGGCGTGGGGCGGCCACGAAGGTCGACGCAGCGGGACTGCACCATTCCCCACGAATGGTGCCCAGGAGAGGACTCGAACCTCCACGCCCTTACGGGCACTAGTACCTGAAACTAGCGCGTCTGCCAGTTCCGCCACCTGGGCCCGCCGCATCTGGTCGCGTTGGTTAGCGCCCGCGTCCGGCGATGTCAAATGCCGCCGCTGCCGTGCTGGCGTTTTTCGCACCATCGGCTAGCCTCTGGCTCGGGTAGCCGTGTCGATTGAGCGCGGCCGCGAGCGCACGAAAGGATTGTATGGAACGACGGATCGTTACCGTATTCGGCGGGTCGGGTTTCATCGGCCGCTATGTCGTTCGTGCATTGGCGGCGGCGGGCGATGCGGTGCGGGTCGCGGTCCGCCACCCGGACACGGCGCACTTCCTGCGGCCGATGGGCGATGTCGGGCAGGTTGCGATTATGCAAGCGAACGTGCGGGACGACGCTTC
Organism: Rhizobium sp. Q54; assembly: GCA_945903685.1. GTDB lineage: Bacteria > Pseudomonadota > Alphaproteobacteria > SHVV01 > SHVV01 > SHVV01. Next base: position 9,978 of record CAMDOQ010000054.1, read on the forward strand.
CGTCGCGCGCGCGGTCGCCGGCGCCGCCGCCGTCGTCAATGCGGTCGGCGCCTACGTCGAAGCGGGCGCGCAGACCTACACCGCGATCCATGTCGAGGGCTATGGCCGCGTCGCCCGCGCCGCGCGCACGGCCGGGGTCGAGCGCCTCGTGCACATCTCCGGGATCGGTGCCGATCCGGCGTCGCGTTCCGCCTACATCCGATCGAAGGGCGAGGGCGAAGCGCTGGTGCGCCACGAGTTTCCAGCCGCGACCGTCCTGCGGCCCTCGGCGGTGTTCGGGCCCGAGGATGCGTTGTTCAATCAGTTGGCGGCGGTGGCGCGGTTGTCGCCGGTGCTACCGATTTTCGGCCATACGCTGGCCGATGCCGGCACGACGCGGGTCCAACCGGTCTACGTCGGCGACGTCGCCCGGGCGGTAGCGAAAGCGCTCGACGATCCGGCGGCGCGCGGCGCGATCTACGAGCTTGGCGGGCCCACGGCCTACACCTACCGCGCTCTCTGGCAGCTTGTGCTCAAGGTGACCGGCCGCCGGCGCCTGCTGGTGCCGATCCCGTTTGCGCTGGCGCGAATTCAGGCGGCAATCCTGGAGCTGCTGCCGAACCCGCCGCTTACCCGCGATCAACTGACGTTGCTCGAAACCGACAACTTACCGGCGCCGAGCGCGCGCGGCCTCGCCGATCTCGGGATCGCTCCGACCCCGGCCGAGGCGGTGATCCCGCGCTATCTCGACCGTTTTCGCCGTCGCTACCGCATCGGCGCCGTCGCGTGACGAGCTAGGCGTAGACCCAGTAAAGGACGATGCTGCCGAGGACAAGGCGGTAGCCCACGAACACCGTAAACGACGCGAACCGCAGCCACCGCATCATCGCTGCGAGCGCGATCAGGGCGGCAAAAAACGTAAACCCGACGGTGATCGCGGCGTCGATGCCGGCAGCGACGTCGCCGCTTTGCGCGAGCGCGATCGCGCTTGGTGTCGCGGCCGCCAGGATCGCCGGAATGCTCATCAGGCTCGCGAACCGCGCCGCCTCGATTCGCTCGAAGCCGAGCAAGCGCCCGCCGGTCATGGTGATGCCGCTCCGGCTGGTTCCCGGCGCCAACGCCAGGATCTGCAGGATCCCGATCACCACGGCCTGGCCGTAGGTCATGTGCTCGATGCGGAGGATCGTCATGCCGGAACGATCGACGACATAGAGCAGGATCGCGAACCCGATCAGGGTCCAGCCGATGACGTGGATGTTGCGGAGGAAAGCGAGTTCGCCGCCGCCGCCGAAGCCGACCAATGCGGCGCCGGCGATCACGATCGGGACGGTGGCGACGACCAGCAAAAGCAGCAGTCGTCGCGCCGGCGTCCGCTTGCCGCGCACGAGGTCGGCCGCGCCCACGGTCGCGGTCCAGACGTCGCGATGGAAGTAGGCGACCACCGCGAGCAGCGAGCCGACGTGCGAGGCAAGGTCGATGGTGAGACCTTGGTAGGTCCAGCCGGTGACTTCCGGGATCAAGAGGAGATGCGCCGACGAGCTGACCGGCAGGAACTCGGTGATGCCCTCCACGATTCCGAGGATGACGGCGTCGAGGAGAGTCACGGCACCTTCGACAGCGAGCGGAGGTACGCCACCATGTCGGCGACCTCGGCCTCGCTGAGCTGCGAGAACGCTGCCATCGGCGTACCGGGCTTGCCCGCCCGTATCGACGCGCCGACGTCGGCGTCGGTACGCGTCGACCACCACGTCGCCGCGGTGAAGTCCGTAGGTTTGACCTTCAGGGCGAGGGCCGCGGGACCCTTCCCGTCGCCAACCAAGCCGTGGCACGCCGTGCAGTTGGCCTCGTAGACCCCGCGGCCGGCGACGGGATCGGCTGCGAGCCCAAGTGAGAGGAAGAGCAGCATGGCCAGAAGCTATCCTTGACAAGCCGGGCGGGCGGGGGAACGCTCGCCGGATGTTCTTCTGCCTCCTCGGGTGCGCCACCGAGCCTGACCCCCCGGCGATCGATGCTGGTCGCGACAGTGCGGAGACGGGCGGCGCCGACATCCTTCCGGGTGACACAGGCGAAACGACCGACACCGGGGACACCGGCGACGGGCCAGCGGACCCCGATGGCTGCTCCAGTATCTATGACCAGGACCGGCTCCCGGCCTATGATCTCGAGATCTCGGGCGTTGAATGGTCGAGGCTGGAGGGCGACTATTCGGCAGGGCGAAAGGACTACCACGAGGCGATCTTGCACCTCGACGAGGAGGTGGTGCCGGTCATGGTCCGCCTCAAGGGCAATCCCAACTTCAGTTGGTTTGGCGAGAAGATGCAGTTCGTCCTGTCGTTCAATGAGGTGGACGCCGAAGCGCGATTCCATGGCTTGCGAAAGACGACACTTGACGCGAGTTGGTACGACTCCACGGTGCTGCGCGACCGGCTGTCGTGGACGGTGATGCGCGCGCGAGGTGACCTCCCAGCGGCGTGTGCCAACAACGCGACACTGTCGGTGAACGGAGAGTTCTACGGCGTGTATGGTCACCTCGAATATTTCGACCACGAATATCTGGAGCGTGCGTTCGGCAAGGCGGACGCGGGAGGCACGTTGTGGAAGTATGGCGTGGAGCCGACGGCCAATGACGACGCGGCAGACTACGCCGCCATCGATGCGTTCTGGGCAGCGGCCAGCGTCGAGCAGATGGAGGCGACGGGGGATGTGTCCCAATGGGTGCGGGCCTGGGCCGCGGAGACGGTGCTCGGCGATGACGACGGCTACGTTTGCTGCGCCCACAACTTCTACCTCTACGACCATCCGGACAGCGGCGTGCTTTTTGTCCCTTGGGACTTCGACGACACCCTCGATGTGACGGCCTACGACGACGACCCGGTGGCCGGCTATTCCAATTGGGCCTTCAGCCAACCGCACTTTGTGACCGTGCTCGCAGACCCCACCTACCGCGCAACCTATGTTGAGGCCGTGGAGGAGCTCAACGCGGCGATGGAGCCCGACTTGATGCGAGCGCAGTTGGCCACCTGGAGCACCCAGATCAGCGCCGCCGTCGCAGCCGACGAACTGCACACGTGGGGCGAAGAAGAACGGGCCACGACGCTCACCCGCCTCGACACCTGGTTCTACGCGCGCCATCACTTCCTTACCGGCTGGGTGGCCTGCGAACGCGGCGCACCCACCGACGGCGACGGCGACGGCCTGGACTCCTGCGCAGACCGAGACGACACCACCCCGCTGGCGCCCGAGTCCTGCAACGGCGTGGACGACGACCACGACGGCGCCATCGACGAGATCGCCATCTGCGACGACTGCATCCGACATGACCTCGACGACGTTCACCTGCTCTTCTGCCGGTGGCCCCG
>CAMDOQ010000055.1 GCA_945903685.1 Rhizobium sp. Q54
TGCGGTTCCAAAGGAGGATGCGCGCGATCGTCGGTCGCACCGCGAGCACGCCTGCCACCTGATGGTAGGCGATCGAGCCGGCGCCGAGGACGACGTACGTCGCGGAGTCCTTTCGCGCCAGCAGGTCGGTCGCGACTCCAGTCGAAGCGCCGGTCTTGACGTTGGTGAGCCAGGTCGACTCGATCAGCGCGGCCAGCGCCCCGGTCGCCGGATCCATCAGCGCAGTCACCGCCGGCGTGGTCGGCTGGCCGCGGGCGGGATTGCTGCTCACCAAGGCGCCGAACTTGAGCCCCAACGCCGGCAGGTCGGGGATGAAGCCCGGCATAAAAAACGAAACCGCGAGTTCGTCCTTCTTCTTGAGGTCGATGAAGTGGCGTTGCGGCACGTCGGCTTTACCGGACGTCGCGAGTTCGAGCGCGCGCCGGCAGGCGGCGATGGCGGCCGGCATGTCGATCGCTTGCTTGACGTCGTCGGCGTCGAGGATGAGCACGGGGACCCTGGCGGCGTTCGGGAGCGCCGACCCTAGCCGAGGGAGCCCGCTCGGTTCAATCGAGCGATTGCGGCTCCTCGGCGAGCGCCGCCGGCGGGGTGGTACGTGCCATCAGCACGACCGGAAGGTCGGCGCCGGTCGAGGTCCGCATGGTCGCATCGCCGGTCGCCTCATAGCCGAGCTTTTCGTAGAGCGGCACCGCATTCACGGTCGCGCGGACGACGAACGCGCGACAGCCCTGCTTCCATGCCCGGCGCTCGGTATCGGACACCATCCAGCCGGCGATACCGCGGCGGGCAAAGCGAGGGTCGACGAATACCTTACGAATGCGCGCGGTCTTGGGTACACCCGGGGCCAACCCTGGAACCCGGAGCCAGCCGGCGGTGGCCGCGAGCACGCCGGGCCGCTGGAATGCGAGCCGAAGGTGGCTTCGCGCCAAGTCTTCGGCATAGGCCGGGTCACGCACAAGCGCCGTGTGCGCGGCGATTTGATCGGGAGAATGGTGACTCTTCGCCAGTACCGCGAACGCGCGTTCGTGCAGCGCGACGACGCTATCAAGATCATCGGGCCGGTAGGCGCGATGCTGCAGCGTGAGGCGGTCGTTCGTGGTGTCGTTCATCGGGAGCGCCTACAATCGGAAGGAGAGAGAAAGCGACAGGACGATGGCTACACCTACGATCCTCGCCGGCGCGAGCGGCTATTCATACAAGGAATGGCGCGGCACCTTCTACCCCGAGAAATTCGCGGCCGATGCCATGCTCCGCCATTACGCCGAGCGCCTGCCGACCGTCGAGATCAACAACACCTTTTACCGCATGCCGAAGGCCGAGGTGGTGGCGGCGTGGGCCGCCGAGACGCCGCCGACGTTCCGGTTCGCGATCAAGGCCTCGCGCCGCATCACCCACCTTGCACGACTCAAGGCCGAAACGGCGGCCGATTCGGTTGCCTTTCTCTATAAGAACCTTGCCGAGCTCGGAGCCCAGCGCGGGCCGGTGCTCTACCAACTGCCGCCGTTCATGAAGAAAGACCTGGCCCGGCTTGAGACGTTTCTAGCGCTGCTGCCTGCGGATCACGGCGCCGCGTTCGAGTTCCGGAACGAGTCGTGGTTCGCGGACGACGTCTACGCCGCACTCGCCAAAGCCGGGGCCGCCCTGGTGCTATCCGAGCGCGAGGACAGCAAGCCGCCGCCCATGGTCGTAACCGCACCCTTCGGCTACGCGCGGCTCCGGCTCGAGGACTATGCCGACAAGGACCTCAAGGCGTGGGCCAAGCGCCTTCTGGCCGAGCCGTGGCACACGGCCTACGTCTATTTCATGCACGAGCCGACCGCACCGGGTTACGCGGCGAAACTGATGCAGTACGCGCGTTAGGGCCGCGATGACCGCGGCGTTGGTTCCGTTTTCACCGCTCGCCGACCAAGCCCCCGATCCCGCGGCCGATGCCGTGTATCTGCCGGGCGGTTACCCCGAGCTCCACGCCGCCCGGTTGGCGCGGAACCGGACCTTCCTGGACGGCCTCCGTGCCGCCGCCGCCCGCGGCGCCATCGTCTACGGCGAATGCGGCGGCTACATGGTCCTGGGCGAAACGCTGGTCGCCCGCGACGGATCGAGGCACGCCATGGCCGGTCTGTTACCGCTCGCCACCTCGTTCGCGGCGCCGGCGCTCCAGATCGGCTACCGGCGCCTCACGTCAGCCGTCGCGAGCGCCCTGGGACCGCGCGGGAGCCGGTTCCGCGGGCACGAATTCCACTATGCCCGCGTCGTCACCCAAGGCGATGCGGCGCCGCTCTTCGCCGCGAGCGATGCCGAGGGCGAAAATCAAGCGCCGCTCGGCCTCGCCAAAGGCACAGTGATGGGCTCGTTCGCGCACCTCGTCGATGGCGCCCCGCTCGCGCAGGCCTGAAGCGAGGATGGTACCGGTCAGCTGGCCGGCCGCTCCTCGAACAGGCGATCGAGCGCGCCGTTCAAGACGTGGTGGACCGCTTTTTCGAGGGTCGCGAGGCGCCCGGGCACGTAGGTCTTGATTTCCATGGCGTGCTGGAGCGACTTCACCATCTCGCGGTCCTCGTCCAACACCCGCATCAGATATTGGTGGTAGACCTCGGCCTTTTCGGCAAAGTCGGGGCGTTCGAAATATTCCTCGGGGAACAGGCTATACATGATGACTTGGCAGCGGTTGGGCCCGAGCGGCCAGCCGGTCAGCATGCGGACCTGATCGCTCCGCGCCACCATGTGGGTATTGGGCTGCATGAAGCCCATGGTCGCAAATGAGACCGGCTCGTGCTCGAGCCATGGCAGCTTGCCGAACAACGGCTGGTTGCCGGGCGTCATCGGCACCGATTGGTAGTCGATCCGCATCCCGCCGCGCGGATAGAGCGAAATCTTGGCGTCGTCGACCGAGGTGCCGGCGCCGAAGGTGGAACGGTGGAGGGTACCGACGTGGTACATGTCCATCGCGTTTTCCGAGAGCAGCTTCCAGTTGCACTCGAATTCCCACTCCAGCCGCTTCGAGAGTTTGCACTTCTCCGGGTGCAGGAACGCGAAGTCCCGTTCGAACTGGGCGAGCTGCGCTTCCAAGGGCGGCGCGTCGGGGTTGAAGGTCACGAACACGCAGCGTCGCCAGACTCCGACCCGAAGCGGCGCCAGCCGACAGTTCTTGGGGTCGAACCCTTCCGCCTCCTTCATGTACGGCGCGCCGACCAGCCGGCCTTCGAGGTCGTAGAGCCAGCCGTGATAGGGGCACATGAACTCTTTGGTATTGCCGGTCCCGATCGCGACCTCGACGCCGCGGTGGACGCAGACGTTGGCGAACGCGTTGAGCTTGCCGTTGGCGTCGCGCGTCAACACCAGGGGCTCGCCCAGGACGCGAAAGGTCATGAAATCGCCGGGCTTGGCGAGCTCCTCCTCGCGCGCGATGAACAGCCAATCCTGCATGAACATTTTTTCTTTTTCGAGCGCCAGGACGTCGGGCGAGGAATAGACATAGCCCGGCGCGTGCGCCGCTTTGCTGAGGGGTTGACGAATATCGCGCAAGCCTTCGCGCAACGACCGTTCGACACCCGATTCCACGATTGCCATGGTTTTTCCTCCCGCCTAAGAACTTGAAACGCCCGCTCGTCCGCCAGCCTATACGGGCGTGCCCGATCGCAACAAGGCCGCTCCGCATCGCGATTATCGGCGTCCGGCCGGTCCTCAACCTGATCGAGATCAAGGTCGCGGTCGGGCCCCGGTCCCTCCACCATCGGCCGCGAGCCGTAGTCGACCCGCATGCCGCCGTAAGCCCGCAAGTAGATCGCTGCGGCATCGCGGCCCGGCGCCGCGCATCTCGTCGTACCTGTCGGTATCGAAAAATTTGGCGAGCGGCATGGCGTCGCCCGCGTTGATCAGGCGCGCGGGCCGGCGGTAGCAGTGCGGATCGCCCGCCACACGCGCTCCGGCGTCGCCGGCATATCGAAGTGGCGGACGCCCGCGGACGCTAGCGCATCGACGACCGCGCTCATCACCGCCGGCAGCGCGCCGACGGTTCCGGCTTCGCCTGCGCCCTTGATGCCGAGCGGATTGGTGGTCGACGGTACGTCGTTGGTTTCGATCGCGATGTCGGGTATGTCCTCGGCCCGCGGCATCGCGTAGTCCATGAACGAGGCGGTGAGTAACTGGCCGTCGGCGTCGTAGCGCACTTCTTCGAGCAGCACTTGGCCGAGGCCTTGCGCGATCCCGCCATGGAGCTGACCCTTGACCATCAGCGGATTGACGACGCGGCCGACGTCGTCGACCACCGTGTAGCGGACGATCGCGGTCGCGCCAGTTTCGGGATCGATCTCCGCTTCGCACACGTGGCAGCCGTTCGGGAAGGTCGGCGCCGAGGGCACGAAGGTCGCGCGCTCGGTCAGGCCCGGTTCGAATCCGCGCGGCAACGTGAACGTCCGGTATGACGCCTTCGCGACCTCGGTCAGCGCAATTGTGCGGTCGGTGCCGGCGACGCGGAAGCTGCCGGCCTCGAATGCGAGGTCGGTTTCGGCAACCTCGAGCATGTGGGCCGCCAACTTGCGCGCCTTGACGACGATCCGTTCCGCGGCGAGCCGCATCGCCGCGCCGCCGACCGCGGCCGAGCGCGAGCCGAACGTGCCAATGCCGTGGAACACCTGGTCGGTATCGCCGGTAACGAGCCGGACGTTGGCGGGATCGAGGCCCAGGAACGTCGCGGCAAACTGCTTGTACATGGTCTCGTGGCCCTGGCCGTGCGGCGAGGAGCCGGAAAAAAGCGTGGCGAAGCCGCTGCGGTCGAACCGGACTTCGGCGGTCTCCTCGAGCCCGGCTCCAGCCTGCTCGATCGCGTAGGCGATGCCAATGCCGCGGAGCTTCCCTGTCGCCGCCGCCGCGCGCCGGCGCGCGGCGAACCCCGGCCAGTCGGCGGCGGCCAGCGCCTTGGCGAGTCCGGTCGGAAAATCGCCGCTATCGAAATTGAAGGTGAGCGCGGTCTTGTAGGGCATCGCCGTCGGTGGAATCAGGTTGCGCCGACGCAGCTCGGCGCGATCGATGCCGAGCTCGCGCGCGGCTCGGTCGATCGCCGACTCGATCGCGAACGACGCTTCCGGCCGGCCGGCACCGCGGTAGGCCGCGGTCGGCACCGTATTGGAGAAGGCCGCCGTCACCTCGACATCGCAAGCCGGGATCGTATAGACGCCCACCAGCCCGCCTAAATTGACGGTCGGCGGCAGCGGTCCGGCCGAGCCGACATAGGCGCCTAGGTTGGCGATGGTGCGGACGCGAAATCCCAGGAACTTGCCGTCACGGTCGAGCGCGAGTTCGGCGCTGGTCACGTTGTCGCGCGCCTGATCGTCGCACAGGAACGCCTCGCTCCGCTCGCTCATCCATTTGACCGGGCGGCCCACGACACGGGACGCCCACGCGACCAAGCCGAGCTCGACGTAGCCGGTTCCCTTGACGCCGAAGCCACCGCCGACGTCGGGCGCGATCACCCGCACCTTGGCCGGCGGCACGCGCAGGAACTCGCCGGCGAGTTGGGCCTGGCTTTGGTGCGGCTGCTGCACCGTCGCCCACACCGTGTAGCGGTCTTCGACCGGATCGTAGGAGCCGATCGCTCCGCGTGGCTCGAGCGCGCAACCGGCGACGCGCGAGATCGTATTCTCGACCTTGACGATATGCGGCGCGGCGGCGAAGGCGGCGTCGGTTTTGGCCCGGTCCCCGAGTGCGAAAACGAAACTCACATTGTCGGGCGCCTCGGGCCATACCGCAGCCGATCCCGGCCGGGTCAGCGTGGCGGTGCCGAGCGTGACCGGCAGCGGCTCATAGTCGACCGCCACCAGTTCGGCGGCGTCTTTCGCCTGCGTCAGCGTCTCAGCGACGATCAGCGCTACCGGGTCGCCGATCCGCGCGACCTTGCCGAGTGCCAGCACGCGATAGCGCGGCAGCACCATCGGCGATCCGTCGCGGCGCTGGCGCGGAACCATCGGCTGCACCGTACCCATGCCGGCGGCATCGGCATCGGCGCCGGTTAAAACCGCGAGCACGCCGGGCGCGGCCTTGGCGGCGGCGGTGTCGACCGCGCGCAGCCGCGCGTGAGCGTGGGGCGAGCGTAGGACCACGGCGTGGACGAGGCCGGCCAACTGGATGTCGTCGGTGTAGCGGCCTAGGCCGCGCAGCAGCCGCGCATCCTCGTACCGGGGAACCGATTGGCCGACGCCAAACTCACGCATGGAGGGAATGTACTACGCGGGGCCGCGAAAGAGGCGCTGGCGCGAAAAGCGGGCGGTTGGCTCAGCTATAGCGGGGCAACAGGCCCTCGGCGTACTTGGCGAGTTTATCGGGCCCGACGATGGCGCCGCGGTCGACGATCTGCTTGCCGTCGATCCAGATCGATTGCAGCGACACCACGGCGTCGGGGTGGTTTTCGCCGCCGCCCGGCTGCCAGAACGGAATGCCGAGGCCGACCGCGTTGTTGCCGATGACTCGTTGGTCCTCGACGAAGCAGCGGCCGGTGTAGCGCGCCGCCGGCTGGATGCCGCAGGTGAAATGGATGACGTAGCCGTATTTGCCGCTCCCGGCGCGCCGGAGCGCACGGTCCATGACGCCGCGCTCGGGCCCGCCGCCGGTGACGGTCTGGATACGGCCGTCGAGCTCGAACGTCATCGGGCTCGGCATCGCGGTGTAGTACTCGTGAAACGCCGAATCGACGGTGATCCGGCCCTTGACCGAGTCGTAGACCGGGTACATCCCCATCGCGCCGGGCACGGTATAGAAGCCCGGGTCCTTGGCGCGGCGCGGCTTGGGGTAGGGCGCTTTGTCGTTGACGAACGTAACGTCGGTCCCGGCCTCGTTGGTGATCCGGCACGGCTTGCCGACCGACCTGCCCATCAGCCCGATGAATTCCTTGTGCACCTTGTAGAGCGCGTCGAGATCGGCGCGCCCGAACATGCGCACCATGCTGTCGGCCTTGAGATCTGCGCACAGGAGGTAGCGCCCGCGCTTTCGCTTCATCGCTTCGTCCCACTGCCCCGACCCGGCGAGGTAGGGGAAGGTCAAATCGACCCAGACGTCGCAGGCCAACATCGCCGCCGCCAGCGGCTCCGCGATGTAGGGGTCGGCGAGGCGACCCTGGAACGGCAGCGGCGGAATGACGTTGACGACGGTCCTGGCACCGACATTGTCGGCTGCGATCATTACCGCGTCGACGACCGCCATGTCGGAGCGAGTGTCGGCGGTGATGAGGACGCTGTCCTTGGGCGTCACCGCCATGTAGTCGCGAACCAGGATTTCGGCCGCCTTGGCCACATCGGGCCCGATGGTCGAGTTCATCATCGCCGTTCTCCTCCCGAGAGAGTCGCGCCCGCATCCAGGCTTGGGGCGCGAGTGTAGGCACTCGTCCCTACGAATCCAAGCCGCGCTTCCGGCTGGCGCGCGATCCCAACCGCGCCTTCCGGCTTGTGCGCTTCATCGTCCCGCCCCTATCGTGACGCCCCGCCCGCGGCATCCGCCCGCACCTCATCACCCCAACGTCGCGCCGCGAGCGCCAATCGAGCCAACAAGGAGGGCCCCATGGCACAGAAGGAAGTCATTCGCGTCGGCAAGATCACCGAGGCCGAGGAGAAAGCGCGCGTGCCGCTGTCGGCCGCAATCAAGGCCAACGGATTCGTGTTCGTCTCCGGCCTGCCGCCGATCGATCAAAGGACCGGGCAAATTGCGATCGGCGATATCAAGCAGCAGACACGGATCGTACTCGACAACATCAAGGCGACGCTCGAAGCCGCCGGCTCGTCCTTGGATAAGGTCGTCAAGGCGACGGTGTTGATCTCGAACTGCGCCTACTTCGACGAGGTCAACGACATCTACCGCACCTATTTCCCGAATGATCCGCCGGCACGCACATTCGTGACGGTGGGCTCGTGGCCGTGGAAGTTCGACATCGAGATCGAGTGCATCGCCCTCGCCTGAGCGCCGGGCGGCACCGCGGCGGCTTGGAGCACCCGCTCGCGTAACGATCCTGTACGTGGGAACGCGCTTAGGACGCGGTGGCGGCGCGCTCGTATTTCTTGGCCGGCGTGTTGACGAGAGGGGCCAAATCGGGCGCGGCGTACGAGGTGCGCCGGCGCTCTTCCGGCGCGGGATCGTAGGTGGTGGTGCGTTGGAGCGGCACCCGGCCGGCCGAGCGGATCAGCGCCTCGAGGCGGGCGGGCGGCATCTCCTGGCCGTGGCTCGCGCCGGCGGCGCGAGTGATGGTCTCGTTCATGAGCGTGCCGCCGACGTCGTTGGCGCCGGCCGCAAGACAGGCGCGCACCCCGTCGGGTCCCATCTTGACCCACGAGGTTTGGATGTTGGCGATCAACGGATGGAGCGCCAATCGCGCGACCGCGTGCATCAGCACGGCCTCGCGGAAGGTCGGACCCTGCCGGGCACGGCCTTTCAAGTAGATCGGCGCCTCCATGTGCACGAACGGGAGCGGCACCAGTTCGGTGAAGCCGCCGGTCTCGGCTTGTAGGGCGCGTACGCGCAAGAGGTGCCGCGCCCAATGCACCGGGCGATCGACGTGGCCGAACATGATGGTCGCGGTCGTGCGGAAGCCGGCGCGATGCGCCGCACGCATGACGGCCAGCCACTCGTCCGTCGTCACCTTGTCGGGACAGATGATGCGGCGGACCTCGTCGTCCAGAATCTCGGCCGCGGTTCCGGGCAGCGTGCCGAGCCCGGCCGCGCGGAGGTCGTGGAGGAACCCGTCGATATCGCGGCCCAGCGTCTTCGCCCCCTGCCAGACCTCGAGCGGCGTGAACGCGTGGATATGGATATCCGGCACCGCCGCCTTCACGGCGCGGCAGATGTCGAGATAGGTGGCGCCGGTGTAATCGGGATGAATGCCGCCCTGCATGCAGATTTCGGTGGCGCCGCGGTCCCACGCCTCGCGCGCACGGCGGGCAATTTCGTCGAGCCCGAGGTCGTAGGGCTTGCCACGCAGATTCTCGGAGAGCTTGCCCTTGGAGAACGCGCAGAACTGGCAGCGGAAATAGCAGACGTTGGTGTAGTTGACGTTGCGGTTGACGACGTACGTGACGGTGTCGCCGACCACATCGCGGCGTACCTGGTCGGCAACGCCGGTGACGGCGGCGATCTCGGCGCCGCGCGCACCGAACAGACGGACGATCTCAGCTTCGGACAAGCCGTGGCCGTAACCGGCGCGGTCGAGAACCCGCGTGAGCCCGGGATCGAGGCGCGGGCGGCTCGGTACCGATGCGACCGGTACCGGCCGGTCCTGACCGGGCGACCAGTCGTGCTCGCGCGCAAACCCTTCGCCATCGGCGAGCTTAAGGGTCGCGGTGCGGAGCTTGGCATCGAGCCAACGCTCGGGCGCGGACGCATACGCCGGGTAGATCGCGAGCCGCTCGACCAGGTCCTTGCCGGCCGCCGCGGTTGCGCGCGCCAAGTCGTCCAGGTGCGGCCACGGCGCTTCGGGATTGACGTGGTCGATCGTGACCGGCGAAACCCCGCCCCAGTCGTTGATGCCGGCATCGATCAGCGCTTCGAGCCCGCCCGGGCTCAAGTTGGGCGGCGCTTGGATGTTCATTGCCGGCCCGAATAAAAGCCGCGCGATCGCGATCGTCCACACCAGATCGCCGTGCGCGGCATCCGCGGCCGCAGCCATACGGGTGGCGGGCTTGGCCCGGAAGTTCTGAACGATCAGCTCCTGCAGGTGGCCGTGGCGGTCGTGGGCCGCGCGTAGCGCCAAAAGCGATTCGACCCGCTCGCGCCGGGTCTCGCCGATCCCGATCAAAATGCCGGAGGTGAACGGAACCGCGAGCAGCCCGGCGGCATCGATCGTCGCCAGGCGCACGGCCGGATCCTTGTCGGGCGAGCCGTAGTGCGGCCCGCCTTTCTCGCCAAGCCGCGCCGCGGCGCTTTCGAGCATGATCCCCTGGCTTACCGAAACTTCGCGCAGTTGCGCGATCTCGGCCGGCGTCATGACGCCAGGATTGGCGTGCGGCAGGAGCCCGGTCTCATCGAGCACGCGCCGCATGACCGATGCGAGGTAGTCGATGGTCGACGCGAAGCCCATCGCGTCCAAGGCTTCGCGGGCGACGCGGTAACGAAGCTCGGGCTTGTCGCCGAGCGTGAACAGGGCTTCCTTGCACCCGGCCGCGGCACCGGCTTGGGCGATGGCAATTGCCCGTTTGGGCGTCAAATAGGGCGGCGTTCCTGCGCGCGGAGTTTCGGCAAAGGTGCAGTAGGCGCAGACGTCGCGGCAGAGCTTGGTGAGTGGGATGAAGACTTTGCGCGAATAACTCACGCGATCGCCGTGGCCGGCATCGCGGAGTTCGCGCGCGACCCGAGCGAGCGCCGCGGTGTCGGTGGCGTCGGCGAGCGAAAGCGCCTCGACCGCGCTCGGCCGGTGGCCATCGCCGATGCGGACGAGCAGCGCCGCGGTCACGATGCCGCCCTGTCCCGACGCGCGCGGAAGCCCAGGCGCGCCGCGATCCCGCTCGCCGCGAGATAGGCGTAGGCGCGGGTCGCGCTCGGCGCCGCCAGGAACGCGGCCAAGTCCTCGGGGGTATCGACGTCGCGCGCGAGGCCGGCGAGTTCGACCACGGTCGGTTCGATCCCGCGGGCGCGCGCGGCGTCGAGATGCGGGTAGAAGCTGTCGGGCCCGAACCGGAGCGGGACCGCGCCGGGCGGGGTCAGGAGCACCGCGTTCGACCCTCGTCGGTCGGCGGCCGGCGCGATCGTCATCGCCGGTTGGGCGCGATGAGCGGCAATCAGGGCCTCGATCTCGGCGGCGGTTGCGAGCGGCACATCGCCCGGCACCGTCAACATGGCGCGAACGCCGCTCGCCACCAACGCAGCGATCGCGTGATCGACGGCCGCGGTATGGCCGCGGTTCGCCGGTTCAGGCATGACGCGGGCGCCATAGCGGGCGGCGAGCGCCGCGGCCCAGGCGTCGCGCGTCACCACCGCAACCGCGTCGAGGCCGCGCGCGGCCGCGAGCGCCGCAAGCACGTCCTCGACCATGGCGCGGAACAGCCCTTGCCGCTCGGCAGGCGCGAGAACGTTCGCGAGCCGTTCTTTGGCGGCGCCCAGATCTTTGACGGGAACGACAGCCCACATGACGGCATCGATTTGGCACGGGCCGGGCGCGCTGTCCACTCGCCGTCGGCGTTAATCCTTGCGTCGAGTGAGGGTACGCGCAAACCCGACCACCGCGCGCGCGAGCGTCCGTTTGTCGTCCAAGGTCCGCATGACCGTCGGCGCAATATGGACGGCGGGCCCCAGCGCCTCGATTGCCCCCGTCGCTGCGGCATCGACCGGGTCGATCACGAGCCCGTCGAGCAGGCCGCGGTAATGACGCGCAATCCCGACGACGCTCGCCTCGGCACCGAGTTCGTGAAGCATCTTGGCGGTCGGACCCTTCAACGCTTCGCCGCCGACAATCGGCGAGACCGCCACCACCGGCCGACCGGCCTTGGCGATCGCCGCCTTGAGCCCCGGCACGCCCAGGATCGGATCGATACTGATCAACGGGTTCGACGGCGCGATCACGACGCCGGCGAGGTCGGGGTCGGCGAGCCGGGCGAGAACGTCCGGCGCGGGCTTGGCCTGCGCGGCCCCCTCGAAGCGGATCGCGCGCACCACGGGCTCGCAGCGTTCGCGCACGAAGTAATGCTGAAACGCCATCACCTGATCGTTGGAGACGATCACGGTCCGCACCGGGGCGTCGCTCATCGGAAGGATCTCGGCCGCAATTCCGAACCGCGCGGAAAGCGCGCGGGTGACCGCCGTCAAGGACTCGCCGGCGCCAAGCCGCCGCGTGCGTTCAACATGGGTCGCCAAGTCGGCATCGCCAAGATGAAACCAGGTCTCCCCGCCGAGCCGCGCGAGCGCCTGCATGAACGTCCCGGTATCGTCCGCCCGGCCCCAGCCGGTCGCCGGATTGGCGACCCCGGCCAGCGTGTACATGAGGGTGTCGAGATCCGGGCAAATCGTGAGCCCGAAATGCTCGAAATCATCGCCGGTGTTGGCGACGACCGTGAGCCGGCGCGGATCGGGCAGCGTGTCGGCCAAGCCGAGGACGAGCTTGGCGCCGCCGACCCCGCCGGAAAGCGCGAGCCAACGTGCGCTCATCGAAAGAGGTCGCGATCGCCGGCACGAACCAGGGCGGCGCCGGCCGATGGGCGGCCGGCGAGATCGAGGCCGCGCACCAGAACCACCGGCTGGCCCTCGCCGGCTTCACCCTGAAGGAGCGAGCCGGCGGAGGCGATTTCATCGGCCAAGCCGACCTCGGTCGACTGCAGCGGTCGTCCGAACAGATCGGGCGTGCCGCGGAGATCGGCGAGCGCGGGGAGGCCGACCGCGCCCAACGCGGTGCCAACGATGCCGTTGCGGAAGGCGCGGCCCAGGCTGTCGTTGATGACGATCGCCGGCGAGACGCCCGACAATTCGGCAAGTCGCGCCTGCAGCCGCGCGGCCGAAGCGTCGGGGTCCTCGGGGAGCAGGAGCACGGTGTCCTCGACGCCGACATTCGAGGAATCGATGCCGGCGTTGGCGAGCACGAAGCCCAGGCGGTGTTCGACCACCAGGAGGCCGGGGCGTTGGCGGATGACCGCGCGCGCTTCGGCCAGGATGAGCTCGACGACGCGCGGGTCCTTGTCGGTCTGGGCGGCCAGCATCTTGGCGCGCGGGCTTGGGGTCACCGTGCCGAGTGCGACGAAGCGGCCTTCGGCTTTGGAGACGACTTTCTGCGCCACCACCAAGACATCGCCGGCCTGGAGCCCGAGCTGTTGCGCCTTGAGCCGCCGCCAAACGATGGCGGCCAAGTCGTCGCCCGCCTTGATCAGCGGGAAGCGCGTCAACGCGCGGAGATCGACCTTGGCTCTCGCCATCGCGGACGGGTCAGGCGGCGCCCGGCTTCGGCGTTCCGGTGATTCGCACGCCGGCGCCGTCGATCTTGTAGCGGCGGTTGATGAAGATGAGCACCGAGGTCAGCGCCTCACCGACCACCGCGTTGGCGATAGCGCCGGCGTGCCAGCCTTTGAGTCCGGCGTCGGTCGCGAGCCGCACCACCGCTTCACGCGCCTCGGCGTCGTTCCCGAACACCAACACATCGCAGTCGATGCCGTGGTCGTGGCGAAGGTGGTCGGCGGCGACGTTGTGGAACGCGGCGACGACGCGAACCTCGGGCCCGAGCGCGTCCTGGGTGGCTTTGCCGATCGAGCCAGAGGGCGGCAGGTTGACGGTGCTGACC
>CAMDOQ010000056.1 GCA_945903685.1 Rhizobium sp. Q54
GCTTGGGCCTTGTCGTTGTCGGCGACCGTATCGAGCGCTTGAACGGTGGCTTCGTCGCCGACGATGATCCCGACGATGTCGAGCGAGGCGACGTGGTCGCGCGCGAACGGCCGCGCAAGGTCCTCGCCGACCACGAGGGCGGCGAGCGCCGCGACCGCGATCACGGTCATCGTTCGCCACAAGGTGATCCGCCGCTTGAGCCGGCGGCGATCGAGGATGACGTCGGGATCGAGCGCCATAGAGGGCCAGACCGTCGCAGCCGGCGGTCGCCCGCCGGGTCGCTACTCTTTGTCTTTGTCGTCGTCCGAGGTCTTGGCGGCCTCGCGGGCCCGCTTATCCATCGCCGCGCCGAGGATGTCGCCCAAGCTCGCGCCGCTATCGGTCGAGCCGTACTGGTCCATCGCCGTTTTTTCGGTGGCGATCTCAAGCGCCTTGATCGACAGGGTGAGCCTGCGCGAGTCGCGCTCGACGCTGGTCACCATGGCATCGACCTTGTCGCCGACCGCGAACCGGTCGGGGCGCTGCTCGGAGCGGTCGCGGGCCAAGTCGGCCCGGCGGATGAAGCCGTGGACGCCCTCGCCGACCGCAACGTCGATACCGTTCTCGCGCACCGCGCTGATCGTGCAGGTGACGGTATCGCCCTTCTTGAGCGTGGCGACCGCTTCGAACGGATCCGAATCGAGCTGCTTCACGCCCAGGCTGATGCGCTCTTTGGCAACGTCGACGTCGAGCACCTTGGCGCGGACGTTTTCGCCCTTCTTGTATTTCTGCACCGCCTGTTCGCCGGGCGCGTTCCAGTCGAGGTCGGAGAGGTGGACCATGCCGTCGATCTCGCCGGACAGGCCGATGAACACGCCGAACTCGGTGATGCTCTTGACCTCGCCCTCGATCACGCTGCCCGCGGGGAATTTTTCGCGGAATATTTCCCACGGATTTTCGGCGACCTGCTTCAGGCCCAAGCTGATGCGGCGCTTGACCGGATCGACGTCGAGCACCATCACTTCGACTTCCTGGCTAGTCGATACGATCTTGCCGGGGTGGACGTTCTTCTTGGTCCAGCTCATTTCCGAGACGTGGACCAAGCCCTCGACGCCGGGTTCGAGCTCGACGAACGCGCCGTAGTCGGTGATGTTGGTGACGCGACCGGTGAACCGGGTGCCGACCGGGTACTTGGCCTGCACGCCCTGCCACGGGTCTTCCTCGAGCTGCTTCATGCCCAGCGAGATGCGCTGGGTCTCGGGATTGACGCGGATAACCTGAACCTTGACGGTCTCGCCGATGCGCAGGACCTCGGACGGATGATTGATACGGCGCCACGCGATGTCGGTGACGTGGAGCAAGCCGTCGATGCCGCCCAAGTCGACGAAGGCGCCGTAGTCGGTGATGTTCTTGACCACGCCCTCGAGCACCTGGCCTTCGCGGAGCGACGCGACCAGGCCGGAGCGGACCTCGGCGCGGGTTTCTTCGAGCACCGCGCGGCGTGAGACGACGATGTTGCCGCGGCGGCGGTCCATCTTGAGAATCTGGAACGGCTGGGGCGTGCCCATCAGCGGCCCGATGTCGCGGACCGGACGAATGTCGACTTGGCTACCGGGCAGGAACGCGACCGCGCCCGAAAGGTCGACGGTAAAGCCGCCTTTCACGCGGCCGAAGATGGTGCCTTGGACGCGCTCGTTGGCCTGAAACGACTTTTCCAGCACCGTCCACGCTTCTTCGCGCCGTGCCTTCTCGCGCGAGAGCACGGCATCGCCGTGCACGTTCTCGATCCGCTCGAGGTAGACGTCGACGCGGTCGCCGGCTTTCAGCTCCGCGGTCGATTCGAACTCGCGCAGCGCGACCCGACCTTCCGACTTGAGCCCGACGTCGATCAGAACGACATCGTTCTCGATCGCGACCACCCAGCCGGGGATGACGGTCCCCTCGAGACTGGTTCTGGCTCCGTACGACTCTTCGAGCAGAGCCGCGAAATTCTCAGTGGTGGTCGTGTCGCCGGCGGCGGCGTTCGGTTGTGCCATAGTAGCTCCTGCTAGTCGCGCGCCTATCGCCGCTCTCGCGCCACCGGGGTCGATCCGACCCGGGCAGGCGACAAATTCAACGTAGATGCGCGCTTATTATGCTTTTCGCGTGGGCGAAAGCGGTTTCTATAGACAGATTCGAGGTGTCAAGCAAGTGGGCGTCCGGCGCCGCGGCCAGGGGCGCGGTTCCGCGCGAGCTGTCGCGGGCATCGCGCCGGCGCATGTCCTCGACCACCGCGGCCCGGTCCGGGCGTTCGCCTCGCTCGGTGAGTTCGCGGTACCGCCGCTCGGCCCGCACTTCGAGGCTCGCGGTCACGAATAACTTTACGGGTGCTGCCGGGCAGACGACGGTGCCGATGTCGCGGCCGTCGAGGATCGCGCCGGCGGCGCCGCCGGGCGGGTGCAGGGCGAAATCGCGCTGGAACTCGAGAAGCGCGGTCCGCACCGCGGGTACTGCGGCAACTTGGGAGGCGGCTTCGCCCACCGGTTCGTCGCGCAGATCGCCGCGCTCGAGGTCGGCCGGCGCGAGCGCCGCGGCCGCGCGCGCCGCGGCTTCGGGATCGGCGGGATCGCCGCCGGCGGCGAGGACGCGGGCGCCAACCGCGCGGTAGAGGAGTCCGGTCTCGAGGTAGGCGAAACCGAAATGCGCGGCGAGGCGCCGGGCGAGCGTGCCTTTGCCGGCCGCCGCCGGCCCGTCGATCGCGACGATCATGCCGGGGCGTCGGCCATGCGGGCGCCGAGCCGATTCATGAGGTCGACGAACCCAGGAAAGCTGGTGGCGATGGTATCAGCGCCCGTGACCGCAATTGGCATTCGCGCGCGTAGGCCCATCACCAGAAACGACATGGCGATGCGGTGGTCGAGCTCGGCATCGATCCGGGTGCCGCCCTCCGGCCGGCCGCGGCCATGGACGGTCAGGCTGTCCCGTCCTTCTTCGACCTCAACGCCGCACGCCGCGAGACCGCGCGCCATCGTGCCCAGGCGGTCGCTCTCCTTGACGCGGAGCTCGGCCACGCCGTGCATGCGGGTGGTGCCGGCGGCGAACGCGGCCGCGACCGCCAGTACCGGGTACTCGTCGATCATGTCCGGCGCGCGCTCGGGCGGAACTTCGATGCCCCTGAGCTCGCCGCCGCGGATGCGGAGATCAGCGATCGGCTCGCCATCGGCGTTGGCCGCAACTGCGGTTAGCGTCAGGTGAGCGCCCATGGCGGTAAGCACGTCGAACAGGGCCGCGCGCCGCGGATTGACGCCGATGCCCTCGATCAGAACATCGCTCCCCGGTGTGATCGCGGCGGCGACGGCGACGAACGCGGCTGAGGACGGATCGCCCGGGACCACCACCGCGCTCGGGGTGAGTTCGGGCTGGCCGATCAACGTCACGGCCTGGCCGGCGGCGGTTGCCGCGGTGGTGACGGTTGCCCCGAACTGGCGCAGCAGGCGTTCGGTATGGTCGCGAGTCGGCTGCGCTTCGATCACGGTGGTTTCGCCCGGCGCTTGGAGCGCGGCCAGCAGGATCGCCGACTTGACCTGCGCCGAGGGCACCGGGGTGCGGTAGACGAGCGGGAGGGGTTCCGCGCTCCCGGTCAGCGCCAGCGGCAGCCGATCGCCCGAATGACCGACGAAGCGAGCGCCCATCGCCGCCAGCGGCTGGGTGACGCGCGCCATCGGCCGCCGCCTGAGCGAGGCGTCGCCGGTAAAGAGACTGGTGAACGGGTGCCCGGCGGCGACCCCCATCAGCAGGCGGACGCCAGTGCCGGAGTTGCCGAGGTCGAGCACCTCGCCGGGCTCGGCGAGCCCGCCGACGCCACGGCCGTGCACGCGCCAGGCACCGGCACCGGTGCGCTCGACGGTCGCACCATAGGCGCGTACCGCCGCCGCCGTCCGCATCACGTCCTCGCCCTCGAGCAGCCCTGAAATCCGGGTCTCGCCGACCGCGAGCGCGCCCAGAATGAGGGCGCGGTGCGAAATCGACTTGTCGCCCGGGACGCGGCAAACGCCGGCCAAGCGGTCCACGGGCGATGAAACGATCGACGACATGTGCGGAAAAACGCGGTCTCTTACCATACTAAACCAACCGCGGGCTACCGGCGGCGGCCGATATCCCTTTGACAGGGGCGGTAGGCCGTGGCAATGGGTTCACCGTTTTTCCGCGATCAAACGGGAGGCCACGCGTGGCAAAGCCGGAATGGGGCGCCAAGCGCGAGTGCCGGAGTTGTGGC
The DNA here is from genome assembly GCA_945903685.1 of Rhizobium sp. Q54. Lineage (GTDB taxonomy): Bacteria > Pseudomonadota > Alphaproteobacteria > SHVV01 > SHVV01 > SHVV01. The sequence goes on from CAMDOQ010000056.1 coordinate 4,235, forward strand.
GCGCGCTTCTACGATCTCCATCACGATCCGATCGTCTGTCCGAAGTGCGGGACGATTCATGAGATCGAGGTGCCGAAGCCGCGGGCGCAGGCGCCCAAGGAAGTGAAGGAGCCGGTACGGCCGCCGCCGCCGGTTGTCGTCGCTGCGCCCGAGGCCGCCGCGGCCGAGGGCGAAGAAGCCCTGGTCGCCGCCGACGACGAGGAAGAAGAGGAATTTATCGAGGACGCGGCCGAGCTCGCTGAAGAAGACGTGGCGCTCGAGATCGACGGCGAGATCGCGGACACCAAACGCGAGCCGACTTGATAGCGGGATCGGCGTCGGCTTGAATCGCTGGCGGCCGCGCGGTCTCAACCGCGGCCGATCGGGATGCGAGGGGCCATAGCTCAGTTGGGAGAGCGCGTGAATGGCATTCACGAGGTCAGCGGTTCGATCCCGCTTGGCTCCACCATCCCCACCGCTCGCCCAGCCGGCTCTACGAGGCCGGCTTGCGTGTTGCTAGCACCACGCCGCCGGTGATCAGCGCGAAGCCGACCAGGTGAAAGCGCTCGAGCGTCTCGCCCAGGATCGCCGCCGCCAGCGCCACCGTGATCACCGGCATCAAGTAGTTGAACATGCCGGAACGGCTGGGGCCTAGCGTTCGGATGCCGATGGCGAGGAACCAGAGCGCCAACACCGACGCCAGCAAGGCGAAATAAAAAACGGTGAGGACGGTGGCGGCATCGAAGCGGAGGTGCGCGTCGAACACCCAGACCTCGACCGCATAGAGCGGGATCAGCACCGCTGCCGACGACAGCGTCATCGATTGGAAGATGACGAGCGGGCTCACCGTCCGCGGCATCGAGCGCACCAGGATCGCGTAGGCCGCCCAGCTCGCGATCCCGATCTGAACCCAAAGGTCGCCGATCGAGAATTCGAGCCGCGCCAGCGCCGCGATATCGCCGCGGACGACGATGGCGATGGTCCCGGCGAAGGCCGCGACCAGCCCGACCGCTTGACGCAGTCCGATCCGCTCGCGAAACCACACCACCGCGAGCAGCATGATCAAAGCCGGCTGGGTCGCGGTGATCAGCCCGGCGTTGACGGCGGTGGTGCTGTGAAGGCCCAGGAATACCGGCACCTGACCGAGCGCGGCCTGGGTCAGGCCGAGCCCGAGCACGATCTTCCAATGCGCGCGGACCTGCGGCCACTCGCGCCGCCAGCGGCCGACGATGAACGGCATCAACACCAGGAACGCGACTACCGCGCGCCAGAACATCAATCCGGCCGGCGGCATGTCGACATGGACGAGGCGGCCGACCACGATGGCGCCGGCAAAGAAGGTCTGCCCGAGCGCGAGCAGGACGAATGCGACCCAATCCGGAGTCGCGCCGCCGGTCGCATCCTTCATGGTGCCGGACCTGGGCTCGTCGACGCTCTGCGCGCGACTGCGCTCAGCCGCTGGTGACGCGCCCGGTCAAGTCGCGCAGACGCTTGGCGAGGAGCCGGATCAGCGCCGCGGTGACGACGTCGGCGCGGCCAAGGATCTTGTCGAACGTCGTCTTGGTCAACAGGATGCACTCGCTGGTCTCCTCGGCGATCGCCGTCGCCGAGCGCGGCGCGTCGTCGACCAGGGCCATCTCGCCCACGAACTCGCCGCGCCCCAGCCGTGCGATCTCGATCTCGACGCCGTCGCGGATTGCGGTGATCAGGATGCTGCCCGACTGGATGACGTAGGCCTTGTCGGCCGTCTCGCCTTCCTCGAACAGGATGTCGCCGGCGTTGAAGACGATCGGCTTGAGGCGCGGCGTCCGTACCGCCCGCGCTTCGCGATGGTCGCTCGTCCCGTCATCATCCTTGGGTGCCGTCATTTGTCGGTCAGTCGTTGCCGCCGCGTTCGGTTACCTTGCGCAGGCGCTTGGTCAAGAGCTTGACCAGCGCATAGGTGAGAAGATCCGCCTTGGCCAGACTGGCTTCGATTTCCTGCTTGGAGATTTCGACGCACGTCGTTTCCTCGCCGGCGATCGCCGTCGCCGAGCGCGGCTCGTTGTCGACCAGCGCCATTTCGCCGACGAAGTCGCCGCGCTTCAGGGTATCGATCACGACCTCCTGGCCGCCGCGACTCGCCGAAATAACCACCAGCCCCGACTGGATCAAATAGGCGTGCTTGGGCAAATCGCCCTGTTCGAACAGGACGTCGCCTTTCTTGAACGAAATCGTTTTCAGATGCTCAAGCCCGGTCACGGCTTCCTCGGCGGTGGAATTGGCCGCAGGATAGCGGCTCGTCCGACGAGGGTCCACCTAGGGGCGATGCCTGCAAAGCGCGGGAATGCCCGCAGTCAGGGAAACGGCCATGAATCCGACCATCGTCAAGTTCGGCTACCCGGCGACGTTGCTCGCCGCCTACGACCACTGGGTCGTGCTGCTGCGCCCGGCTCAGGTGACCCTGGGTTCGCTGGTGCTCGCGCACGCGGCCGGCGCGACGCGGATGGCCGCGGTGCCGGCGGCCGCGTTCGCCGAGCTGGCGATCGTGACCGACGCGATCGAGCGCGCGCTCGCGGATGCGTTTGCGTTCGACAAGATCAACTACCTTTGCCTGATGATGGTCGACCGCGAAGTCCACTTTCACATCATCCCGCGCTATGCCGAAGGCCGCGCGGTCGGCGGACGAAGCTACCCGGACCGGTTTTGGCCGAAGCCACCCGACGTGACGCAGCCGCCGCTCGACCTCGACCCGGCGTCGTTCGCGGCGCTTCTCGCGGATCTCAAGCGGCGGTGGCCGGCGCGTTGAGAAGGTCGCCGTTCGGCAGCGCGAACAGCTCTTGCGGTTCGCGGATGCCGCGCAGCGCATGGAAGCCGAGCGATTCGAACGCCTGCGGCAACACGGCTGCGAAGCTCGCCGAGGCCAGCATCCGCCGCTCGATCACGCGGCATTGGCTCTCGATGCGGGCGGCGTGGTTGACAGCCGGACCGATCACGGTGAAGTCGAGGCGATCGGGGGCGCCGATGTTGCCGTACGAAACCTCGCCCAAATGAAAGGCGAGGCCAAACTCGATCGGCGGCGCGCCGCGCGCGCGGCGCTGGCCGTTGATCGTGTGCGTGGCGCCGGTCGCCTCGCGATACGCGGCGATCGCGGCAGCGGCGGCTTTGGTCTCGGAGCCAAGCGCCTTGATCGGAAAGATCGCGAGCAGCGAGTCGCCCATGAATTTCAAGACCTCGCCGCCGTGGCGTTCGATCGCACCGACCGCGACCTCGAAGTGATCGTTCAGGAGATCGATCACCTGCTCGGTCGGCAGGCGGTCGGCGAGCGCGGTGAAGCCGCGCAAGTCGCTGTACCAGATCGCGGCATCGATCGACTCGCGGCTGCCGCGCGTAATCATGCCCGACAGGATGCGCGGGCCGGTTTGGCGACCGACATAGGTCTCGAGCACGTTCTGGGCGATGCGCCGGACTGAGAGGATTTCGATGACGTGGGCGAGCGCCGGCATTAGTGCTGCGATCCGCTCGAGATGGGTGTCGGTGAAGCCGTCCGCGGCCGTGGTCGCCCACGTCACCGCGTAGCGGGTGCCGTCGCTGAACGTCATCGGCAGCGCGAGGTAGTCGGTAACACCCTCCTTGGCGAGGTCGTCGAGGATCGGAAAGTCGCGCGGACACGCCGGGTCGGCGAGGCGGCGGCGGATACCCGGATCGCCATCGGCGATCCGCTTGATCGGGCTGCGGTTGTAGGCCTCGGAGCGCACCATCGAATTGGTGCGCGGCACGGTCTCGACCTCGACGGCGCCGGCGCGCCAGAGGTAGATCGCGGCGGCGATGGTCGGATGAAGCGTGCGCAAGACGACGCTGGTGCGATAGAGCGGCACCCCGGCCGCGGCCAGGCGGCACGAGATCTCGCAGACGACGGAGCCGACGTCGGGAAGGCGATGGGCCTCGAGCTCGAGCCAGGTCAGAACCGTGCAGTTGCAGGGCGCCGTCGGCAGCGCGGTGCCGGCCGTGGCGCCCGGTGTAAGCGGGCTGATCTCGTTCATGACACCTCCTTGCGCATTGTACCGAGCGGGAGCTCGCGGACGCGCGCGATCTCCCCGGTCCGGAACCGTTCCGGCCGCGCCAGATAGTCGAGCAGCATGTCGGTCGAATCGACGCCCCAAAATTGCTCGCCGTCGATGGCAAAAGTGGGGACACCAAACAGGCCGCGCGCCACTGCTTGCTCGGTGTTGGCGCGAAGCCCGGCCTTCACCGCCGGCGCGGCGATCGCCGCGGCCGGATCGGCTAGCCCCAAGCGGCGGCCGAGTTCGGCCACGCCGGCCGCATCCTCGACGCTCCGGCCTTCGCGCCAGATGAAGCGGAAGATGGTCTGGATCGCGTCTTTCCGGCAGTCGCAGGCGAGCGCGAGCCGGAGTGCATTCAACGGGTTGAACGGATGGGCCAGGGGCATGGTGAGCGGGATGCCGAGCCGCTGACCGAGCCACGCCCACTGCGTGTAGGTAAACCGGCGTTTACCCGGAATCTCGCCCGGTCCCTTGTGGCCGTGATGCTTGAGCAGCCCCGCGAACAGGATCGGACGGAACGTTACCGTTGTTCCGGCCGGCAAACGGTCGAGCATCTCGAACTGAAGGTAGGCGTAGCCCGAGATGAAATCGAAGTACCAGTCGAGCTGTTGCATAGTGAAACGGCCTTCCTCCGCTGCGCCGGGCGCCCTTATAATCTAGGGTTCCGACCCGCCTCCCGCCACCGTCGTCGCCGGTTGGGCTATCGCGCCACGCTCACACGGTTTCACGTTCGTGTGGCCTGGGGCTTTTCGCCTAGGCCGGCCGCGATCCGTTGGCCTAAGGTCGCGGACATGGCTGGAGCTCGACGGATCGCCCGCACCGCACTCGCCGCTGCTGCGATCCTCGCGGCCGTGGTGGGCGGCCGTGCCGATAGCGCCGAGATCGACGCCGCGACGCTCGGGCGCATGGTCCGCGACGCGCTCTACGATGGCGACCTCGCGCGGCGCAAAGAAGTCGCGGCGGCGCTGGCCGAGCGCACCAACCTCGACGTGGCACCCGCGTTCATCGAGGGACTCCGTTATTTCAAGGACTACGACGGCGTCTTCGTCGGGCTGCTCCAGCGCCTGACCGGAGCGGCGATCGAGAACGACTGGTACGCGTGGATGGAATGGCTCGAGGGCCGCCCCGACATCGTCGCGTTTCCGGGCTACGACGCCTTTAAGGGCGACTTCATGGCGCTGATCGACGACGAATTCCGTTCGTTCTTCTATGCGGGCGTCAAGCGCGCGATCCGGCTCGAAGAGATCAACTGGGCCGGCTTCAATAAGGATCGCATTCCGGCTTTGGTCGATCCCGAGTACGATACCGCCGACGCAGCCTATTACCTCAACCCCGACGACATCGTGTTCGGGATCGAGATCGACGGCGACGCGCGCGCCTACCCCAAGCGCATCATGGACTGGCACGAGATCGTCAACGATACCGTGGGTGGCGTGCCGGTGGCGCTCGCGTATTGCGCGCTCTCGAACGCCGCGCTGCTCTATGACGCGGTGCCGCCGGGGCGCCGGCAGCGTCTGACCTTCGGCAACTCGGGCTTCGCCCATCATTCGAACAAGCTCATGTTCGACGCCGAGACCGACACGCTCTGGCATCAGGCGACCGGTCGCCCGGTGGTGGGCGAACTCACCGGCAGCTCGCCGCTCGCGATGCGGCCGCTCACCGTGACGACCTGGCGCGCGTGGCGGGCGCTCCATCCCGATTCCAAGGTGCTCACCCTCTACACCGGCTACGACCGCGACTATCGGCCGAACGCGGCCTATGTCGCGTACGCGGCCGAGGCCAACCCGATGTTCCCGGCATTTCTCGCCGACCGTCGTCTCGCGCCCAAGGATGTGGTCTACGTGCTCGACGAAGCCGGGGCCGAGAAAGCGTGGCCGATCGCGGCTTTCGGCGGCACCGGCATCGTCCACGATCGCATCGGCGAGCGTGACGTCGTCCTGATCGGCGACGCGGCCAGCGCGACGGTGCGGGCTTACGCGAGCGGCGGACGCAGTTTCGCGCCCGGCAACGGAACGTCGGTCGCGAGCGAAGGTCAAGTCTGGCGCCTGACCGAAGCGGCGCTCGTCGGACCGGACGGCGCGCGACTGCCGCGCCTGAACGGTCACATCACCTACTGGTTTGCGTGGGCTGCGTTCAAACCCAACCGGCCGCTTTATCGAGGTTAGCCATGCGCCTGCTCCGTCTGTTCGCGGTGGTGCTCGTTGTTGGCGTGGGTGCCGTTTCGCTCGTGCGCGCGCAGACCGCGCCGCCCGAAGACGAGGTGATCGAAAAGTTCGTCCGCGTCGCGCTCTATTCCGACGACATCGAGAGTCGACGCCGCATCCTCGACGTGCTGCAAAAACGCGGCAGGACCGACGTGGTCGCCGCGCTGATCGATGCGATCCGCTTCATCGACGATGAAGAGGGCCTGATCGCAGCGACGCTCAACGCGCTGACCGGTCAGACGTTCGGCGACGACTGGTTCAAGTGGATGGAATGGCAGGAAGCGCACCCCGAGGTGCGGCCCTTCGCCGGCTACGACGGGCTCAAGGCCGACATCATGGCGGCGATCGATCCCGAATTTCGCATCTTTCTCAGCCGCGGCGTCAAGCACGAGATCCGGCTCGAGGAGATTGCCTGGGGCGGCGTCGCCAAAGACGGCATCCCTTCGCTTGACGATCCCAAGCTGATCGACGCTACCGAGGCAAGCTATCTCCTCCCCGACGATCTCGTGTTCGGAGTCGAAATTAACGGCGACGCGCGCGCCTATCCGCTCCGCATCTTGAACTGGCACGAGATGTTCAACGACACGATCGGCGGGGTCCCGCTCGCGCTCGCCTATTGCACGCTGTGCGGGTCCGGCATCCTGTTCGAGACCGCGGTCGCTGGGCGGGCCACGCCGTTCGTGTTCGGCTCGTCCGGGTTTCTCTATCGCTCGAACAAGCTCATGTATGACGACGAGACCCACTCGCTGTGGAACCAGTTCACCGGCCGCCCGGTGGTCGGGCCGCTTACCGGCTCGGGCGTCGAGCTCAAGATCCGGCCGGTGACGATCGCGAGCTGGGAGGCGTGGCGCAAGCGCCACCCGACGACGCGGGTCCTTTCGCTCGAGACTGGCCACCGCCGCGACTACGGTTCGGGCGTCGCCTACCGCACTTATTTCGCAAGCCCGAACCTCATGTTTCCGGCGGTCGTCGAGGACAAGCGGCTCAAGCCCAAGGACCACGTCTTCGTGCTCCGCGCCGGAAACGACGAGAAGGGTTACGCGGTCGCCGCCTTCGCCGGCGGCAAGGTCGTCAACGACCGGATCGGCGCGCTCGACGTCGTGCTGGTGGGGGAAGCGGCGACCCGAACCGTGCGCGCTTATCGCGCCGGCGGGCGGTCGTTCCGGGCGGGGGACGCAGATTTGGCGACGCTCGCGGCCGCCGACGGGTCGACTTGGCAGGTGACCGAAAGCGGACTGGCGGGTCCCGGCGGCGCAACCCTCGAACGGCTCCCCGGCCACATTGCCTTTTGGTTCGCGTGGGCGGGCTACAAGAAAGGGAAGCCGCTCTACGGCGAGTGACGCGCGGGTGCGGGCGCCGCCTCGGCCGGCGGCCGGTCGAGTTCGAACACACCCGGCGCCGATCCCGGGGTAGCGGTCTGCACCGCCTGGCGCGGCCGTCGGAGCATGCGGTAGAGCGTGAATGCGGCGAAGCCGGCGTGAAACGCGGTCGTGAACAAGAACATCGTTTCAGCGCCGAAACGCTCCATCAGGTCGGCCGCGACCACTGGCCCGATCACCGCGGCGACGCCGTAGGTGAGCAGGAGACCGCTCGAGATTTCGACGAAGGCGCCGGATGGAGCCCGGTCGTAGGCGTGTGCCGCCGAGACTGACCATAGCGGCAGCGAGAAGAACGCGAACAGCGCAACCAGCGGAATGCGGAGCTCGGGCGCGAAGCGGGTAGCCGCGACCAACCCGATGGCGGCGAGCGCCGCCCCGGCGCTGATCGCCAGAATCACCAGGCGGCGATCGATGCGGTCGGAGACGCGCCCGATCGGCCACAACGCGATGGCACCGGCGAACGACGACGCCATCATGAAGAACGCGACCCCGTTGACCGAGAAACCGGTCTCGGCCGCGTAGACCGGCCCTAATGCCCAGAACGTCGCATTGGCGAAGCCGACCACGGTGCAGCCGATGAAGCCGACCGGCGAGGTGCGATAGACGCGCGCCAGATTGACCCGCCGCGTCGCCACGGGGGTGGGCGAGGGCGCGGTCGACGCGGCGATCGGAACCAGTGCCAGCGAGAGCAGGATCGCCACCAGGCAGAACAGCGGGAAACCACGCGGGTCGTAGAGCGTCATCATCGCCTGTCCGGCGCCGATCGAAGCGATGTTGATGAAGGCGTAGACGGAGCCGACGCGGCCGCGCGTCTCGTTGACGGCGTGCTCATTGAGCCAGCTTTCGATCACGACGTAGATCAACGCGAAAGCGATGCCGGCGAAGACGCGGATCGCACACCAGGCGACGATGTCGACCGCGAGCGCGTGAATCAGCGCGACCGCCGAGGCGACGGCGGCACTGGTGGCGAAGGCGCGGATATGGCCGACACGGCTGACCATGGCGGGGCCAAACCAGCAGCCGACGACGAAACCGATGTAGTAGACACCGCCGAGGACGCCGATCGAGAGCGTCGAGAATTCTTCGATGTGGGCGCGCACCGGCAGCAGCGTGCTCAAGAGCCCGCTGCCCGACACCAGGATCGCGATCGCCAGCAAGAGCGCCGCGATCGGGCGGAACGAAGGACGCATCGGCTGAGCGGAACGACGAAGCGGTCGGCGCTAGAACTCGGCGCGGATCTCGCGCTCGACCGCCGCCTGGCGTTCGACCGGGTGGAGATCGTCCTTGGCGACGATCATTTCGGCGACGCGCTGGCCGAACCGGGCCAAGACTTCGGCGTCGTCGCGG
>CAMDOQ010000057.1 GCA_945903685.1 Rhizobium sp. Q54
GCTCCTCGGCAGCGACGATGTAGCCGGCCAAGACCGGCAGCACCGCGCCGTTCATCGTCATCGAGACGCTGATCTTGTCCAACGGAATGCCGTCGAATAGGACCTTCATGTCCTCGACCGAGTCGATCGCGACCCCGGCCTTGCCGACATCGCCGACGACGCGCGGGTGATCGGAGTCGTAGCCGCGGTGGGTGGCGAGATCGAAGGCGACCGAGAGGCCGGTCTGGCCGGCGGCCAAGTTGCGCCGGTAGAACGCGTTCGATTCTTCGGCCGTGGAGAAGCCCGAGTATTGGCGCACCGTCCACGGCCGCCCGGCGTACATGGTGGCGCGGACGCCGCGTACGTAAGGCGCGAGCCCGGGGAGCGAGCCAAGCGGGTGGCCCGAGCGCGCGATCGCGTCCAAATCCTCGGCCGTATAGAGCGGCTTGACCGCGAGCCCTTCCGACGTCTGCCAGTTGAGCGATGCCGGGTCGGCGCCCTTCAACTCCTTGGCGGCGAGCGCGCGCCATGCGGCGAGATCGACGGGCGCGGCGGCGGCAGCCGTTGCTTTAGCGTTCGTTTTTAGGCGTTTGGCAACGCGGCGCGCTGGCGCGCCCTTGCGTTTCCGCGGCCGGGATGTTCGTTTTTTAACCATCGGACCCTCTTAAGCGTTCTCTAATAGGAGCCGGTCCCGCCGCCGTCAAATCGCAGCCCCCGCAATTCCGGCCCAAGAGGTTGCATAAGGAATCATGTGCGCCTGTGGAGGGCTTGCGGAAGCGGGCGGACGCGGCGCACTCACAATGCGTTGAGGCGTCAGTCTCGTAAGGGTTCGAGTCCCTTGCCGCGACACCCTCAACGCTTACTCTTAGGCGCTGGCTTCTCGGGTACGGCTTTGATTGGCTCGGGGACTACGCCGCCGCCAAGCCGGATTGTGACGCCAGCCGCCGAAACACGGGCGCGGGACGAAGAAATCAAACCTTTCGTCCGTGCGCGGCTTACGGCGCGCGCGCCGGAAAGAAAAAGCTTCCGGGCGGAAAGCCGGCGCCCGCCGGGCCGCCGGCAGGGTTGATCCCGGCGTTGCCGGTACCGTCGACTACGCCGATCGCGGCCGTGCCGCTCGGCGTCGCGAACAGATGAATGTCCCAAAAACGGCCATGGGGAATGCCAGGCGCTGAACACGTCGGCAGGCACCCGACAAACGGGGGGCATCCCCCCGGAGGAGGAGCCGACGGAGCACACACGATCCAGGGCGGAGCCGCGCCGGGCGCCGCGCCGGGCGCCGGCTCGCCAGGCGGCGTCGGCGTGAAGCCGCCGTTCGGCGGGTGATAGCCGGCCTCGTGGATGAACCACGCCTCGCGCGGAAGGCAGCCGAGCACGGGCTCGGAGCCCGGAGCGTAAGCGGGCGCATAAGCCCAGCCGATCAAGGTGTACGGCGGGTCGGGAATCACGGGCTCGGTAATACCACTCGGATTGGACCCAACGGTGGGCGCGAACAACAGAAGGGTCGGTGATCCCAGGACCGGCGGGCTCGGCGCTCCGTTGACGAGGAACGCGACGCCCACGCCGGCGAAGCTCACAAATCCGTGGGTCGGCGTAAGCAGCGGGTTAACGTGCGGATTCGTAATACCGCCGAAACCCGCCGTCACCGCGGCTTGGTCGGCGGCGAGCGTGGCGGCGGTCGCGCCGTCGGGGCAGCCGACCCGAACCGTACGGGGCGTTGTCTCAACGGTCGCGGAATCCTGGCCGCCGCGCAGCTTGTAGTCGACGCCCCAGCGGAAGCCGACCAGCGTCGCGGACGGAACGAAGGTCGAATCGCCGGCGATGGTTTGGCTCGCGGCCCAGACGCTCCGCGATAATCCGCCCGAGATGACCTGAGTGTCGCCGCGGTTGGCTGCCAGAAAACGCGTGTCCGGCAATCCGTGGCGCCCCCAGGTCACATAGACGCGGGTAATCTCGTAAGCCTGCTCGTTGACCTCGATCGTCGCCGTGAAGTCGACTTGGGAAGCGCTGGGAAAGGTCGGCGGGTCGGCCGCGATCACGGGTTCCGCAAACGGCGCCAAAACTGCGCCGAGTTCCGGCGGGCAAGCAGCGAGCAACGGCACCGATGCGGCGGCGAGCAGCGCCGGCACCAACTTCGCGATGAACGCGCGCATCGGTCCCTCCCCAGACGCCGGTTCAAGGTAGTCCAGATCGATTGGCGCTACAACCGCAGGTGGCTAAGGCGCCGGCGTCAGCACGTGGCGGCTCAAGGCGCCCGGGTCGATCAGGTCGGGCACGGTCCAGCCGTTGAAGCGTGCGGCATTGCCCGAGGCTTCGGCACCGAACAGGCAGTGGCGCCGGATCTCCTCGGTCGAACCGCCGTAGTTAATCTCGTAGAGCTCGTGGCGGCTGCCGACTCGGTTGCGAAATTGCCGGCCGCCGCGCGCGCCTGACGAACGCCTTGCCAAGCGCGCCGCTTCCCGCCAAATCTCTTAGCCAATGGTTCCTGCGTCCCGGCCCGGGCTCGACGCCCGGGTCCTCGCCGTTCTTGGCCCCACCAACACGGGCAAGACCCACCTCGCGGTCGAGCGTTTGCTCGGCCACAAGGACGGCGTGATCGGGCTCCCGCTGCGGCTGCTGGCGCGCGAGATCTACGACCGCATCGTCCGCGCCCGCGGCGAGACCGCAGCCGCGCTGGTCACCGGCGAAGAGAAGATCGTGCCGGCACAGGCGCGCTATTTCGTCTGCACGGTCGAAGCGATGCCGTTGGACCGCGGCTTCGCCTTCGTCGCGGTCGACGAGATTCAGCTTGCCGCCGACCCCGACCGCGGCCACGTCTTCACCGAGCGCTTGCTGCACGCGCGCGGCGCCGAGGAAACCATGTTCCTCGGCTCCGAGACCGCGCGCGGCCTGATCCGGCGGCTGGTGCCGGGCGCCGAGTTCGTGTCGCGGCCGCGCTTTTCCTCGCTCACCTACGCCGGAACGAAAAAGCTCTCGCGGCTGCCGCCGCGCTCGGCGATCGTCGCGTTCTCGGCGGTCGACGTCTATTCGATCGCCGAACTGATTCGCCGCCACCGCGGCGGCGCCGCCGTGGTCCTGGGTGCGCTCTCGCCGCGCACCCGCAACGCCCAAGTCGCGCTGTTCGAGGACGGCGACGTCGACTACATGGTCGCGACCGACGCGATCGGCATGGGCCTCAATCTGAACGTCAACCACGTGGCGTTCGCGAGCCTGAAAAAATTCGACGGCTTTTCCTTCCGTCCGCTCGCCGCCCCCGAAGTCGCGCAGATCGCGGGCCGCGCCGGCCGCCATATGAACAGCGGCACCTTCGGCACCACCGCTGACGCCGGCGCCTTCGATCCCGAAACCGTCGCGGCGGTCGAAAATCACCGCTTCGATCCGCAGCGGTTCTTCTACTGGCGCAACACCCGGCTCGAGTACCGCTCGGTCGGGGCGTTGCTGCGAAGCCTCGAGGAACCGGCGCCCGGCCGCGAGCTTTTGCGCGCGCCGACCGCCGAGGACGAGGCGAGCTTGCGCACGCTGATCGAGAGTCCGGCGATCGCCGCCAAGGCCACGCACCCGGCCGCGGTCCGGCTGTTGTGGGAGGTCTGCCAGATTCCCGACTATCGCAAGACGCTCGAAGACAGCCACGTCCGCATGCTGGCGCAGATCTACGAGCACCTGATGGCGGCGGACGGCGGACGGCTGCCGCCCGATTGGCTCGCGAGCCAGGTCGACCGGCTCGACCGCACCGACGGCGACATCGATGCGCTGGCGACCCGGATCGCGCACACCCGCACCTGGACCTACGTCTCGCACCGCGCCGATTGGGTCGACGATCCGGTCTATTGGCAGGAGCGGGCGCGGGCGATCGAGGACCGGCTCTCGGACGCGATGCACGAGCGGTTGACGCAACGCTTCGTCGACCGCCGCGCCGCCGCGATCAGCCGCAAACTCAAGAGCGCGGGCGAGGTCCTCGCCGCAGTCGCCGCCGACGGCGAAGTCCTGGTCGAGGGGCACACGGTCGGGCGCTTGAACGGCCTCCGGTTCGTGGCCGACGCCGCCGCCCTGGGCGAGGACGGGCGCGCGTTCCGCACCGCCGCGATGAAGGCGCTGCCGGGCCCGACCGCGGCGCGCGCGCTCGCCCTCATCGCCGAGCCCGATCCGGCCTTCCGCATCAACGCCCAAGCGCAGATCGAGTGGCGCGGGGTCGGGGTGGCGAGGCTCGCGGCCGGTACCGACGCGCTCGAGCCGCGGGTGCAGCTCCTCCCCAACGACCTGCTCGACGCCGAGGTCCGGGCCCAAGTGGTCGTGCGCCTCGAACGCTGGACCCGCGCCCACATCGGACGCGAACTGGCGGCGCTGGTCCGCCTGGATGGCGCCGGTCTCGACGGGGTCGCCCGCGGCCTCGCCTACGAGCTGCGGCGAAACTTGGGCTTCATCGAACGCGCCGCCATCGCTGAGATGACGAAAACGCTCAGTCCCGCGGACCGCGCGCGGCTGAAGCGGCTCGGGGTCGAGATCGGCCGCATCGCCGCGTACGTCCCGGCGCTGCTCAAACCCAAGCGCCGGGCGCTGCTCGGGCAACTCGCCGCCGTACGCGACGCGCGCGCGGTCGCGGGACCGGCCGATGGCCGGGCCTCCTTCGCCGCCGGTGGAGACGGGGATACGCTGGGGTTCGCACGGCTGGGGCCGCGCTGGGTGCGGATCGATCTGGCCGAGCGACTGGCGAGCGCCCTCGCCCGCGCCGCCGCCGGCGCCGCCGCGCCGGTCGCCAACGCGCACGAGCTGATGGCGCTGGCCGGTTGTCCGCGAGCCGAGTTCGCGGCGCTCGCCAAAGCCCTGGGCTTCCGCGCGACCGAGACCGGAGGCACCTGGCGGATCGCGTCGCACGGGCGCGCCGCGGCGAAGGCCAAGCGCCGGGTAGGGCCGCCAGCTCAGGCCAACCCGGACTCGCCGTTCTCGGTGCTCGCGCGCCTCAAGCGGCCGCGGGGAAGCGTCCGCCGGTGACGGAGACGACTTCGCTCCGGATCGACAAGTGGCTCTGGCATGCGCGCTTCTACAAGAGCCGCGCCCGCGCAACTCGCGCCTGCGTCGAAGGCCGGATTCGGCTCAATCGCGTGGTGGTCGAGAAGCCGCATCAGCCGGTGCGGCCGGGCGATGTCCTGACCTTCGCCCTCGGTCCCAACATCTGCGTCGTCCGGATTTTGGCGCTCGGCGCACGGCGGGGGCCCGCGGCCGAAGCGCACGCCCTCTACGACGAACTCGCGGCCGAACGCGAGAATTCCTAGCGCCCCTCGGTTGCATTGCCCATCGAGGTGGGCTATTGGCCTCGACGCGGTACGAGCACTCGCCGGCCGAGGTTTCGGCGCTAGATCACGGTGAGGGCAAAGCAGTCACTTACGCGGAGAGCGGCATGACCTACGTCGTCAATGAAAACTGCATCAAGTGCAAATACATGGACTGCGTCGAGGTGTGCCCGGTCGACTGCTTCTACGAGGGCGAGAACATGCTGGTGATCCACCCCGACGAGTGCATCGATTGCGGGGTGTGCGAGCCGGAGTGCCCGGTCGAAGCGATCGTGCCCGACACCGCCGGCGCGGTCGAAAAATGGATCGAGGTCAACCGCACCTACGCCGAGCAGTGGCCCAACATCACCCGCAAGGGTACGGCGCCGGCCGACGCCGACAATTTCACCAAGGAACCCGGCAAGTTCGAAAAGTACTTCAGTCCCAAGCCGGGAGCCCGTTGAACCCGGCTTCCAACCGGGAACGAACCTGGAATACCCATATATTCGAAGGGTTTATCGCAATAGCCCTAGGATTCTGGGCTAGGTTGTGGTAGGATGTCTCTTGCGTCGGCAAGCGGACCCGCCAGTGCCGGGGAGCCGACGCACAGTTGCCCTCGTTGGCAGCCCAACTACTTAGAAAGTCGAGCTAGGCGCCGGATCCGTAGCGCCTGGACAGGAGTTTTTAGTCGCAACGTGGTTGAACACAGCCGCGAAACTCAAGGGCTTGGGTGGACGCGGACGATCGTGATCGTGAGGTTGGAAAAGACCTATGACTAAGAAAAAGAACGGCGTCAAAGCACTTAAGGTTAAGAAAACAAAGAAGAAATCGGCTCCTTCCCGGTCGGTGCCGGCGAAGAAGGTAGTCGCGCGCAAACCCGAGATCGTGAAAAAGCTCGAGCTGGTGCACCCGGTCGAAAAGCCTAAGCGCATCGAAAGGAAAGACAAACGGATCTTCGGGACCGCCGATTTCGTGGTCTACCCGACCCATGGCGTCGGCCAGATCACCGGGGTCGAAGAGGCCGAAGTGGCCGGTCAGAAGCTGCGCTTTTTCGTCATCGCCTTCGAGAAGGACAAGATGACGCTGCGCGTTCCGATCGATAAGGCCCCGAACGCCGGCATGCGCAAGCTCGCAAGCAAGGACGAGATGCACGTCGCCTTGAGCACGCTCAAGGGCCGCGCCCGCATCAAGCGGACCATGTGGTCGCGCCGCGCTCAGGAGTACGAGGCTAAGATCAATTCCGGCAGCCCGATCTCGATCGCCGAGGTGATCCGCGACCTCCACCGCAGCGCCGGCAAGCCTGACCAGTCCTATAGCGAACGCCAGCTCTACGAAGCGGCCCTCGACCGATTGGCGCGCGAACTGGCGGCGGTCGAGCGGATCGATCAGAACCAAGCGACGGCCAAGCTCGAGCTGATGCTCCGCGCCGCCTGACGGCCGGACCATGGGCGACAACCGGGGCGCGCGCCGTTGAGGCCGGGCCCCGTTTCGTCGCCGCCCGACCCGAACGCCCGATGACTCCGCCGCCCGACGAACGTTTCGCCGTCATCACGCGCGCCCGCCGCGTGTGGGCGATCGGGGCGATCCACGCCGACGCCACGCGGCTCACCGCCCTCCACGCCGCGCTGCTCGACAAGTTCGAGCCGGGCGATCGGTTGGTGTACCTCGGCAACTACATGGGCGTCGGCGCCGAAACGATCGCGACGCTCGATGAACTGGTCCGTTTTCGGCGCGCGTTGCTGGCGCTGCTTTCGCCTTACCTCGAGGCGGCGGACATCGTTTACCTCCGTGGCGCCCACGAGGAGATGTGGCAAAAACTCCTGCAGCTTCAATTCGCGCTCGGCCCGGCCCAGGCGTTGGAATGGATGCTCGGCCACGGCGTCGATCCCACCATTCGTGCCTATGGCGGCAATCCCGACGAGGGGCGCCTACGCGCCCGCGAGGGCGTCCTCGTGCTGACGCGCTGGACGACCGAGCTTCGCGACAAAGTGGCCGGCCACCCCGGTCACGCCGACATCCTGAACCGGCTCAAACGCGCGGCCTTCACCGAGGGCGGCGAACTCCTCTACGTTCACGCCGGCGTCGACCCTACCCGCCCGGTGACCGAACAAGGCGATACGTTCTGGTGGGGCAGCGGCTATTTCTCGAAGATTACCGAGCCGTATCAAGGGTTTCGCCGTGTGGTTCGCGGCTACGATCGCGACCATGGCGGGGTTGCTTTGACCGACTTCACCGCAACCATCGATGGCGGTTGCGGGTTCGGCGGGCCGCTGATCGGCGCCTGCATAACGCTCGCCGGCGAAGTCGAAGCCTGGATCGAGGCTTAGACCATCACGCGCCGGTAACGCTGGCTTGAAAGAATTCTAATCTTGAATAGCGTTATATTCGTCCCGATATAAGGGATGTTCGTGACGCGGGCGCCGGGTGTACCGGTGCCGCCTCGTGCATGCAGTGGGCTAAAGGCTGGGCCCGCGGAGGACCCGATGGGGTACATCGACACCGTCGAGACGATCGAAGCCAACCGGCGCTTCATTCGCAAGGCGATGAAGGCCGACTTGCTCGAAGCCAAACACGAAATGAAGCTCGCGCGGCGCTGGCGCAACAAGGGCGACCAGGCCGCACTGCACGAGCTCACCAATGCGTATCTGCGCCTGGTTATCGCGGTCGGTGCACGCTTCCGAAGCTACGGATTGCCGCTCGGCGATCTCGTCCAGGAGGGCTCGATCGGTTTGATGCAGGCGGCAGCGCGGTTCGATCCGGCGCGCGGCGTGCGTTTTTCAACCTACGCCACCTGGTGGATCCGATCCTCGATCCAGGACTATATCCTGCGCAACTGGTCGATCGTCCGCACCGGCACCACCGCGGCGCAGAAGTCTTTGTTCTTCAATCTGCGGCGGCTGCGCGCCAAGATCGCCAAGACCGAGAGCGCGACGCTCGACGATGAGACCATGACCAAGATCGCGACCGCGCTGCGGGTCTCGGTCAAAGATGTCGACCTCATGAACCGGCGGCTATCGGGCGGCGACAAGTCGCTGAACGACCCGGTCGGCGAAGGCGGCGAGAGCGAAGCCCAAGACTTTCTTCCCGACGAGGGCGAATCGCCCGAAGACATCGTGATCGGCCGCAACGACACGGCGGCGCGCTCGCGCTGGTTGGCCGACGCGATCGAAACCTTGACCCCACGCGAGCAGACCATCATCCGCGAGCGGCGGTTGGCCGAGGACGGGGTGACGCTGGCCCAACTCGGCGACAAGCTTGGCATCAGTAAAGAGCGGGTCCGCCAGATCGAGTTCGAGGCGCTCGGCAAGCTCCGCGAGGCGATCACCAAAGCCGTCGGCGACCCGGTCGAAGTCGGCTTGAAGCAGGGTTAGCCGCGGGCCGGCGGATAAAGCCGCGCCATCGCGCGGTCGGCCGTGACGAGCGCCCGAACGAGAAACGCGCGGCTCCGCTTTCCACCCGGGCTGGCGTCGCCAAGCCACGCGAGCACGGTCGCGACGAAGAGCGCGGTCAAGCCAACCTCCTCGAGATCGTGGCGAAAGCCGATCGCGTCGAACCGCGCCGCTTCGCGGAGCCACTGGATCGTGCGCGACAGCCTGACGATCAGCGCCGCGCGCAGGTGGATGTGCGCGGCGGCGAACTTGTACCGCAGGAACGCGCGGACCTCGCGTCGGTGCGGATCGAGCGCGGCGAGCCAGGCCTGGATCAGCCGCTCGACGCGGACTTTGGGTTCGAGGCGGTTGAATCCGCGCGCGGCCGCGGCATCGAGCATGGCGCGATCGGCGCGGCCGAGCATCGCCTCGCCGACGGCGTCGAGGTCGGTGAAATACGGATAGATCGCACGGAGCGGCACGCCGAGGTCGCGCGCGACGTCATGGAGCCGCACCCGCGCCCACCCGACCTCGGCACCGCGCGCGAACGCGGCATCGACGATTCGCTCCTTGAGGTCGCCGCGCGTTCGTTTCATTCGACCACCAGTTTGACCTGGCTCCCGACCGCAAGGCGGTCGGTGGGGCCCATGCCGTTCAAGGCTCGGAAACGATCGGTCTTGAAATCGGCATAAGGGAGCCGCGCCGCCAGCCCGTCGATGGTCTCGCCCGATTGCACGGTATGGACGCGCAGCCGATAAGGCCTGAAGCCTTGCGCCTCGGCCGGGCTTAGCCCGCGAAAACTATAGGTCGCGCGCTGGAAGTCGGTCGCGAAGCGCGCGCTCAATGCCGGCGGCGACAGAAATCGCAGGCGGTAAATCTTGTTGGGGCCGAATTGGATCGCGACCAAACGGAGATCCATCGCGCCGTTCTGGGTGTTGATGCGGGTGCGCCCGGTCGCGGCGCGAAAACCGTTGATGTCGATCCGCTCGACCCCTTCGAGCGAGAGATTGGCGGCCCAGATCGAGGTGAGGTAGGTGCGGATATCGGGGTGGGTCTTGGGTCCGGCGTCGTCGAAGATGAGGAGCGAGTCTTGCGGCCCGCGCGCCACCACCCGGGTCGGGAAGTTGGCGAGGCGAAATCCTTGCGGCACCTCGAACGCGAAGCGTAGGTCAGGGTGGACGAAGCGCTGGCCGCGCACGAAGCCGTGCGCCGGCGAGTCGCCGTAGATCATCCCGTCGACCCGCTGCAGAAACTCCCCGCGCCGGGCCGGGAGCCCGCGCGGTGCGCCGCCGACCGCCTGGATTGCGGCCTGGACCCGCTCCGGGGTGTTGGGGTGGGTCTGCAGGAACTCGGCCCGGGGTTGGCGTCCGTTGGCGCTGTTGATCTTTTCGTCGAGCTCCTTCTCGTAAATCAGGCTTTGCAGGAACTGGGCCTCGGCCGCCGGCTCGTAGCCGGCGCGCGTCAAATACCGGATGCCGAGCTGGTCGGCCTCGAACTCCTGGTCGCGCGAGAACGAAAGCAGATAGAGCGAGGCGCCGGTCTCGAACAGCTGATTGACGGCATTGTTGCCGATCGCCGCGCCCAGGATGGTGGCGCCCAATTGCGCCGCGATCGCCTGGCTATAGCGCTGCGCCGAATGGCGGGCGACGACGTGGCCGATCTCGTGGCCGATCACGCCGGCGAGCTCGGCTTCGGAATTGGCGAGCGCGACCAGGCCGCGCGTGACGTAGACATAGCCGCCGGGAAGCGCGAAGGCGTTGACCACCGGTGAATCGAGCACCGTGAAGGTGAAGCGAATGTCGGGCCGCTCGGAATTGGCGGCGAGCCGGCCGCCGATCTCGGCGACGTAACCGCCGATCTCGGGATCGGCGTAGACGCCGCCGTATTGGCGGACGATCTGGGTATGCTGTTCGGCACCGATCCGCGACTCTTCGCCCGGCGACATGAAGAGTGTGAAATCCTGCTTGCCGGTCGCCGGGTTGGGCGCACAGCCCGCGAGCGCACCCACCAAGAGCCCGGCGGCGGCGAATAGCCCGCTCCCGAACCTCCCCCGCCTCGTCGGGGTCGGGGTCATCGCAGTGAAACCGCGTTCACTCATCGAGCAGCTCGATCTGTTCGGGGTGCGTGGCCTCGATCATGGGGCCGTTCAAGCTCTTGATCCAGCCGCGCACGCGCACTCGCCGGTCCTTGAGGGTGACCGGATCGAGGCCGGCGGCGGCAAAGCTCTTGCGGTCGGCAGCCGGGATCGCAACCGTGAAGTCGGTTTTGAAATCGGCGCCGAAATTGAGGTAGGTGCGGGCGCCGACCCGCGCCGCGGCGAGGACGCGCCCTTCGACCAGTTCGAAACTGTCGAGATGACGGTCAGCCTCGCCGGCGGGGCGCACGCGATAGAACGGATGGCGCCAGATCGCGCGGCCGGCATGGCGGGCTTCGCGTTCGAGCGCCAGCATCGCCGGCACGGCAGCGCGGTTGTCGGCGAACGTGTAGACCCGCGCCAAGCCTTGCTTGAGCAACTCGCCCTGAACCCAAATCTTGTCATCGACAAAGAGATGGGCGAGGACGCGGCCGTGGCGATCGCCGCGGGCGCCACCGAAGCCGAGCGTTACCGGCCGATGGAGCGCGATCGCCTCGAGCGCCGCTTTCGCTTCATCGGCTAGCGGCCAAGCCTTGAAGTTGGGCCGGCCGAGCGGAAGCTTGGGTGCTTGGATGCCAACCAGCCGGACTTCGCGGCCGTCGGCGAGCATCACCGTATCGCCATCGACCACGGCCACCACGATCGCGCCGGGTTCGCGGACGAGGTCGGGCGTCGCCGTGCTAGCGGGAACCGCCCACGCCACCCCTGCCAAGGCGAGAGCGGCGCCGAGGACGGTTCGGACGCAAGGCAGGGTGAGCGGCATCATGACGGCACCAACGCTTGGTCGCGCAATCTTCTTCCACTAAACTTCAGGCCGGCCGGCACCCGATTGTAGCGCCGGAGCGAAGTCAGGTTCGAGGTTCTGGTATGGACAATCGTCGTTCGCGCCGTTGGCGCCAACACGCCGCGGCGCTCAGCGTCGCGCTCGTGCTCGCTTTCGCGGCCCCGGCCGCCGCCCAGGAAGCGGACGATCCCGATTTCCTCGCCGTCGGCTTGGGCTATTTCGACATCAACGACGACGACGGCGCGGCTGAGTTCCGGCTCGAGTACCGCTCCGACAAAAAGCTCCTGTTCGTGAAGCCGTTCACAGGCGTGATGGTGACGACCGATTCGGCGTTCTACGGCTATGTCGGGGTCCTGCTCGACCTCTACCTCGGGCGCCGCTTCGTGATGACCCCCTCCTTCGCCGCCGGCTACTTCACCAACGGCAACGGCAAGGAGTTGGGCTCGGACGTCGAGTTCCGCTCGCAGATCGAGATCGGATACCGCTTCGACGACCGCTCGCGGCTCGCGCTCTCGTTCGGCCACATTTCGAACGCCGGGCTCGACGACCGCAATCCCGGCACCGAGATTCTGACCGTCACCTATGCGGTGCCGTTCGCAAAGCTGTTCGGCAACGCCTGGCGCTAGCCGGCGCGATGATATCGTTCATACTGGGTTATCGCCCCACCCCCACCCCGCAGGGCCGGGAGGGGCCGCGACGCGCCCGTAGCTCAGTCGGATAGAGCACCAGATTCCTAATCTGGGGGTCGTGGGTTCAAATCCCGCCGGGCGCACCATACTTCATCCGGGGCTCTGGTTGCCACTGGATGAGTGCTCGTTGGCAACGCATACCGCCTGTCCCTTACAACGAATTCAGAATCTCGGCACGCTTGCGTTCGTACTCGTCACGCGTGATGAGATTCTTGTCTAAAAGTTCCCGAAGCTTATTTAGCCGTGCGTCGGGTGTGCCAGTGATCGGCAGCACCGCGGTACCCGGCGTAGCAGCAGTTCCCTTTGCGGGCAGCGTTATATTTACGGCTGACTCATATTTGTTGTCGGCACCCGAAGCGGAATCGATGGCCCAACCGATGCCGCCGCCTAGGATGAGGTTGCCGAAAGTGGCTTCCTGAATACCGGACTTATTCAGATATCGCGCTTCGTCATAGCCGTCCTTCTCACAGACGACCTCAATGTGATGTTTTGTTTTTTTGACCAGCAATCCGCCAAGCGTTGGATTAACAGCCCCAAGGATCTCAGCATTGCGAAGAAACTTGCACGCGGCGCCAGGTGGGTTGGTCACCACCGTGATCTGTTGCGAGGTTCCCTCGACTATCGAGGAGCAAGCGGAAAGGGCTACTACGCACACCAGAACTGGCCTGCTGCCGGTTCGGTTGACACCAGCTTAAGCTAATTCGGTCTTCATTTCGAACTCCACGGGGCTCGCATAGCCGATCGTCG
>CAMDOQ010000058.1 GCA_945903685.1 Rhizobium sp. Q54
CGCTGGCACCGGCCGGCGCGGTTCTGCGGATGACGCTTTCGGTCCCGGCCGCGCTCGAACCGCCGGCACTCAAGGTTGGCTATGTCGCGGGTGGCGCGCCGCCGGCCCGCCTGACCGCAGCGCGCGCCAAGGTGGTCGCGCTGGCGGCCGACGGTATGCCGCGCGCCAAGGTCGACTTGGCGGTTCAGGCTGGGGTGAGCGAAGCCGTGGTCCAAGGTTTGATCGTGCAGGGCGCGCTGGTGGCGGTGCCGCTCCCCGCCGAACGCGGTGACGTGAGCGCGATCGACCCGGCCCGGCCCGGCCCGATCTTGACCGCGGCGCAAGCGGTCGCGGTGGCCGCGCTGGCGGCCGACGTCGAAGCGGGTCGCTTCCACGCCACCCTGCTCGAGGGGGTGACCGGGTCGGGCAAGACCGAAGTCTATTTCGAGGCAGTCGCGGCGGCTTTGAAGCGGGGCCGCCAGTGCCTGGTGCTGGTGCCCGAGATCGCGCTGACGACGCAGTGGCTCGACCGCTTCGAAGCGCGCTTCGGCGCGCGCCCGGCCGAGTGGCACTCCGAACTCAAAGCCAGCCAGCGCCGCCGCACCTGGCGCGCGGTCGCCGAAGGCCGGGCAAGCGTCGTGGTCGGCGCGCGCTCGGCGCTGTTCCTGCCGTTCGCGGATCTGGGTCTCATCGTCGTCGACGAAGAGCAGGACGGTTCCTACAAGCAAGAGGACGGCATCGCCTATCACGCCCGCGACATGGCCGTGGTGCGCGCCTCGTTGGGCGATATCCCGGTGGTGTTGGTTTCGGCGACGCCCTCGCTCGAGACTGTCGCCAACGCCGAAGCCGGCCGCTACGCCCGGCTCGATCTCCCCGCCCGCCACGGCGGCGCGACGCTTCCCCTCGTCGTCGCGGTTGACATGCGGAACGAGCGGCTGCCGGCGACGCGCTGGATTTCGGCGCCGCTCGCCGCCGCCTTGACCGAGACCGTTGCGGCTGGTGAGCAGTCGATGTTGTTCCTGAACCGGCGCGGCTACGCACCGTTGACGCTCTGCCGCACCTGCGGCCACCGCTTGGCTTGCCCCAACTGCTCGACCTGGCTGGTCGATCATCGCTTGTTGGGTCGCCTCCAATGCCACCATTGCGGCTTCGCGATGGCGATGCCGCGCGAATGTCCATCGTGCCAGGCGACCGAAAGCTTGGCCGCTTGCGGCCCCGGGGTCGAGCGGTTGGCCGACGAAGTCGCCGCGCTCGTGCCGACGGCACGGATCGCGATCGTCGCGAGCGACACCGTCGACAGCCCGAGCAAGGTCCAGGCGCTGATCAATCAGGTCGAACACCGCGCTATCGACGTCATCGTCGGCACCCAGATCGTCGCCAAAGGGCATCACTTCCCGCTGCTGACATTGGTCGGCGTGATCGACGCCGACTTGGGCCTGGGCGGCGGCGATCTCCGCGCCGCCGAGCGCACCTATCAGATGCTGGTGCAAGTCTCCGGCCGTGCCGGCCGCGCCGAGCGCCCGGGCCGGGTGCTCGTACAAACTTACGAGCCCACGCATCCGGTGATCCAGGCGCTGCTGGCGGGCGACCGCGTGCAGTTCCTAAAAAGCGAGGCGGTCGAGCGCGAGCGCTACCATCTACCGCCGTTCGGACGTTTGGCGGCGGTCGTGGTCTCGAGCGCCGATGAGCGTGCGGCGGCCGCGAGCGCGCGCGCCTTGGGCCAGGCCGCGCCACGCGACATCGCCGGTGTGCGCGTGCTGGGTCCGGCGCCGGCGCCCTTGGCGCTCCTGCGCGGCCGCCATCGCTTCCGTCTGTTGCTGATGGCCGAGCGCGGGATCAAGGTGCAGTCAGTGCTCGGCGCCTGGCTCGCGCGCCACACGCCGCCGGCTCGGGTCCGGATCCAGGTCGACGTCGACCCCTATAGTTTTCTGTAATCGTTTTGCGGGGCGACGGAGTGCATGAAGGCGATCGTGATCGATTCCTACGGCGGGCCGGAGCGCATGCAGCTCCGCGAGCTTCCCGATCCGCAGCCGGCGGCCGGCGAGGTGGTAATCGACGTCGTCTGCGCCGGGATCAATCCGGTCGATTGGAAGATCCGCGAGGGTGCGCTCCGCGATTACTACGACTGGCCGCTCCCCCTAGTACTGGGCTGCGACGTTGCCGGGCGAATCGCCGTGCTGGGGCTCGGCGTCGCCGGCTTCGCGCCGGGCGATCCGGTCTACGCCTGCACGTTTCCGTTGGTGCCCGGAAGCGGCGCCTTTGCCGAAAAAGTCGCAGTGCCGGCGAGCGCGGTCGCGCCGATGCCCAAGCGCCTCGATTTCGCCGCCGCCGCCGGCGTTCCCTTGGCCGCGCTCACGGTCTGGCAGAGCTTCTACGATGCTGCCAGCCTCAAGGCCGGCGACACCGTCTTCATCCATGCCGCCGCCGGTGGGGTCGGGAGCTTTGCAGTCCCGATCGCCAAAGCCGCCGGCGCCTACGTAGTGGGGACTGCGAGCGCCGGTAACGCCGACTATGTTCGCGGACTTGGCGTTGACGCCTTTATCGACTACCGGGGCCAAGACGTAGTCGAGGCGGCTCGCCGCTTGGTTCCACACGGCTTCGACATCGTCCTTGCCGCGGCCGCAGGCGATGCGCTCGCCCAGAGCCTCGCGATCGCGCGGCCGGGCGGCATCGCCGTCAGCATCACCGCCGAACTCGACGCCGCCGCGGCCACCGCGCTTGGAGTCCGCACCGCGTGGGTCGGCATGGAGGCGAACGGGCGGCAGCTTGGCCTGATCGGGACGCTGATCGATGCCGGCCGGGTTGCAACGCCGCCGACGGCGGTGTTTCCGCTAGCGGAGGCGGCGCGCGCGCTCGAAACAAGCAAGACCGGACGGGTGCGCGGCAAGCTCGTGCTGCGCGTGCGCTAAAGCCCGGAAAGTCGCGGATTCCGGCGCTTCTCGCGCCCAAGGTCGCTTGCACAGCCGAAATGGGTGTGGTAGGTATCGCGCACCTTCGGCGGGCCCCGGCACGCTGTCAAATTTGTAAATAAATTCAACAACTTAACGCGCTTTTTTTGGCGCGCTTCGGACCCTCACGTGGCGCAAGAAAGCTCGCTGGTCTCAGGTATTGCCGGACGGTACGCGACCGCGCTGTTCGACTTGGCGCAGGAACAAGGCGCGCTCGATCGGGTTGCCGACGATCTCCGCCGCTTGCAGGCCATGATCGACGAGAGCGGCGACCTCCGCCGCCTGCTCCGCAGCCCCGTGATCTCGCGCGACGATCAGAGCAAAGCGATGGCGGCGCTGCTGACGCGGGTGGCGGTGAGCGATCTGGTGGCGCGCTTCGTCGGTCTGTGCGCCGCCAATCGGCGGCTGTTCGCGCTCTCCGACATGATTCTAAGTTACCGGCGGCTCTTGTCGGCGCACCGCGGCGAGGTGGCGGCCGAAGTGACGGCGGCCGCGCAGCTTTCCGACTCCCAGGTCGCCGAGATCAAGCGCGCGCTCAAGGCTGCCGTCGGTCAAGACGTCGAACTCGCCACCAAGGTCGATGCCGCGCTGTTGGGCGGTCTCGTCGTCAAAGTCGGCTCGCGCATGGTCGATTCGTCGATTCGGACCAAGCTCGCCAAACTCGAACTCGCGTTAAAAGGAGTCGGATGATGGACCTCCGCGCCGCGGAAATTTCCTCGATCCTCAAGCAGCAGATCGCCAACTTCGGCACCGAAGCCGATGTCGCCGAGGTCGGACAGGTGCTCTCGGTCGGCGACGGCATCGCCCGCGTCCATGGCCTCGACAAGGTTCAGGCCGGCGAGCTGGTCGAGTTCCCGGGCGGCATCAAAGGCATGGCGCTCAACCTCGAGGTCGACAATGTCGGCATCGTGATCTTCGGCGACGATCGCTCGATCAAGGAAGGCGACACCGTCAAGCGGTTGGGCTCGATCGTCGACGTACCGGTCGGCAAGGGCCTCTTAGGCCGCGTCGTCGACCCGCTCGGCAATCCGATCGACGGCAAGGGACCAATCCAGGCGACCAAGCGTGCGCGCGTCGAGATCAAGGCGCCCGGCATCATTCCGCGCAAGTCCGTGCACGAGCCGATGCAGACCGGCTTGAAGGCCTTGGACAGCCTGGTGCCGATCGGCCGTGGCCAGCGCGAACTCATCATCGGCGACCGCCAGACCGGCAAGACCGCGGTCGCGGTCGACGCCATCATCAACCAGAAGAAAATCAACGAGAGCGGCGACGAGAAGGCCAAGCTCTACTGCATCTACGTCTCGATCGGACAGAAGCGTTCGACCGTCGCCCAGGTCGTGAAGACCTTGGCCGACGCCGGTGCACTGGCCTACACCATCGTCGTCGCCGCGACCGCGTCCGAGCCGGCGCCGCTGCAGTTCCTGGCGCCGTTCGGCGGTTGCGCGATGGGCGAATTCTTCCGCGACAACGGCATGCACGCGCTGGTCATCTACGACGACTTGTCGAAGCAAGCCGTGGCTTACCGCCAGATGTCGCTCTTGTTGCGCCGACCGCCCGGGCGCGAAGCCTACCCGGGCGACGTGTTCTATCTGCACTCGCGCCTCCTTGAGCGGGCCGCCAAAATGAACGACGCCAACGGCGCCGGTTCGCTTACCGCGCTACCGATAATCGAAACCCAGGCCGGCGACGTCTCGGCCTACATTCCGACCAACGTGATCTCGATTACCGACGGGCAGATCTTCCTCGAAACCGACCTTTTCTATCAGGGCGTCCGCCCGGCGATTAACGTCGGCATTTCTGTCTCCCGCGTTGGCTCGGCGGCCCAGATCAAGGCGATGAAACAGGTCGCCGGCTCGATCAAACTCGAGCTCGCGCAGTATCGCGAAATGGCGTCGTTCGCCCAGTTCGCGTCCGATCTCGATGCCTCGACCCAACGCCTGCTCGCGCGCGGCGCGCGGTTGACCGAACTCCTGAAGCAGCCGCAGTTCACGCCGATGCCGGTCGAGGAGCAGGTGGTGTCGATCTTCGCCGGCGTGCGCGGCTACCTCGACAGTATCGAAGTCGGCAAGATCACGCGCTTCGAGGCCGAGTTCCTCCGCCACATGCGCAGCCAACACGCCGATGTCGTCAACGATATCCGCGACAAGCGCGAGATCACCAAGGATACCGAGGCCAAGCTCAAGGGAATTCTCGACGCCTTCGTCAAGGCCTTCGCGTAAGCGATATCCGGACCCGCGGCCGCCATGCTCAGCCTCAAAGACCAACGCAAGCGGATCACGAGCGTCAAATCGACGCGCAAGATCATGCAGGCGATGAAAATGGTCGCGGCGTCGAAGCTCCG
The DNA here is from genome assembly GCA_945903685.1 of Rhizobium sp. Q54. GTDB lineage: Bacteria > Pseudomonadota > Alphaproteobacteria > SHVV01 > SHVV01 > SHVV01. The sequence continues at coordinate 5,269 of CAMDOQ010000058.1, forward strand.
GCGCGCGCAGGAGGCGGCCGAGGCCGCCCGGCCCTACGCGGCGCGGATGGAACGGATGATCGCGACGCTTGCCGGCGCGGTCGCCGACAAGGCCGCGGCGCCGCCGCTCTTGGCCGGCACCGGCAAGGACGCCGTGCACCTGGTGATCGTCGCTACCGCCGATCGCGGTCTCTGCGGCGGCTTCAATACGTCGATCGTACGCGGCGCGCGCCGCCACATCCGTGGCCTCTTGGAAGCCGGCAAGACCGTCAAGATTTTATGCCTCGGCCGCAAGGGCCGCGACATGTTGAAGCGCGAGTTTGCCGACAAGATCGTCGCATCCTACGATTTCGCCGGCATCAAGCGGATGTCGTTCGATTTCGCCCAGCCGGTCGCGGTCAAGGTGATCGAGCTGTTCGAGCGGGGCGAGATCGACGTCTGCGACCTTTTCTTCAACCGCTTCAAGTCGGTGATCGCCCAGATCCTGACCCGCCAGCGGCTGATTCCGGCCGAGGTGCCCGAAGCCAAAGACGGTGACGCCAAGACCTTTTTTGAATTCGAGCCGGGCGAGCCCGAGATCCTGGCCGATTTGCTGCCGCGCAACCTGGCGATCCAGATCTACCGCGCACTCCTGGAAAACGCCGCGAGCGAGCAGGGCGCACGCATGACGGCGATGGACAACGCCACCCGCAATGCCGCCGACATGGTGGACCGGTTGACGATCCGCATGAACCGCGCCCGTCAGGCGATCATCACCAAGGAACTGATCGAGATCATTTCCGGCGCGGACGCGATCTAGTCGAAAAGATTTTTCGGAGCACAACCATGGCTACCAACGTTGTCGGACGCATCAAGCAGGTGATCGGCGCCGTCGTCGACGTTCAGTTCGACGGCAGCCATCTGCCGGCGATCCTGAACGCGCTCGAATGCACCCACAACAACCAGCGGCTGGTGCTGGAGGTGGCGCAGCATCTGGGCGAATCGACCGTGCGCACGGTGGCGATGGATTCGACCGACGGCCTGGTGCGCGGCACCGAGGTGGTCGATACCGGCGAATCGATCATGATCCCGGTCGGACCCGAGACGCTCGGACGTCTGATCAACGTCATCGGCGAGCCGATCGACGACCGCGGCCCGCTCATCACGAAGAAAAAGGCGTCGATCCATCGTCCGGCGCCGGCGTTCGTCGATCAATCGACCGAGACCGAAATTCTCGTCACCGGCATCAAAGTCATCGACCTGCTCGAACCCTACGCCAAGGGCGGCAAGGTTGGCCTGTTCGGCGGCGCCGGCGTCGGCAAGACCGTCATCATCCAGGAGCTCATCAACAACATCGCCAAAGCACACGGCGGCTACTCGGTGTTCGCCGGCGTCGGCGAGCGCACCCGCGAAGGCAACGACCTCTATCACGAGATGGTGCAGTCGGGGGTCATCAAGCTGGACGGCCCCGGGTCCAAAGTGTCGCTGGTTTATGGCCAGATGAACGAGCCGCCCGGCGCGCGCGCGCGGGTCGGCTTGTCGGCGCTCGCGGTCGCCGAGTACTTCCGCGACGAAGAGGGCCAGGACGTGCTGCTCTTCATCGACAATATCTTCCGCTTCACTCAGGCGGGCTCGGAAGTGTCGGCGCTCTTGGGCCGCATTCCGAGCGCGGTCGGCTACCAGCCGACGCTCGCCACCGACATGGGCACGCTCCAAGAGCGCATCACCTCGACCAACAAGGGCTCGATCACCTCGGTACAGGCGATCTACGTTCCGGCCGACGACTTGACCGACCCGGCGCCAGCGACCTCGTTCGCGCACTTGGATGCGACCACGGTGCTGTCGCGCCAAATTGCCGAGCTCGGTATCTATCCGGCGGTCGATCCGCTCGACTCGACCTCGCGCGTGCTCGATCCGCGCATCGTCGGCGAGGATCACTACAAGACCGCGCGCGACGTGCAGAAGGTGTTGCAGACCTACAAGTCGCTCCAGGACATCATCGCGATCCTCGGCATGGACGAACTCTCCGAGGATGACAAACTGACGGTTTCGCGCGCGCGTAAAATCCAGCGGTATCTGTCGCAGCCGTTCCACGTCGCCGAGGTGTTCACCGGCCTGCCCGGCGTGTTTGTGCCGCTCGAAGAGACCATCCGCGGCTTCAAGGAGATCGTGTCGGGCCACCACGACGACCTGCCCGAGGCCGCGTTCTATATGATCGGAACCATCGACCAGGCGGTCGAGAAGGCGAAGCGGATGGCCGCCGAGGCGGCGTAACCGCTCGCGCTCGCCCGACCCGGAACCCCCATGGCAGACAAGATCGCTTTCGACTTGGTGTCACCCGACCGGCTCCTGGTTTCGACCGAAGCCGAGATGGTGGTGGTGCCGGGCTCGGAAGGGTATTTCGGCGCCATGGCCGGACACCAGGCGCTGGTGTCCTCGCTCCGCCCCGGAATCGTCACCGTTCACGGCGATGGTCCAGCGCCGGTCCGCTATTTTGTCCGCGGCGGCTTTGCCGAAGTCACCGCCGAGCGCTGCACGGTGCTCGCCGAGCAGGCGGTCGAAGTCGAAGCGCTCGATCGCGCCGCGCTCGACCAGCAACTCAAAGACGCGCGCGAGGACCTGGCCGACGCCACCACCGACGACGCGCGCCACCGCGCCAATCACCTCGTCAGCCAGCTCGAAGAGCTGATCGCCGCGCTCGCTTAAGGCGTTCGCGCCGCCAGCGCCGGCCGCCGCGACTGGCTTTTTCTCCGTTTGGACACAATCCTGTCGCCCTTAGGGTTCGCCCGAGGTTGTGGACGGGCCGCGATCTGACTAACATTCGGTCATAACAAAAAGCACGCAGTAGTACGCCGGGGGTCTCCTGTAGGTCGTAATACGGGGGAGGTAGACGATGGGACGGCATTGGACGCTCGCCGATATCGCGTGGGATGCGTTCGACCGCGCGCGGGTCGATCCCGGCCTCTTGCTCGCCGTCAAGGCGGCGGCGATGGTCGAACACCATAGCGACGACTACGTCACCTATCTTTGCAACGTGTTCCACGACGATCCCGCGTTCCAGGACGCGGCGCGCGCATGGGGTGCGGAGGAAGTGCAGCACGGCATGGCGCTCCGGCGCTGGGCCGAGCTCGCCGACCCGGCCTTCGACTTCGACGCGAGTTTCGCGCGCTTCAAGCAGGGCCACATCCTGCCGCTCGATGCCACCCGGTCGGTCCGCGGCAGCCGCACCAACGAGCTGGTCGCGCGTTGCGTGGTCGAGGTCGGCACCAGTTCGTTCTACAGCGCCCTACGCGATGCCGCCGACGAGCCGGTCTTGAAGCAGGTCTGCACCAAGATCGCCGGCGACGAGTTCCGCCACTACAAGCTGTTCTATTCGAATTCGAAGCGCTACCGCGATGCCGAGCGGTCGGGGCTGTGGGACCGGCTGCGTGCGTCGCTCGCTCGGCTCGCGGAGAGCGATGACGACGAGCTTGCTTACGCCTTCTACTGCGGCTCGGGCGCGCACGGCCCCTACGAGCGCCGCACCTTCAGCCGCGCCTACGCTCGGCGCGCCTTTCCGCTCTATCGCTACGGCCACGTCCAGCGCGGCCTCGGCATGGTGATGAAAGCGGTCGGTATCGACTCGCAGGGACACACCGCCAAGGCGATCATCCGCGCCGCGTGGTGGCTCCTGCGCGCCCGTGTCCGCTACTTGGAGCGGGCCGCTGCCTGACGGCGGCGCGTGGTGACGCGCTGCCTGGGTGCGGCCGACGTTAAGAGCCCGCGAAACGACTCGAGTACCTCGCGGTAGAGCGCGCGCTTGAACGACACCGTGAGTGCGGGAAGCTCGGCCGGGTCGAGCCAGCGCCAGGCCGTGAACTCGGGGTCGTGATGGGCATCCAAACGGATGTCGCGATCGCGCCCGCGGAAGCGCATCGCGAACCACTTCTGCTTTTGGCCGCGGTAGCGCCCGCCCCACACCTTGGCTTGAATGGCCGCCGGCAGGTCGTAAGCCAGCCAGCCGCGGGTCTCGGCGATGATCTCGGCTTTGGCGGTGCCGACTTCTTCCTCGAGCTCACGCAGCGCCGCCGCGCGCGGCGATTCGCGTTTATCGATCCCGCCTTGCGGCATTTGCCAGGCTGGTCCGTCCTGGTCGGCGCGCTGGCACACCAGCACTTGGTTGTGTGCGTTCAAGAGCATGATCCCGACCGCGCGCCGGTAGGGCAGCGTTTCGCGCGCTTTGGCCACAGCTAGCGCGCCTGTTGTCGTTTGATCGCGGCCGAGATCGGCGCCAGCGCGATGCCCTTCTCTTTCAGCGTCGGCGCCCACTGCGTGACCCGCTCGATCGTCACCGGGAACGGATGGCCGAGGCCGATCGCGACGCCCTCGGCTTTGGCAAGTTGCTCCAGCTCGATCAGGTAGGTGTCGATCGCGGCGCGCGAGGCCTGGCGATCGAGCACGCGGTGGTTGACGACGCTCGGTAGCCCAAGCTCGCGGCTTAGGCTGCGCGTCACGCTGCCTTCGACGGCGTCGCCGTCGAGGAACAGGAGCCCGCGCTGGTTGAGCGCGCTCATCACCGGGCGCATGTGGTCGAGTGAGGTGGTGAAGCGCGATCCCATGTAGGTGGTGACGCCAACATAGCCGGCGAAGCGGCTCAAAATGAACTCCATGCGATCGATGTTCTCGGTCGCGGTGAGCGAGGTGAGGAGCGTGTGCGGACCGGGATCGCTGGCGGGATAATTGACCGGTTCCATCGGCAACTGCAGCATGACCTCATGGCCGGCGGCGCGCGCCTCGGCGATCTGACGGTCGACGTTGGGGGCGTAAGCGGCGAAGGCGAGCGTTACCTGGCCGGGTAATTGCTGGATCGCGGTCTTGGTCGCCGACTGGCTCAAGCCGACTCCCGACAGCAGGACGGCGATCAACGGGCGCTGACCGTCGTCGGCGAACGGGCGGGCGTAGACCTCCCAGGCCTTGCGCCCATCGGGCGCGACGACCGGAAGCGGCCCTTTCGGCGTCTTAGCGACGAGCGCCGGGTCTGGCACCGGGCCTAGCGCGATCCGGCTCGGGATTTCGGCCTTTGGCGCCGGCGGCGGCTCGGCCGCCTCGCTTTTTGCGGTTTGGCTCGGTGTTGCCGGTGCGGCCGCAGGGGGCTTAGCGCCCGGGGGGCTCGCAGCGGCCACCGGCGGCGTGGCCGGGGTGGTTGGCGGCGGCGTACCGGCGGGCGTTACCGCTTGCGGCGGCTTGGCGCCCGAAGCACTTGCAGCGGGAGGAGGTGCGGTGCCACTCGCCGCCGGTGTTGCCGCGCTGCCAGCCGCTGGTGTTGCCGCGCTACCAGCCGGCGGTACCGCGGCGGCCTCGGGCCGGATCCCCGGGGCCGCCTTTCCGGCGGGCGGTACGGGCTGGCCCGCGACCGGGTCACGGGCGACCGCCGGCATCTTGGGGCCCTCGCCTGCGGCAGGCGGCCGCGCCGTCGACGGAGGGCCGGAACCGGCCGCGGCAGCTGGTGCGCGTGCCGTTGGAGCGGTTGCTGCCGAAGTCGATTCGCCCGTGCTCGCCGCCGTCTCGGGGGCGAGTAGGGACGGCAGCGGTGCGAGCGCGAGGTAGGCGGGTTTCTGCTTGGCGCGGTCGGCGTCGGCATAGAGCGCGAATCCGACAAAGGCAGCGACGAGCGCGGCGCTGCCGCCGACGGCAATCGAAAGCGGAACCCAGGGTACGGTAAAGCGCGGCCGCGGCGGCGTAGCCGCAGCGCGGACCGCCACCGGCTTCTGAATCTTTCCGCGTTTTGTTGGTGCCGCGGGCTCTTTCGCCACGAGTTCGTCGTCGAACCGGCTAGTTCTTTACCGTGGACTGCGAGCTCACCGCGGCCGCCACCGCGCCTTTGACACCATGCAGCTTGATCTGCTGCACGACCTCAAGCGCGCGTGTGAGCTGGATGTCCTCGGCCTCGGCGCCGGGCGGCCGGTCGCCCTGCGGCGCCGTCGCTTGTGGCGGCGGGGTCGTCGGCTGTGCGGCAGCCGGCGGCGTTGGCTGTCCGGCCGCGGGCGGTGTCGACGTGCCCGCCGGCGCCTTGCCGTTTTGCGGATTGGCGAGATGGCCGCGCAGGCTCGCTTCGCTGCGCGCTTCGGCAATGTCGCGCGCCGTCAGCACGATAACGTCGGGATCGATCCCCTTGGCCTGGATCGAGCGTCCCGCCGGCGTGTAGTAGCGCGAGGTGGTGAGCCGGAGCGCGCCGTACTGGCCGAGCGGCATGATGGTCTGGACTGAGCCCTTGCCGAACGACTTCGAGCCCAACACGACCGCACGATTGTGGTCCTGGAGCGCGCCGGCGACGATCTCCGAGGCCGACGCAGAGCCGCCGTTGATGAGGACGACAATCGGCTTGCCCTCGGCGAGATCGCCCTTGCGCGCGTTATAGCGCTTGGAGTCCTGGCTTCGGCGCCCGCGGGTCGAGACGATTTCGCCCTGGTCGAGGAACGCGTCCGAAACTGCGACCGCCTGCTCGAGCAGGCCGCCCGGATTGCCGCGCAGGTCGAGCACCACCCCTTCCATCTTGCCGCCCAGCTTCGATTTGGCTTCTTCCATCGCCGCCTTGAGGCCGGACTCGGTCTGCTCGTTGAACTGCGAGACCCGGACGTAGGCGACGTTGCCTTCGACGCGGCCGCGCACCGACTTGATCGGGATCACGCTCCGCTTCAGCGTGACGTTGAACGGCTTTTCGACCCCGGCGCGCTGGATCGTGATGACGATGTCGGTATTGACCGGACCGCGCATCTTCTTGACCGCGTCCTGGAGGGTGAGGCCCAGGACCTGTTCACCGTCCAAATGGGTGATGAAATCGCCCGGTTTGACGCCGGCGCGGAACGCCGGCGTGTCCTCGATCGGCGAGATCACTTTGACCAAGCCGTTCTCCATGCTGACCTCGATCCCGAGCCCGCCGAACTCGCCCCGGGTCTGGACCTGCATTTCCTTATAGGTCTCGGGATTCAAGTAGCTCGAGTGCGGATCGAGCGCCGACAGCATGCCCTTGATCGCGGCTTCGATCAGGTCCTTGTCGCCGACCTCTTCGACGAAATCGGACCGGATTCGCTCGAACACGTCGCCGAACAGATTGAGCTGGCGGTAGGTGTCGGAGCTTTGCGCCGCCGCCGGGCCGATCCAGGCCAGCAAGAGCGCGCTCGCGCCCGCGAGGACAACCTTACGCATCATCCCTTTACCTTTCGTTCCAAGGCGGCGAGCCATTGCAGCGGATCGACCGGGGCGCCTTCGTGGCGCATTTCCAAGTACATCACGGGCCGCTCGCTTCCGCCATCGGCCATGCGTCCGAGCGGTTCGCCAGCACTAACGTCCTGGCCAACCGCACTGTCGATGCGGGCGAGTCCGGCTATCAAGGTATGGTATCCGGCGCCGTGAGCAAGGATCAAGAGTTGCCCGTAGGTTCGAAACGGCCCGGCGTATACGACGCGGCCCTCGTGCGGGGCCACCACGCGCGCCGCCGGTAACGTCTCGATCGAGAGCCCGCGCTCCTTGATCCCCTGCTCGTTGGTCTGGCCGAAATAGGCGACGATCCGACCGCGCGCCGGAACCACCATGGCCCCGCGCGCGGCCGCGAACGGCCGGGGCGTCGCCAGGGCGAGCGGTCCTGGGGCTCCCGCGGGGGCCGCCTCGGGCGTGCCGGGCCGGGCG
>CAMDOQ010000059.1 GCA_945903685.1 Rhizobium sp. Q54
CTAACTCGTCGTTGACGTGGATGCGGATCGCTTGAAATGTTCGGGTCGCGGGATGAAGGCGCTCGCCTTCGCGTTGCGGCCCAACCGCCTGCACGATCGCATCGACCAGCTCGCCGGTGCGGGCGAGCGGGCGCTCGCGGCGCCGGCGCACGATTGCGCGGGCGATCCGCCGCGCGTGCCGTTCCTCGCCGAAGCGATAGATGACATCGGCGATCGTCGTCTCCGCCGCAGTATTGACGAAGTCGGCGGCACTTGAACCCGTCGGCGTCATCCGCATATCGAGCGGGCCGTCGGACTGAAACGAGAAGCCGCGCTCGGGATCGTCGATCTGCGGCGAGGATACGCCGAGATCGAAGGCGATGCCGTCGGCAGCGGCAACCGCGTGCGGCGCGAGCAGCGCCGCCATCTCGGAAAAGCGGCCTTCGATGGCGTGGAAGCGCTGGCCGTAGCGGGCCGTGAGCGCGGCCGACCGCGCGATCGCCGTCGGATCGCGGTCGATCGCCCACACCGTACAGGGGGCCGCTTCGAGCAGGGCGCGCGTGTAACCGCCGGCGCCGAAGGTGGCGTCGATCATGATGTCGCCGTTCCGGGGCGCCAACGCGGCCACCACCGCATCGACCATCACCGGTTCATGCGATCCAAGATCCGTCACTGCTCGTGAGGCTCCTTCATTCCTTTCGCGACGGTGCGTTAAGACTTCCGCGCAACTCGCGCGCGCGGCGGATCGCTTCTGCCTCGGCCTCGGTATAGCGGCCGGGCTCCCAAATCTGAAAGGCGTCGCCCAGGCCGACGAACAGGGCGCGTTCGGTAAGGTGGGCATGCGCGAGCAGCTCGGCCGGCAGCACAATCCGGCCCTCGCCGTCCCACGGCAGCGACGAGCTCCGCGCAAAGATCGCGCTCGCAAAACTCATACGCTCGTCGGAAAACGGATTGAGCTGATCGACGCCCTGTTTGAGCGTCTCGAGCGCCAACTTGCCGCAGCCATCGAGCGCGGCGCTGACGAACGACGGGCGGACGATGATGCCGGCAAAGGTCTCGGCGGCGAGTTCAGCGCGAAACGGGGCCGGAACCGACACGCGCCCTTTGCGGTCGACCTTGTTGAGGAACTTGGAAAGAAACAGCGCCATGAAGCGCTCCCTGCCACCGAACTACTCCGCGTCCCGTACGCCTCGTCATAGTCATCGCGATATCGGCCGCCGTTCTGGAGGCTATTTGGGACAGCATGGGATAACATGGGTGTATATGGGCGTCAATGGGAATAGCTCTGAAAAATCAATGAATAACGCGACGCGAGGGCCACGCGCCCCGAGACCTGCGACCTCACCACGGGATCGTGGCCGTGGCGCGGCTTCGGCATGGGCGAATTGTGGCAGTTTAGTATCCTAATTATTCCTGTTTTGTTCCTGATATACCCCGCGTCTTCATTAACGACGGCGAGCGGCGCGGCAAGAGGCGTCAGACCGCCTATAAGCCGGGTTCTGTCCCGAGCTTGCGCCCGGAGGCAACCATTCATCTGGGACGCTTGTCGCCAAGCGCCTCGCGCAACCTACCCGGACGACTGACCCGGAAACCGTCTGCCGCCGAAGCGGCGCGCCGTCCCTATTTGGTCTTGCTCCCGGTGGGGTTTGCCGTGCCGCCGCCGTTGCCGGCGCCGCGGTGCGCTCTTACCGCACCTTTTCACCCTTACCCGCTGGCCTCGCGGCCGGCGGGCGGTCTGTTTTCTGTGGCACTGTCCCTGGGGTCGCCCCCGCCGGGCGTTACCCGGCACCGTCTTTCCGTGGAGCCCGGACTTTCCTCACCGCCGCAGTTACCTGCGGCAGCGCGGCTGCCCGGCGATCTGACGCCCCGGTAAAGTGGCGCTTCGGTGGCCCGGGCGCAAGGGCGGCGCGCTCGACGCCCGGTCAGGCCGGGCGGCGCGCGAGCAATTCGGCCAGGATCGCAAGCGTTTCGGGGTCGGGAGTACCATCGACGCGCTGGCGCCGATAGTGGCGCTGAAACGCTGCGACGACGTCGGTGGTGGGCCTGTCGAAGGTCCCGGTCGGCTCGATCCGATAGCCGAAACGCGCGAGATCGTGTTGCAAGGCCGTGATCGCCACGTGCGAAGGCCGTCGATCAACCTTCAAGTCGCGCGGATCGGCGGTGCGCTCGGCGACCGAACCGATCCCGGCGGCCGCCAGCCGCTCCCAGTCGAACCGTTCGCCCGGATCTTGCCGCCGCTCGGGCGCGACATCGGAATGCCCGAGCACGCGATGGGTCGGAATGGGATGGCGCCCCAAAAGTTCCCGCGCCAGCGCGATCAACGTCTCGTATTGGGCAGCGGTGAATGCCACGTAACCCCACTCGTGGCCGGGATTGGCAAGCTCGATCCCGATCGAGCAGCCGTTGATGTCGGTAACGCCGGCCCAATAGGCGACGCCGGCATGCCAGGCGCGCGCCGTTTCGGCGACGAGCGCGGTCAGCTCGCCCGCATCGTCGATCAGGTAATGCGCACTCACTTTGGCGGCCGGGTCGCAGAGCCGGTCGAGCGCAGCGGCGCTCGACGGCATCCCGGTGTAGTGGAAGACGAGCATGTCGATCGCCTGCCCCGCAGGGCGAGCGTCGAAATTGGGCGAGAGGCGTTCGCGCATCGTGGAGCTACGTCTTGACCGCCACGGCGGCGTTGCTCGAGCCGGCGCCGGCCCGAATCTGGATGAGACCGATGCCAACGAGCACCATCGCGCCGCCGAACAGTATCTCCCAGGTCAACGCGTCATCCAGAAACAAGACTCCCGAGACCACGCCGAAGACGGGGCCGAGCAACGTGAAGGGCGAGATCACCGTGATCGGATAGGCCTTGATGAGATAGTACCAACTGCCGTGGCCGAACACCGTCGCGCCGACGGCGACGAACAAGAGCGCTCCCCACTGTTCGAGGGTAGCCGCGCCGAGGGCGGCGATCTGGCCGCTTTCGAAAACCAAGCTCAGCAGCAGGAGCGGCGGCAGCGAAATCACCCCCATCCACGCCTGTAGCGTCACGATCGGCACGCCGCGTGTTCCCGGAATCAGGACCACGCCCAAGCCGATCGCGAGCGCGCCCAATACCACGAACGGCAGCGCCTCGAGATGCGCGAACACCGTCGGATCGAAACCGATCACCGCGACCCCGGCGAAAGCGAGCGCGGTGCCGGCGAGCCGTCGCGTGCTCAAGCGCTCCTTGAGAAAGATCATGGCGAGTATGATCGAGAACGGCACATGAAGCTGGGCGATCAGGGCGACCGACGCGGCACCAGCCGAAAGCCGCATACCGACGAACATCAGCCCGAAATGGACGACCCCGATCAAGAGCCCCACCTTGACGACGTCGCGCCAGCGTCCGGGCACGTCTTTCAGGAACGGCGCCAGGCAAACCACGACGACGGCGAAGCGGAGCGCAGTGAAGAACAACGGCTCGAAGTGGTCGGCGCCGATCTTGCCGGCGACGAAGTTGAAGCCGAACACGAGGTTGACGAGAACAGCCAACGCCAAGTGATGGAGCCGCACGAACGGTCCTTATCGCCTTAGCCCGCGCGCGGTCGTCGGGCGCTCACCCGATGCCGCGCTCGCGGGCGATACGCTCGTAGGCGGCGTTGATCGAGGCGAGCTTTTCGCTCGCCACCTCGACGAACTCCTTGGGCAGGCCCTGCCCGACCAGCACGTCGGGGTGATGCTCCTTGGCGAGCTTGCGGTAGCGGCGCTTGAGTTCGGAATCGGAAACTTCGCGATCGACGCCGAGAATCCGGTACGGATCGGCCTGATCGGGGCCGACATAGCCCTCGCGAATGCGCGCCCATTCGGCCTCGCTGAAGCCGAAGATGCGCGCGACCTCGGCCAGGAACTCGAGCTCGGCCGGGTGCACGACATCGTCGGCCTTGGCGATGTGGAACAAGCCGTCGAGCAGGTCTTCGAGCACCGCCGGTTTGCCCTTGAACAACTCGGCCACTTGCCTCGCATACGGCTCGAACCCCTCGGCGTCCTGGCGCGCCCGATCGAACACCCGTCCGACATTCTTGAGCTCATCGGGCGGGACGTGGAAAACTTCCTTGAATGCGCGCACTTCCTCGGGCGTGACGACGCCGTCGGCCTTCGCCATCTTGGCGCCGAGCACGATAACGCCGATCGTAAACGCGATTTCTTTGGTGCCGGCGCCGGCCTCGTCCTGGCGTCCGCGCTGCAGCTTGTCGACGGCGTGGCCGGCAACGCCGCCGATCAGCGCGCCGAGCGGACCGCCGAGCACGAAGCCCACGGTCCCGCCGAGTACTTTCCCCCAGATAGTCATGCCGGTGACGGAAACCTAGCGGATTTGTCGCACACCTTCCGCTGGACCGCCATCCGAAACCTCCTCTACAAACGGGTACGCAAGAAGCGGACGACGTTTGTGACCGACACCACGCCCGGCTGGCAGTTCTGGATCGACCGCGGCGGGACTTTCACCGATATCGTCGCGCGCGCGCCCGACGGCGCGATCCGTACCCATAAGCTCTTGTCCGAGGCGCCCGAGCGCTACCGCGACGCCGCCCTCCAGGGCATCCGCGATATCCTGGGCGTGGCCGCGGCCGCCCCGATTCCGACCGCCGCGATCGCCGCCGTCAAAATGGGCACCACGGTCGCTACCAACGCGCTCCTCGAGCGCCGGGGCGAGCGGACCGTGCTCGTCGTCAATAAGGGCTTCGCCGACATTCTTCGCATTGGCTACCAGAACCGCCCCAACATCTTCGCCCGCCACATTCGCCTACCGGCGATGCTCTACGAGCGCGTGATCGAGGTCGATTGCCGCGTCACCGCCAAGGGCGAGGTCCTGCGCGGCATCGACCGCGGTTCGGTCGAGCGCGAACTCCGCGCCGCCAAGGACGCCGGCATCGCCGCGGTCGCGATCGCTTTTCTGCACGCCTATCGCTACCCGGCGCACGAGGCCGAAGTCGCGGCGATCGCGGAGAGCATCGGGTTCGCCCGGGTGTCGGCCTCGCATGCGGTGAGCCCGTTGATCAAGCTGGTGGCACGCGGCGATACCACGGTGGTCGATGCGTACGTTTCGCCGATCTTGAACCGCTACGTCGCGCGGGTCGCGAGCGAACTTGGCGGTACCCGGCTGTTCTTCATGCAATCGAACGGCGGCCTGGCCGACGCCCGCCGCTTCCAGGGCAAGGACTCGATTCTGTCGGGGCCGGCCGGCGGCGTGGTCGGCGCGGTCCGCACCGCGGGCGTCGCCGGCTTCGCGCGCGTGATCGGCTTCGACATGGGCGGGACCTCGACCGACGTTTCGCTCTATGACGGCCAACTGGAACGTACCTTCGAAAGCGAAGTCGCCGGCGTCCGCATCCGCGCGCCGATGATGGCGATCCACACCGTCGCTGCCGGCGGCGGCTCGATCCTCCACTTCGACGGTACCCGCTTTCGGGTCGGCCCCGCTTCGGCCGGCGCCGATCCCGGCCCGGCCTGCTACCGCCGCGGCGGACCTTTGACCGTCACCGACGCCAACGTGATGGTCGGCAAGCTTGACCCCGAGTTTTTCCCGCGCGTATTCGGCCCGTCCGGCGATCAACCGCTCGATCGCGAGGTCGTGGTCGCAAAGTTCACCACGCTCGCGGCCGCTGTCGCAAAGGCCCGCGGCCGCCCGACCTCGCCCGAAGACGTCGCCGAAGGCTTCCTCGCCATCGCCGTCGACAACATGGCGAACGCAATCAAGAAGATTTCAATCCAGCGCGGTCACGATTCCGGCGCGTTCGTGCTCAACTGTTTCGGCGGCGCCGGCGGCCAGCACGCCTGCGCCGTCGCCGACGCCCTCGGCATGACCAAGATTCTGATCCATCCACACGCCGGCGTGCTGTCGGCCTACGGCATCGGCCTGGCCGACGTCACGGTGATGCGCGAGCGCTCGATCGAGCTCGCGCTCGAGGCCGAGACCCTGCCGGCGATCGGCGCAGCGCTCGATGCACTGGCCGATGCGGCGCGCACCGAGATCGCCGCCCAAGGCGTTGCCGCCGACCAGGCGCGACTGCACCGCCGTATCCATTTGCGCTACCAAGGGAGCGATGTAGCGCTCATCGTCGACGAGGCGCCGCTCGCCGCGATGCGCGCCGCGTTCGAAACCGCACATCGCGACCGCTACGGCTTTGCCGCCAGCGACAAACCTTTGATCGCCGGCACCGTCGCGGTCGAAGCGGTCGGCGGCGCGAGTGCCGCCAGCACCGCCACCACGGTGGCGGCCAAGCGCGGGCCGATCCCCGCCCGCAGCACCATGATCTACCGCGACGGCGCCCATCACGACGCGGCGATCGTCGAGCGCGCCGCCCTGGACGTCGGGCCGCGGGTGGCGGGCCCAGCGATCGTGATCGAGCCGCACGGCACCAATGTCATCGACCTGGGGTGGGCAGCCGAACTGACGGCGGCAGGAAATCTCGTCATAACCCGCGTCGCCGAACGTCGCGCCAAATCGGTTTCGACCGCGGTCGATCCAGTCATGCTCGAGATCTTCAACAACCTCTTCATGTCGATCGCCGAGCAGATGGGAACCGTGCTCGCGCACACCGCCCATTCGGTCAATATCAAGGAGCGGCTCGATTTTTCGTGTGCGCTGTTCGACGCCGACGGTAGCCTGATCGCCAACGCGCCGCATATGCCGGTGCATCTGGGCTCGATGAGCGAGAGCGTCAAGACAGTGATCGAGGCGCGCCGCACGACGCTGGTTCCGGGTGACGTCATCGCGCTCAACGCGCCCTATAACGGCGGCACCCACCTACCCGACATCACGGTCATTGCCCCGGTATTCGACGACGCCGGACGTACGATTCTGTTCTACGTCGGTTCGCGCGGCCACCACGCCGATATCGGCGGCACCACGCCGGGGTCGATGCCCCCCGATTCGACCACCGTGGCCGAGGAAGGCATCCTGTTCGACAACGTCCGCGCCGTGCACAGCGGTCGCTTCGACGAGACCGGTATGCTTGCGCTACTTGCCTCGGGCCCCTACCCGGCCCGCAATCCGACGCAGAACATCGCCGACCTCAAGGCTCAGATCGCCGCCTGCGAAAAGGGCGTCAAGGAAATCCGCCGCATGGTCGTTGCTTACGGGCTCGACGTCGTGCGCGCCTACATGCGCTACGTCCAGGACAATGCCGAAGCTTGCGTCAAGCGGGCGATCGGCGCGCTGACGAACGGCACCTGCCGCTATCCGCTAGACGACGGCAGCGAGATCGCGGTCGCGATCGCGATCGATCGCGCCAAAGGTCAAGCAACGATCGACTTCACCGGCAGTTCCCTTCAGCACGCGCGGAACTTCAACGCCCCGCTCGCCGTCACCAAGGCCGCGGTGCTCTATGTGTTCCGGACCCTGATCGACGACGACATCCCGCTCAACGAGGGCTGCCTCAAGCCGCTCAAGATCGTCGTCCCAGTCGGCTCGATGCTGCATCCGCTCGCCCCGGCCGCGGTTGTCGCCGGCAACGTCGAAACCAGCCAGGCGATCACCGACGCCCTTTACGGCGCGCTCGGGACCTTGGCCGGCGCGCAAGGAACCATGAACAACCTGACCTTCGGCAACGAGCGCTATCAATACTACGAGACGATCTGCGGCGGCTCCGGCGCTGGCCCCGACTTCGACGGCACCGACGCCGTTCACACCCATATGACCAACACGCGCTTGACCGACCCCGAGGTGATCGAGCTGCGCTTTCCGGTGATGGTCGAAAGCTTCGCGATCAGGCGCGGCTCGGGCGGCCGCGGGCGGCACCGCGGCGGCGACGGCGTGGTACGGCGGATCCGCTTCCTCGAGCCGATGACGGCGGCAATCCTGTCGAGTCATCGGCGGGTGCCGCCGCCCGGCGCCGCCGGCGGCGGACCTGGGATGGTCGGCAGGAACTACGTTGTCCGCGCGCGCGGCGAGCGCGTCGAATTGTCCGGCACCGCGATGACGGCGATGGCGCCGGGCGATGTTTTCGTGATCGAAACGCCGGGTGGTGGCGGGTACGGGCGCGCCATCGCGTCGACGGGTGAATGAACAAGAACGAAATTGGGGGTTCGACGATGGAAACGATGCTGATCACCGGCGCCAACCGCGGGCTCGGGCTCGAATGGGTACGCCAGCTCGATGCCGCCGGTTGGCGGGTCCATGCCACCTACCGCGACCCAGCCAAGGCCGAGGACCTGTTCGCCATCGCCAAGAAATCGCAGGGCCGGGTCGTGCCGCATCGGCTCGACGTCACCGACTTCGCCGCGATCGATCGTCTGTCCGCCACGCTCAAGGACGAAGCGATTGACGTCCTCAACAACAACGCCGGTATCTTGCCGGCTCGAAAAACGTTCGGGCAGACCGACTACGACGAATGGGCCCGGATCATGCACAACAACTTGTTCTCCTACATGAAGATGGCGGAAGCCTTCGTCGAGCAGGTCGCGCGCAGCCAGCGGAAGATGATCCTGTGCATGACCTCCGGTCTGTCCTCGCTTTCGGCCGCCGGCACGCGGGCGACCAAGTCGAAATTCGGCGACGGCAAGCACGTCTACCGCACCACCAAGTGCGCCGTAAACATGCTCGCCATCAACTTGGCCGGGTACCTCCGGGACCGTCACATCGCCGTGCTGTCGGTAACGCCGGGCTGGGCCAACACCGAGATGGGCCGGTCCGATCTCGATCCCGGCTATACCCCCGATGACCTCGTCGATCCAGTCAAGTCGGTCGAAGGCATGCGTAAAATCGTCGCTACCGCCACGCTCGAAGACAGCGGGCGCCTGATGCGCTGGGACGGCTCGACCCTTCCGTACTGATCGGCGTTTGACCGCCCGGCAGCGCCACGTTAGCGTTCGCCGCATGGACACGATGCTTCTCACTGGGGCCAACCGCGGGCTTGGCCTGGAATGGGTGCGCCAGCTCGATCAAGCCGGCTGGCGCATTCTCGCCTGTTGTCGCAACCCGGCTAAGGCCGCCGAACTCAATGCGATCGCCGCAAAATCGAAAGGCCGCGTCACCGTTCACGAGCTTGACGTCACCCATCACAGCCAGGTCGAAAGGCTTGCGCACGAGCTTCGCGACGTTCCGATCGACGTCCTCAACAACAATGCCGGCGTGCTGCCGACCCGCGACAAATGGGGCGAGACCGACTACCACAAGTGGCAGGAGCTGATCTGGACCAACTTGTTCTCGACCTGCAAGGTCTCGGAGGCATTCACGCCGCATGTTGCCAAGAGCCGGCGAAGGATCATCCTGACGATGGCCTCGACGCTCTCCAGCGTATCGATGCCGGGGGGCGGGCCGCTGGTGTGGGGCGACGACAAACACGTCTATCGAACCACCAAGGCCGCCATCAACATGCTGGCGAAAAGCATGTCGGGCTACTTGAAGCCGATGGGGATCATCGTCGTCTCGATCAACCCCGGTTGGGCCAACACCGAGATGGGCCGCCAGGACCTCGAGGCCGACCAGACCACCGAAATTCTGCTCGATCCGGTCGTCAGCATCCGCAGCATGCGGCAGTTGATCGACAAGCTGACGCTGAACGAGACGGGCAACCTCTACAAGTGGAACGGCGAAGAGCTGCCGCCATGACGGTTGCTCTGGCCCCGGACCGGACGCGGTAACGCGCGTGGAGACGGTCCTCATTACCGGCGCCAACCGCGGCCTCGGCCTCGAGTTCGTGCGGCAGTACAACGCCGCCGACTGGCGCGTATTCGCGTGTTGCCGCGAACCGACCGGCGCCGCAGCGCGCGACCTCAACATGCTAGCCGGCGTCTCCGGCCGGCGTGTCACCGTCCATCGCTTGGACGTCGCCAATCACGCGCAGGTCGACCAGCTCGCGCAGTCGCTCAAGCGCGAGACGATCGACGTCCTGATCAACAATGCCGGTGTCCAGGGGCCGAGCGAGGACTTTGGCAAGACCGACTACAAGCGTTTCGCTCAAACGTTGGCGACGAACGTTCTGGCTCCGATGAAAGTCGCCGAGGCGTTCGCCGAGCATCTTGCCGCCAGCCAGCGAAAGGTTCTGGCGACGATCTCGAGCCGGATGGGCAGCATCGGATTGACCGCAGGCGATACCGCAATCGCCTATCGCACGTCCAAGGCCGCCGCCAACATGGTGGCGAAGAATCTGGCGGGACTGCTCGGACCGCGCGGCATCACTGTCCTGGCGCTCTCGCCGGGCTGGGTCAAGACCGACATGGGCGGCGTCAACGCGGCGCTCGATGCGCCGACCAGCGTCGCCGCCGTGCGCGCCATCATCGCGCGCGCGACGATCGCCGAGTCGGGGAAGTTCTTCCACTACGACGGCACCGAACTGCCGTGGTAGCGCACGGCGGCGCCGGCGCCCGCTAGCCGGCCCCAGACCTCGAGGCCGTTCGCCATGCCCTCCGTCCTCGTCACCGGTTCTAGTCGCGGTCTTGGCCTCGAATTCGTCCGCCAATACGCCGCCGATGGCTGGCGGGTGTTCGCCTGCGCGCGCCAGCCTGAAGCCGCCGCCGAGCTCGGCGCGATCGCGCTTGTCGCCGCCGGCCGCGTTACGCTCCACGCGCTCGATGTCGCCGAGCACCGCACCGTCGATCGGCTCGCCCGCGAGCTTGCCGGCGAACCGATCGATCTACTCGTCAACGCCGCCGGTTTGGCCGGGCACGAGCCGCAGGCATTCGGCCTGGTCGACTACGGCGACTGGCTCGCGGTGCTGCAGGTGAACGTGATGGGACCGCTCAAGATGGCGGAAAGCTTCGTCGACAACGTCGAAGCGAGCGAGCGGCGGACGATCGCCATTCTTTCGAGCCGCATGGGCTCGATCCACGAAAGCCCGGGCGGTTACTACCCCTACTCGTCGAGCAAAGCGGCCGTGAACATGGTCGGCCGATCGCTCGCGGCAGACCTCAGCGCACGCGACATCACGGTGGTCATGCTGAATCCCGGACCGGTGACCGCCGCGGCCGACCGCGGAGCACTATCGGCCGCCGCAAGCGTCACCCAGCTACGGGCGGTGATCGAACGGCTTGCACCCGCCGATTCCGGAAGCTTCCTTAACTACGACGGCAGCGCCTGCCCGTGGTGAGTCGCGCTCACGCACCGCGCAATTCGACGATCGGGGCGTCGGCGTAGGCGAAGCCGAGGCTCCGCTCGACTTCCCGGACGACGTCCTCGCGCGCCGTGAACTCGCCGGGATTGTGAAGGTCGACGCTGCGGCCTTTACGTTGGATCCGGTTCACTTCGCGCACGTAGGGCGCGTCGTCTTCGACCGGCCCGATCACGTTGAAAATGCCTTTGTCGCGATCAACGACGACAATAAAGAACGGCTCCGGATGGAGATGGGACCGCGCTTCCTTCGCCCCGCTGCTTTTTTGTCTACGCTTCGCCACGCTGATGCCCCGGTTGAGTGCGACCCCGCCTGCGGCCGTTCATAACGCGGGCGTCGCCGGCCGGCAATGTCGGCGCTGTCACACCGCTGTCCCTCAAGCGGCGGCGGCCGGCGATTCGGCGGCGGCGGGGTCGTAGTTGAGGTTGGGTGCGAGCCAGCGTTCGGCCTCGGCGACGGTTAAGCCCTTGCGGCGCGCGTAATCCACCACCTGGTCGTGCTCGATTTTCCCCAGACCGAAGTAGCGGCACTCCGGATGGGCAAAGTAGAACCCGCACACCGCGGCGGTCGGCGTCATCGCGAAGCTTTCGGTCAACTGCAGCCCGGTCCGCGCCTCGGCCTCGAGCAAGGCGAACAACGTCGCCTTTTCGGTGTGGTCGGGGCAGGCCGGATAGCCGGGTGCCGGCCGAATCCCGACATAGCGTTCGGCGATCAGGTCGGCGTTCGAAAGCTGCTCGTTCCTGGCATAGCCCCAAAATTCCTTGCGCACGCGCTCGTGCAGGCGTTCGGCGAACGCCTCGGCGAGGCGGTCGCCCAACGCCTTGACCATGATCGCGCGGTAGTCGTCATGGTCACGCTCGAAGGCGGCCGCTTTGGTCTCGATGCCGCTGCCGGCGGTAGCGGCGAAGGCGCCGATATAGTCGACGATGCCGCTCGCCGCGGGCGCGATGAAGTCGGCGAGCGCATAGTTGGCGCGTCCCGATTCGTCGCGCGCCATTTGCTGGCGGAGCGTGTGGACGGTTGCGATCGGTCCCGCTCCATCCTCGCCGTAAAGCTCGATATCGTCGCCGACTGCCGCCGCGCGCCAGAACCCGACCACGCCGCGGGGCGTCGTCCACTTCGCCGCCGCCAGCTCACGCAGCATGGCGCGGGCATCGGCATAGAGGCTGCGCGCGGCCTCCCCGACGGTGGGATCGTCGAGAATTTCGGGGAACCGCCCTGCCAGCTCCCAGGTTGCGAAAAACGGCCGCCAATCGATGCGTTCGATCAACTCGTCGATCGGATAGTCGGCCAACGTCATCAAGCCGAGGCGGGCCGGAAGCGGCGGCACGTAGCCCTGCCAGTCGATCTTGAGCCGGTTGGCACGCACCTCGGCGAGCGGGGTGCGCCGCTTGCCGCGCTGCTGTTCGGCATAGGAACGACGCACGCGCTCGTACTCGGTGCGCACGTCGGCGGCGAACGCTGCGGCCTTATCGTTCAGGAGGTTGCCGACGACGCCGACCGCGCGCGAGGCATCGGTCACATAAATCGTCGGTGCGCGATAGTTAGGCGCGATTTTGATCGCGGTGTGGACCTTGGACGTGGTCGCGCCGCCGATCAGAAGCGGAAGGGACAACCCCTGCCGATCCATCTCCTTGGCGACGAAGGCCATCTCCTCGAGGCTCGGTGTAATCAATCCAGACAGCCCGATGATGTCGACCTTCCTCTCGCGCGCGGTGTCGAGGATCTTGCTCGTCGGCACCATGACGCCCAAGTCGATCACCTCGTAGTTGTTACACTGCAGGACGACTCCGACGATGTTCTTGCCGATGTCGTGAA
>CAMDOQ010000060.1 GCA_945903685.1 Rhizobium sp. Q54
TCCGGAGCGAAATCTACTCGAGCATCATGGACAAGAAGACGCTCGCGAAATTCCTGATCGAGCGCGGTAAGACCTATCCTCTGGGTCGCGCCGGCGAACCCGAGGACGTTTCGGAGTTGGTCGCGTACTTAGCCTCGCCCCACACCACGTGGATGACCGGCGCCGTCATCCCGATCGACGGCGGCAAGACGGTGGGTTAGCGGCGCCCCGCCCCCTGCCCTCTCTACGCAGCAGGAGGGGGAGCGAGCGAAAAGGTTTAGACCGCCTTGACCGGGTTCTTGAGCATGCCGACCCGTTCGATGTCGAGTTCGACCACGTCGCCGTCCTTCATGTAGACGGGCGGCTTGCGCGCGACACCCACGCCCGAGGGCGTGCCGGTCGAGACCACGTCGCCCGGCTCGAGCGTGATGAAGCGCGAGAGATAGGCGATCAGCTCGGCGCAACTGAAGATCATGTCGGAGGTGTTCTCGTTCTGCATGGTCTGGCCGTTCAGCCGGGTCGCGAGCTGGAGCGTCTGCGGATCGGGAATCTCGTCGGCGGTGACGATGAACGGCCCGAGCGGCGAGAAGGTATCGAAGCTCTTGGCGCGCCCGAACTGGCCCTCGGCGAACTGGTGGTCGCGCGCGGTGACGTCGTTGCAGCAGGTGTAGCCAAACACGTATTTGAGCGCATCCTTCTCGGCAACGTCCTTGGCGCGCCGCCCGATCACGAACGCGAGCTCGACTTCATAGTCGATCTTGGTCGAATCGGTAGGGCGGTACTTGATGGTTTCGCCGTGGCCGATCAGGCTCGAGGTGTACTTGCACCACGATATCGGCGCTTTCGGAACCTGCATCCCGGTTTCGGCGGCGTGCTTCCGGTAATTGAGACCGATCGCAATCAGCTTCTGCGGCGCCGTGATCGCCGGCTTGAACCTGGCGCCCTTGAGCGGGAACGCCTTGGCGATCGCCTTGGCCTTGTTCGGGTTCTTGCCGCTTTCGACCAGGTCGCGGAACGGGTCCAAGCCCGGGCGCTCGTAAGCCTTGCCGATGGGTACCGCGGCATCGCCTTCGATGCGGACGAAATAGGCTTTCTTGTTGGGCGCGACTACGGTGGCAAAGCGCATGCGTTCCTCCCCCTCTTCGCGCCGGGTGATGCCTCGGCGTTCGCGAAACCTTATCGGAGACGCGCGCGCACCGGCAAGGTGGCGCTTGCGAACCGGATGCAGCGGTGTCGCTTGACGGGTCCGGGCGTTTTCGATTTGCTCGCGGCCACCGACGCGGGTATGTCAAGGCACGCCCGCGACCACCAGAATCAACAGACCGGCCGCCGGCGCCGGCTTGGGAGCGATACCGATGGCGAAAAAAGCGAAACCGCGCAAGGCAGCCAAGGCTAAGAGCAGCCGCAGCAAGGTCAATCCGTTCAAAGGTCGCTCGCACGATCGCGGCAAAGTGACGCCGGAGACCTTGATCGGTTCGATCGCGCAGCGCCGGGTCGCGGACCATCCCTGGCTCAAAGCGCTTGCCGCCGGGCAGGTGGCGCAGAACGACGCGGCACGGGTCGCCAAGCAGCTCGTCTATCTGTTCGACAATCTGATCGAGATCTACGGGCCGATGTACTTGAACAACGCCGACTACAAAGTGCGGCGCATCTTCGTCAACAAGATGCTGAAGTCGATAACCTTGAACGACGGTTCCAAGCTCCGGGTCGGCGAAGGGGCGCAGGGCGAACTCGCCGCCGACCTCGCGCGCGCCTTGGGCGCGAATGTCGGTAAGACCCAAGAGGTCGCGCCGACCCCGCTCCTCAAGGAAAAGGTCGACGCCTACATCGGCTCGCTCGAGCGGCCGGCCTATTGGGTGACGCTCGGCGCCTCGGCAGCAGTCGAGTCCCAGATGAAGGCGGTCTACAAGGCGATGGCCGAGGCTTTCAAGCGGCACTACGGCGTTGCCGACACCAACCTACGCGCCTTCACGGCGCCGCCGCTGTTCGATAAGGCCGACATCGTCCACTGCCTCAAGCGCTGCGAGACCCCGTTCGACCGGCTTCGGATCGCCTATTACACCGAGCGGCTGCGCAACGAGTGGTACGACATGTGGGACGCCGCGTTCACAGCGTAAGCGAAACAAGCTATAGTACGATCGAAGTAGGATACGCACCCGCCGCGCAGCGGCTCCAAGGAGAGAGCGACAATGGTGGACGTCAGCAACATGACCCCCGACCAATACGTCGACGCGGTCACCAACATGGTCAACGAGCGCCGGCTTGGGGAACATCCGTTCCTCGACCGCCTCGAGCGCGGCGAGATCACGCGCGATCAGATCAACAAGTTCGCGTACCAGATGATGTACTACTACAACAATTCGGTCCGTAACATCGGTTCGTGCCTGATGCACGGCATGGACCGCGGCGCGCGCACCGCGATCATGGAAAACCTGATCGACGAGGAGACTGAGGATCGCTGCGGCTACGCCGCCCACTATGTGATCGCGCTCGATTTCGCGGTTGCGTGCGGCTACGACCGCAAGGAGATCGAGGAAGCGAACAGGCGCGGCAAGATCCGCCCCCACCCCGCGCTCGAGGAAGGTCTCGAAGACATCGCGCGTTTCGGCACCCGCGAAGAGCCAGCGCTGGCAATGGCGGCGGGTATGGTCGGGGGCGAGGCGCTGTTACCCGACTTCTACATGCGGATCGTGCCGGCGCTCCGCAACTACGGCTTTACCGACAAGGAGCTCGACATTTTCATCGTCCACATTCAGGGCGACCTCGAGCACGCGGCGGAAGGCCGTAAGCTGATCCGCGCCTACGCCAATACGCCCGAGCAGCGCCAGCGCTTCTACGCGATCGCCAAGTTCGTTCGCGATCGTTTGTGGGAGTCATGGGACGCCGTGTTCCAGGCCGCCGACCTCGACCTGCCGCAGGCAGTGAAGCCGAAGAAGAAGCTGAAAAAAGCCGCCTAGTCCCTTCCGGGATGGCCGGGCCAAGACCCTGCCATCCCTCCTACCCGCTGTCGGGTGAGCCCATGGAGGCGCGCGTCGAGCGCGCGCTTGACGGCTTCGGCTAAAGAACCGCCACGGCATCAATGACCAACAAAGTCGAACTCAAGAGCGTCGACAAGGTATTTCCTCCACAAGGCGACGGTGCGCCGGTGGTGGCGCTCGCCAACACCGACATGTACGTGCGGCCCAAGGAGTTCGTTTCGATCGTCGGCCCGTCGGGCTGCGGCAAGTCGACCATCCTCAACATGGTCGCCGGTCTGCTCGATCCGTCGTCGGGCGAGATCTTGATCGACGGCAAGGTCGTGCCCGACCGGCGCAAGCATTTCGGCTATATGTTTCAAAAGGACCTGCTGTTTCCGTGGCGCACGATTCGCGACAATGTCGCGCTCGGCATCGAGGTCTTGGGCGTCCCCCAGCGCGAGGCGCGCGAGCGCGCGCTCGCGATTCTGCAGGAGTTCGGGCTCGGCGGGTTCGCCAACAACTATCCGAGCCAATTGTCGGGCGGCATGCGCCAGCGCGCCGCCTTGATGCGTACGCTGTTGTGCGACCGCGACACGTTGCTCCTAGACGAACCGTTCGGCGCGCTCGACGCCCTCACCCGCTCGGTGATGCAGGAGTGGCTGCTCTCGATCTGGGAAAAGGACCACCGCACCATCCTCTTTATCACCCACGACATTGAGGAATCGATCTTCCTGTCCGACCGCGTATTGATGATGTCGGCCCGCCCCGGGCGGATCAAAATGGAACTCGAAATTGACCTGCCGCGGCCGCGCAACCACACCATTTTGACGGAGCCCCGCTTTAGCGAGCTCAAGCGGATCGTGCTCGATCAGATTTACGAGGAAAGCGTCAGGGCGGCATCCTCGACCTGATTGCCCGACCCTTCCCCCTTCCGTGCCCGGACGATAGACTAGGACTTTCGCAGCGCAGAACTACTGCGCGCATTGGGGAGGTTCGAATGAAAAATTACCTACGTTGGAGCTTGGGGTCGGCGGTAGCGCTAGCCCTCGCGCTCGGCGCATCGGCCGAAAGCCGGGCGGTCGAGACGCTGAAAATCCGCCTGAGCTGGCTGCCGTTCGGCATGCACGCGGCGTGGTTCTACGCGACCCACAAAGGGCTCTACAAGGCCGAGGGCGTCGAGCTCGAAATCGAAGACGGCCGCGGGTCGGCATTGACGGTGTCGGTGGTGGGCGGCGGTGGCGGCGTCGACTTGGGCGAGGCCGCGGTCTCGACCATGGCGCCGGCGACCGCCAAAGGCGCGCCGCTCCGGGCGCTCGCGACCTATCTCCCGGGCAACGATTTGGGCGTCCTGGTGCCCTCCGAAACCGGCGCCAAGACCGTCAAAGACCTCGAGACCAAAGGGATCAGCATTATCTATACGCCCGGCTCGCTCGAGGCGCCGTTTATGGACGCGTTCCTCAAGGCCGGCGGCTCCAATCGCGACAAGATCAAGCTGATCGGCGTCGACGCCACCGCCAAGATTTCGAGCTACATGTCGGGCGCCGGCGGCTCGGTCGTGACCTCAACCCCGTTCATCGAGCCGGTGCTGCGCAAGCAGAAGCCATCGAACGTGATCAAGTTTGCGGACTACGGCTTGGCGCTGCCTTCGATCGGCTTGATCGCGCGCGACGACACCATCGCCGCCAAGGGCGAGTCGATCCGCAAGATCGTCGTTATCACGGCGAATGCGTGGGGCAAGATCCTCGGCGACGCCAACGCCAAGAAAGAAGCGGTCGACGCCATGATCGCGCTTCGCCCCAATGCCAAGCTCGATCCGTGGCTGATCGACGCCCAGATCGAGGAATACCGACCGCTGTTCTACTCGGACGCAACCAAGGGCAAGCCGATCGGCTGGCAGGCCGAGGCGATTTGGGCGACCGCGGTCAAGGTCATGCAGGATGCCGACGTTCTGCCCAAGACCTCGAAGCCCGGCGATTTCTACACCAACAAATTCTACCCGGGCGGCGCCAGCTAACGCGGCTACGGTCCGTATCGCGTCACGGAATGGGCGGCAGCCGCCGCCCATTCCATCTACGGCGCCGTGACGAGCGGCGCCGATTCGGGAGTACCATCGCAATCACGACCAATTTCTGAGGGAGGAAGATAATGCGCAACTTGAACGTTGTGGCGGTCGGCGCGGTTCTCGCCGTCGCCTTCGCAACTAGTCCGTCGGCGTGGGCACAAACCTGCGGCGGCAAACCCGAAACGCAGAAGCTCGTGCTGATGGCCGACTGGATACCGGTCACCGTCAGTCAGGGCGCGTTCTGGTCGGCAAAACTCAACGGCTACTACAAGGACGAAGGCCTCGACGTCGATATCATCGCCCCGGCCAACCCCGCTGACCCGATCAAATTGGTCGCGCGCGAACGGGTGACGTTCAGCCTGACCTACGTGCCCGAGGTCATGATCTCGCGCGACACCTCGATCCCGGTGGTCGCGGTCGCGACCACGCTGCGCAAACTGGTGTCCGGCTTCATGTCGCTGAAGGAGTCGAACATTAAGGTGCCGGCCGACTTGAAGGGCAAGATTATCGGCACCGGCGCCAAGCTCGACGCCCAGGCGTTCCTCGACACGATGCTGGCGACCGGCGGCATCACGCGCAAGGACGTGCAGATCGTCGATCCCGGCTTCGCCCACATTCCGCTCACGCTCGAGAAGAAGGTGCACGTCGCTCATTCGCTCACCTACTTCGAGGTCGCGATCGGCGACATGATGTTGAAGAAGCAGGGCAAGGATGCTTTGAGCTTCATGCCCTATACCGATTTCGGCGTGCCGCAGTTCTATTACCAGCTCTTGGTCGGCAACGAGAATTGGCTGCGTAAGAACCCCAATGCAGCGTGCGCGTTCCTGAAGGCGTCGATGAAAGGACTCGAAGCCTGGCGGGCCGACGGCAAGAACGTGATCGAGCACGTGGTCAAAGCCAACAACGTCTTTTCGCGCGAAGAGCACGAGGTTGGCGACAAGGTCGCGAAGCCCGACTGGTCGGGGTCCAAAGGCGAGGTGTTTGTCCAAGACGTCGCGCCATGGAAGACCGCGCAGGACTGGGCCTTGAAGTACAAGCTGATCTCGGTGGGCGGCAAACCGACCGAGTACTTCACGAACCGGTACCTGCCGAAGCCGTAACGAAACGAGCCGGCGGGGATGCAGCGGCAACGCCGCATCCCCGCGGCGACCGGGGACACGCCCGGTGAACGGGAGGCGGCGATGGACTCGTTGAGCCGAGTGGCGCTCGCCAAGGTACGAGCGCCGCTTCTCAAGGCCAAGCACGCGCCGGGCGCGATCTATACCTCGCCCGCGATCTACGAACGCGAGATCGAGACCATCTTCCTCAAGGACTGGCTCTGCATCGGTCGCGAGGAAGAGTTCGCCAAGCCCGGCGACTTCCGCGCATTCCGGATCGCCGGCGAGGCGCTCCTGGTGGTACGCAATCGCGAACGCAAGCTCAACGCTTTCATCAACGCTTGCCGCCACCGCGGCGTTGAGGTCACGACCGGGCAAGGTAACGCGTCGAAATTCACCTGCCCGTACCACGCCTGGCTCTACGACCTCGACGGCAAGCTCGTGTCGGCGCCGTTCAATGAGGGCGTCGAGGGCTTCGATTTCGACAACTGCGCGCTGCCGCCGGTCAGGCTCGAAACCTGGGCCGGCTGGATTTTCGTCAACTTCGACGACCGCGCCCCGGCGCTCGACTCCTATCTCGACGGCGACCAAGTCCGCGCTTTGACCGGCTTTCTGCGCCAGGAGGATTTACGCCTCGCCGATCGCTGGGACTTCACACTCGACTGCAACTGGAAGCTCGTGCTCGAGAATCTGATGGACATGTACCACACCGGCGTGATCCACAGCACCTCGTTCGGCAAGGTGTTCCCGCGCGACGATTTCCGCTACCGCTTGACGGCCGAGGGCTATCACGCCGAGTACCAGAGCCTCACCATGTGCCCCGACGGCAAGTCGCCGTTCGGGCCGATGCCATGGATGGGCGCGGAACGCGCGCCGTGGATGCAGGCGGAGGACAAGGGCGTCGACCGCAACGATCCGCTCTATGCCTTCACGATTTTGGTGCGCCCGTGCATGAACATCTTCGCGCGCTACGATCTGGTGCAGCCGATCACGTACTTCCCGCTCGGTCCCGATAAGACCCAGGTGAGCGTCTTCACATTGTTCCCGGCGGCGCATTTCGCACGCCCCGACTTCGAGCGGAACGCGCAGCTCTATCGCGACTTCATCCGCGTTGTGATCGAAGAGGACCGCTCCATGCTCGATTCGCTCCAACAGGGCTTGAAGTCGCGCCGCTTCGTACCGGGCCCGACCGTCAAGCTCGAAATGCCGATCCATCACATGCTCAACCGCTACCTCGATCGCCTGTTCGGCGCCGCGCCGAAAAAACGCCGCCGCGCCAAACCGGCGCGTGCAACGCGCAACAGCCGCCACGCCCGCAGGAGCCGCGCATGATCATCGACGTCCATTCCCACCTTGCGAGCGAGGAGCTGCTTGATTTCCTGGTGGCGCACCCCGAATACGGCAACCAGCTCGAACGGCGCGGGAAGGGTTTCTACGCCGCGGGCTACGGCCCGCTCGACCCGCCGGTGTGGGACCTGGGCTTGCGGCTCGCGAGCCTGAAAAAACGGAAGATCGACCTCCAGTTGGTGGGCCCCTTGAACACGCTCGCGCACTGGCCGGGCGGCGCGCCCGACGTGGCGTACGGCCGGCTTATCAATAAACACACCGCCAAGATGGTGGCGCAAGGCGAAGGGCGCTTGAAGGGTTTGGCAGTGATTGCATTCGGCGCGCCCGAGGACGCGGCCGAGGAACTGAAGCGCGCGATCGGCGAGTACGGTTTCGTCGGTGCGCATATCGGTATCTCGGCCGGCGCGCGGCCGCTCGACGATCCTATTTACGAGCCGGTGTGGTCGGTGTGCGAGAAGCTCGGGCTCTTCGTCTACATGCACCCGGCCAACGAGATCTACTACGACCGCTTCAAGGATTTCACGCTCAACACCGTGATCCTATGGCCGACCGAGACCTGCGTCGCGGTATCGCGCATGATCTGCGCCGGCGTGCTCGAACGGTACCCGCGGCTCAATCTGGTCCTCTCGCACGGCGGCGGTACGCTCCCCTACCTTGCGGTGCGCTTGGACCGCGCCTGGGAAGCGCCCAAGTACGAGTACAACCCGGCGCTCCACAAGCACATCTCGAAGAAACCATCGGCCTATTTGAAGCAGATTTGCGTCGATACCTGTGTGTTCGGCGCTAACCAGGTCGATTTCCTCCTAAAGACGTTTGGGCCCGACCGCGTCCTGTTCGGCTCGGACTATCCCTTCGAGATCGGCGACGCCGAGGGCAAGAAGGCGCTGCCGATCATCAAGAAGCTGCCGAAGAAGGTGCAAGCCAAGATCATGGCTGGCAATGCCGCGCGGCTGCTGGCCAAGGTGAAATCGGGTTGAACGTCGATCGTGACGCGGTGTCGCTGACCAACGCGTCTTATTCGAGCACGTTGGTAGATGACCGGACGGTGAAACTACCGGCTAAGCAGCCGATCCACCCATTTGAGAAATAGCCCCTCGGGTGCGAGCGGCGCCGCGTCGTCGCGGAGCGCCGCAGGCGCCGACCCGCATCCGGTTTGGCGCGGACGTGGGGGCAGGTACTTATTGACCGGCTTGGTCGCCTGCTCGGGCATGAGGTCGTAGCCGCCGCGCTCGGCGACAAGCTTGGAGACCGCCGAAGTCGGATCACCCAGGTCGCCGAAGTGGCGGGCCGAGGCCGGACAGGTCGAAACGCAGGCCGGCACGCGGTCGACCTCGGCCATGGTCTCGTTGTAGATGCGATCGATGCACAGGGTGCACTTCTTCATCACGCCTTCGCCCACGTCGTACTCGCGCGCACCGTAAGGGCAGGCCCAGGCGCAGAGCTTGCAGCCGATGCACTTCGCTTCGTCGACCAGGACGATGCCGTCGGCGGCGCGTTTGTAGGACGCGCCGGTCGGACACACGGTCACGCACGGCGCGTCGTCGCAGTGAAGGCACGACTTCGGGAAATGGACGGTGCGCCCGCCCAAGCCCTCGCCCGCTTCGAAGGTGTGGACGCGGTTGAACCAAACGCCCGCGGGATCGGCGCCGTAGGGGTTGAAGTCGGTCAAGGGGGCGGCGAACCCGCCGCTGTTCCATTCCTTGCAGTTGACGGCGCAGGCGTGACAGCCGACGCAGATGTCGAGATCGATGACGAGGCCGAGCTTCTTGGCAGTGGGCGCGCGGTCGGGCAGTTGGGTCATGTCACGGCGCCTCGCGGAATTCAGCGCCGTAGCGGAGCCGGGTCGGCGGCGCCTCTGCGCCGGGCATCTGCGGTCCGGGTGTGAGCGGGCGTAGGTCGACGGCAGTATCGAGCGCGCCGATCCGCTCGATCCGGACGCGAAGGTCGTACCACGCCGCCTGCCCCGTGACCGGGTCGGCGTTGGCATAGCGGTAGCCGCCGTCCTGAACGGGCAACAACTCGGAGATCAGGTGGTTCAAGAGAAAACCCCGCGTCGCCTCGGGCGCGTCGGGGCTGAGCCGCGCCGCGCCGGGCGCGCGCCCGATCGCGTTCCAGGTCCAGACCGTATCCGGATTGACCCCGGTCATCAGCCGCGCCCGCGCCTTGACCCGGGCGTGGTGGCTTACGATCCACACCCAGTCGCCGTCGGCGATGCCGAGACGGCGGGCGGTGTCGCGGTGCATGTAGAGCGGGTTCTCGCCGTGAATCTGGCGCTGCCACGCGTTGTGCCCGCCCCACGAGTGATAGACCGCCATCGGCCGCTGGGTGATGGCATGGAGCGGGAACGCGGCGCCATCGACCGCGGCTTCCTCGAACGGCGGGTACCAGATCGGCAGCGGATCGAAATAGGTGCGGATGCGCGCGCGTTCGGCCGCGGGCGGTGTCACCGGCCCGTGTCCGTCGGCGGCCAAGCGAAATCGCTGCAACGGCTCGGCGTAAAGCTGCAGCACGACCGGCTTGGGCTCGCCCACGAACCCCATCGACGCGGCGTAAGCGAGATAACTCAAGTTGGCGTGCTTGTAGTATTTGGCCTCGTCTGGGATTGGCTGAGTCCAGAACCCTTGGTTCGCAATGTAGGCCTCGATCTGGCGCGGATTGGCGGCGCCGCGTCCGGTCTTGTCGCCGGCGCTGCCACGCCAACCGGCGAGGAGCCCGACGCCGGGCGCTCGCTCGTGCCGCGCCATGTAGTCGGCATAGCCGCCAGGGTAGCGCGCGTGGCCGGCGGCATCGACCAGGCCCGGAAGCTTCAAGCGCACGCCCAACTCGATCAGCACGTCCTGGAACGGGCGCACGTCGCGGTCGGGCTTGATTACCGGGTGGCGAATCGCATCGGCCGGCGCATCGGGTGATCCGATCGGGCGGTCGAGAATCGAGATGCAGTCGTGGCGCTCGAGGTAGGTGGTGTCCGGCAGCACGAGATCGGCATAGGCCACCATCTCCGACCAGAACGCATCGGCATAGATGATGCGGGGAATTTTGTATTCACCGGTCGCCGGGTCGCGATCGGCAAGCATCGCCCGCGTGCCTTCGGTGTTCATGGCCGAGTTCCAACTCATGTTGGCCATAAACATGAAGAGCGTATCGATCGGATACGGATCGCCTTTCCACGCGTTGGCAATGACCAGGTGCATCAGCCCGTGGGCAGCGAGCGGCGCTTCCCATGAGTAGGCTTTATCGATCCGGAGCGCGCGCCCCGTGTCGTCGACCAAGAGGTCCTCGGGTCCCAAGGGATAGCCCAAGGGCGGGCCGCCGAGCGGGCGCCCGGCCGCCACCGTCTTGCCGGACGGTTTGGGCCCGGGCGGTGCCTGACGCGGATAGGGCGGCTTGTAACGCCAGCCGCCCGGGACATCGATGCTGCCCAAAAGCATCTGCAGCACATGGAGCGCGCGGCAGGTGTGAAAGCCGTTGGCATGTGCGGAAATTCCACGCATGGCGTGGAAGCTCACCGGCCGGCCGACGGTGGTCGCGTGCTTGCGTCCGGCCCAATCGGTCCACGGAATATCGAGGACGATCGACTGCTCGAACGCGACGTGCGCGAGTTCGGCCGCGATCGCGCGGATGGTTGCGGCCGGAACGCCGGTCCGAGCAGCGACCGCAGCAGGGGCGTATTCGGGCGCGAGGAACCGGCGCGCCAAGAGCTCGAACACCGGCACCGCCTCACTGCCGTTGGGGAGCGCAAAGCGCCCGACCAACGCCGGGCGGACGGCCGTATCCATCGCGCTCGCGAGCCGCTGCTCGGCGCCGTCCCACAGCAGCGGCCGGCCGTCCGCGCTCCGCGCGAACAAGCCATGGCCCGCCTTTCCCGGCGCGTCGATCACCAGCCACGGCGCGTTGGTGTAGCGGGCGAGATAGTCGAAATCGACCTTGTCGGCAGCGAGCAGTTCGTGGATCAACGCGAACACGAGCAGACCGTCGGTGCCGGGGCGGATGCCCAGCCATTGATCGGCAACCGCCGAATAGCCGGTCCTGACCGGATTGACCGAAACGAACTTGGCCCCGCGCTGGCGCAGTTTGTTGATGCCGATCTTCAAGGGATTCGAAGCGTGATCCTCGGCTACCCCGAACAGCATGAAGTAGCGGGTGTGCTCGAAGTCGGGTTCGCCGAACTCCCAGAACGAGCCGCCGATCGAGTACATCCCGGCCGCCGCCATGTTGACCGAGCAGAAGCCGCCGTGTGCGGCGTAATTGGGGGTGCCGAATTCGGACGCCCACCACGAGGTGAGCGCTTGGCTCTGGTCGCGCCCGGTGAAGAACGCGAGCTGCTTGGGGTCGGTCGTGCGGATGCGGCCGAGCCATTCGGTCGCGATCCCTAGCGCTTCGTCCCACTCGATCTCCTGGAACTCGCCGGCGCCGCGCGGGCCGACCCGCTTCAAGGGCTTGCGCAGCCGCGAGGGCGCGTACTGGGTCATGATCCCGGCGGAGCCCTTGGCGCAGAGGACGCCGCGGTTCACCGGATGATCGCGGTTACCTTCGATGTAGCGGACCTTGCCGTCCTTCAAATGCACCTTGATGCCGCAGCGGCAGGCACACATGTAGCAGGTCGTGAACTTGGCCTCGTCCCCGACCGGGGTCGAGGTTGCGATCAGCGGCTCGGCGGACATGAGCGGTTCGGCGGCAACGAGCTTCCTCCCCCCGCTTGGAGCGGGCGGAAAGCGAGGGGGGCCGTTAGAAGGCAGAGGTCAGACGTCACAAGACCCCTGCCCCGGCCTCCCCCTGGATCGACGGGGTACGAGGAGATGTGTCAGGCGTGGGCCTGCGGCGTCGTCGCCCATCCGTTCTGCGAGAGATCGAAGATGATCCCATCCGGATCGCGGAACTTGCGCTCGAAGAACAAGCTGGTTTTGTCGATCGGCAGATCGGCGAAGAATATGCCGCCGTTGGCTTTGACTTTGTCGCCGGCGGCTTCGAGGTTCTCGACCTTGACGCCGAAGTGGTGGGTGCCCAAGAAGTCCTTGCCGCGGCCAGAGGTCGCGTCGTCATGGTACTTGAGGATCGCGAGGGTGATGTAGCCGTCGGTCAAGTACACACCGTCGCCAAACGACGACTTGGTGTTGCC
>CAMDOQ010000061.1 GCA_945903685.1 Rhizobium sp. Q54
ATCGGCGGCAGAAATCGAGCACGTCCTCGAAGTCGCGCGCCTGGGCGAGGATCGCACCGAGGTCGTGTTGGAGTTCGGCCTTGGCGGGCAGGGCCTCGAAGAAGCCGGCGCTCAGAACCGCGTCCAAAAGCGACGCGGTGCGGGCCAGCTCATCGGCCAGGCGTGGCGCAGTGCCCATGATTTCGGCGACCAGCGTCAATAGATGCGGGTTCTCGTAGAACAGCGAGAACAGTTGGACGCCGGCTGGCAGCTTGCTCATGAACTCGTCGAACCGGGCGAGCGCCGAGTCGGGGTCGGCAGTTGCTGCCAGCGCTTCCAAGAGTCGCGGCATCAGCGCGGTCAGCAGCTCGCGCGCTCGCACCGTGCGGGTGGCGTGAAAGCGTCCGTGGTGCCAGCTCCGAATACGTTCGGCGACCATTGCCGGTTGGTGGAACCCGAGCTTGGCGAGCGTCGCGATCGTATCGGGATCGTCGCCGGTGCCGGTGAAGACGAGGCTGCCGGTCTCCGACCCGAGCGGCGGCGCGTGCTCGAACAGCCGACCGTAATGGCCGACGACGGTGGTGAAGGTACGTTCGAGCGCGGCGGCGAACGCCGCCATATCGGCGTAGCCCAGAAACGCGGCGATTCGCGATAGCTCGGCCGGGTCTTTGGGCAGCGAATGCGTCTGCTCGTCGTTCACCATCTGTAAGTGATGTTCGACCCGACGCAGAAACGCGTAGGCGGCGCTGAGCTCGGCGCATACGCTGCGGTCGATCCGCCGCGCGGCGGCGAGTGCATTCAAGCCGCTCACCGTGTCGCGGGTACGCAGCCTGGGGTCGCGTCCCCCGGCGATCAACTGTTGGGTCTGGACGAAGAACTCGATCTCGCGGATGCCGCCGCGGCCGAGTTTGATGTTGTGGCCGGCGATCGAGACGTCGGCGTGGCCGTGGTGGGCGTGAATCTGGCGCTTGATCGAGTGAATGTCGGCGATGGCGGCGAAGTCCAAGTGCTTGCGCCACACGAACGGGCCGATGCGTTTGAGGAAGGTCGCGCCAGCGGCGAGATCGCCGGCGATCGGTCGCGCCTTGATGAAGGCGGCCCGCTCCCAATTTTGGCCGACGCTTTCGTAATAGTGCTCAGCCGCCGCCATCGAGATCGCGATCGGGGTTGCGCCGGCATCCGGGCGCAGCCGCAAGTCGGTGCGGAACACGTAGCCGTCGGCGGTCCGTTCTTGGAGCGTCCGCACCAAGCGCTTGGTGATATCGATCGCCAAATCGTAGACCGAAGCCGGACCGCGGTAGTCGATCGCGTCGGGCTCGAACAGCACGATCAGGTCGACGTCGCTCGAGTAGTTGAGCTCGCGGGCGCCGAGCTTGCCCATGCCGAGGACGACGAAGCCCGATCCGCGCGCCGGGTCGTCGGGGTCGGCGAGGACGAGATGCCCGGCAGCGGCGCGCTCGGCGAGCCAGAAGCGGACCGCGGCGTCGGTCGTTTTCTCGGCGATGTCGGCGAGGGTTTCGGTGACGCGGGCGAGCGGCCACGTGCCGGCGATGTCGGCCAGCGCCGCGACCAGCGCGGTACGGGCGCGCGCGATGCGGAGCGTGCGCATGAGATCGGCCGCAGTTTCGGGCATCGGTGCAGCCGGCGGCAGCGCGTCGAAAACGCGCGCGATCGTCGTATCGGCGCCGGCCTCGATCAGGTCGGCAAAAAACGAGGGATCGCGGAGAATGAGGCCGGTCAGATAAGGGCTATGCGCGAACACCCCTTCCACCAACGCCTGGCCGCGCGGCTCGCGGGCGAAAGCGTGAATGCGCGCGAGCGCATCCGGATGTTGGGCTGCGTCGGTTTCCTCGCGCAGGCGGCGGTAGCCCAGCTCGACCGCCGACCGATCCTCGATCCGGGGTAGCGCCACGTCGCTATCGAGCAGGGAATATTTCGTCATTCCATTGGGTTAGCCCAGTCGGTCGATGCGCGCAACCGGCCTGCGCGCGGGCCGGGGCGGGGGCAAGCGGGGATGTTATAAAGGGACATGCGTACCGTCGGGCCCGCCACGTCGTTCCTCGTCAAGGCAGTCGTCGTTCTGGTGGCCGTTGTCGTCGTTGCGGCGGCCGGGCTGGCGTGGCGTCTTTCGGCCGGTCCGCTCGCGCTCGGGTTCCTCACGCCTTATCTCGAAGAGGCTCTCAATCTCGACACGCGCGGGCGTTATCGCGTCGCCGTAAACGAAACCATCCTGACCTGGGGCGGCTGGCAGCGCACCCTCGACATCCGCGGCCGCGGTCTCAAGGTCGTGACCGCCGCCGGCGAGGTGGCGCTCGCGCTACCCGAAGTCGCGGTTTCGCTCTCGAGCGCCGGGCTATTGAGCGGCCGGCTCGACCCGACCGGGATCGACGTCTTCGGCGCCGATGTGCGCGTCCTGCGCTTGAGCGACGGATCGTTGAGCCTTGGCCTCGGTTCGCCCGATACGGCCCTGCAGGCCGGGCGTGACGATGCGATCGCGGTCTTCATCAACGAATTCCTCGCGTCCGAATCCGGGACTCGGTTCGCGGGCTTGCGTCGGATCAGCATCGTCAACTCGGGGCTGACAATGGTTGACCGCGCCGATGGTACGGTGTGGCGCGCCCCCAATCTCAACCTCGTGCTGCAGCGCGTCGGCTCGCAACTGCGCGGCGAAGCCGATTTCGACCTCGCGCTCGACGGTCGCCGCGTGCCGATCGCGGGGCGCGGCACCTATGACAGCGCGACCGGAACCGGGCGCGCCACCGCTACATTCGGCGAGGTCGTTCCGGCGCAGCTCGCGCAGCAGGTCCCGGCGTTGGCGCAGCTTCGGGGCATCAACGTTCCGGTCCGCGGCGGCGTCGGCTTCGCCTTCACGGCGGCCGGCGCTTTTTCCGAGCTCACCTTCGAGTTGGCCGCGAGCGGCGGCACGATCGACTTGCCCGACGTATTCGCACGCCGGATCGCGATCGTGCGCGCCACCGCCCAGGGGCGCGCGAGCCCGGGTCTCGACGAGATCCGGATCGATAAGGCGACCGCCGACCTGGGCGCGGGCTCGGTCGAGATCGGCGCCGCGATCAAACGGACCGCGGCCGGTACCGCGATCGCCGCCGACCTCAAGGTGCGCGGGCTGCCAGCCCGCGACCTGCCCGCGTATTGGCCGAAGGTGTTCGCCGGCGAGGCGCGCGCCTGGGTCGAACGCCAGGTAACCGGCGGCGAGGTGAGCGAAGCGACCATATCCGTCAGCTCCGGCGCGACCGAAGCCTTTTCGTTCGCTGTCGACTTCGATTTTCGCGACCTTACGGTGCGCTACCTGCCGACACTGCCGCCGATCGTCGGTGCCGCCGGCAAGGGCCGCCTCAAAGGCGATCGGATCGAGATCGAATTCGCGCGCGGCCGCACCCAGGCGATCGAGCTGCTCGAAGGCACCGTCGCCATCTCCAAGATCTTCGAGCCGCGCCAGCAGTTCGAAACCAGCTTCGTCGCGCGCGGCGCGCTCAGCGATACGCTAACGCTCCTCGACCACGAACCGCTAAGGGTGGCGCGGTTGCTCGGAGTTCAACCGGCGCAGGTCCAGGGCGGGGTCGCGGCCCGCGTCCGCATCGCGTTCCCTATGATCGACAACGTGGCGACGCCGGCCGAAGCGATCGACTACGCTGCCGCCGCCAACCTCGCCGGGGTCGCGGTTTCGGGCTTGTCGCCGCGCTTTCGCTTGAGCGACGGTGAACTCAAACTCCGGATCGATCGCCAAGGGATGGATATCGAGGGCGATGTCGCCATCAACGGCGTGCGCGCGACCGCGACCTGGCGCGAAGATTTTCGCGCGGCGGCGACCTACAACAACCAGTACATCGTGACCGCGCGGATCGACGATGCCGCCCGCGCCAAGCTCGGCATCGATCTCGGCCGTACTGTGACCGGGCCGATCACGGTTCACACCCAGATTCTCGGTAAGGATCGCGCTATCAAGCAGATCGCGCTCGACCTCAACCTGCAGAACGCCGCCCTCGACCTCGCCTCGCTGCATTGGCGCAAAACGCCGCAGAGCCCGGGCACCGCCCGCGCGACTATGAGCTTCGGCCCGACCGGTACCCTCGTCGTCGATACTTTTGCGGTCGAGACGCCGGACCTTCGCGCCTACGGCTCGTTCGAGCTCTCGGCCGACGGCAACAAACTTATCAAGCTCGACCTCACCCGCCTCGCCTACGGCCAAAACCTGGTCGCGGCGTCGGTTCGCCCGCACTCGAAAAGCGGCTATGTCGCGGCGGTCACCGGCGAACGGTTCGATTTCGCGCCCTATCTCGCCGATCTTGCGACCGCGTCGGAGGCGGGAGAGGGGCAGGGACCGCCGATCGAGATTTCGATGAACGTCAAGGAACTCCTGCTCGCGCCCGCGCGCAAGCTCGCCAATGTCCGCGCGGTGACGCGGAGCGACGGCCGGCGCTGGACCGAAGCCGATGTCGCCGGCACGATCGAAAACGGCAAGACCATGCGCCTGCGCATGGCGCCAGCGGGCGCGTCTTCAACCCAGCGCGACCTCATCCTGACCGCCAACGACGCCGGCGCGTTGCTGCGAACGCTCGGGTTTTTCGAGAACGCGGTCGGCGGCGATATCGATATCACCGGTACGATCGATGATGCGCGCGGCGGCGCCGTGGTGAGCGGCCGGATCGAGGCGCGCGGGTTCACCGTCGTCCGGGCGCCGACGCTGGCGCGCATCCTTACCATCGGCTCGCTCGAGGGCATCCTCGAAATCCTGCGCGGTCGCAGCGGGATCGAGTTTGTCGGCTTCGATTCGCGCTTCACGTTGGAAAACGGCGCGCTCGCCCTCGAAAGCGGCCGCGCCTACGGGCCGGCGCTCGGCATTACCGTTGATGGCAAGGTCGGGCTTGTCGACGACAGCGTCGCGTTCGAAGGCGCGGTGATCCCTGCCTACAACCTCAACTCGATTCTCGGCAACATCCCGATCCTCGGGAATATTTTCGTCGGACGCCGCGGCGAGGGCGTGTTTGCGCTCAATTTCCGGGTCAAGGGTTCGGCCGAGAACCCCGACGTCCAGGTCAATCCGCTGTCGGCGTTGGCGCCCGGGATTCTCCGGCGCTTCTTCGATCTGTTGGACCGTCCGGCCGCGAGCGGCAGGACGCCGTCGCCGCCTGCCGGACGCGTTAACCCTTGAAACGTGGTTCGATCAGCCCCTTCACGCCGACCTCGATCGCGAATAGCGAGCCGGCGAGCGGTTGCTTGCGCTTGAGGTTATCGGGTAGCGGATACGTGGCGCTCGTCACGTACAGGGTGGTCAGGTTCGGGCCGCCAAAGGCGCACATGGTCGGCCGCTGCGCCGGCACGCCGATCACCCGGTCGACGCGGCCGTCGGGCGCGATCCGCATGACCCGCCAGCCTTGGACGTAGGTGATCCAGTAGTAGCCGTCGACGTCGACCGCTGCACCGTCCGGCCGTCCCTCGAGCGGATCGCTTTCGTAAAACACCCGCTCGTTCTTGAAAGTGCCGGTTGCCTTGTCGAAATCGGCGGCCCAGACCTTGTCCTGGCGCGAATCCGAGCGGTAAATCGTTCTGCCGTCGGGCGAAAACGCCAGTCCGTTCGGGCAGATCAGGTTTGACACGACGGTGTGCAGGGTGCCGTCCGGATCGTAGCGGTAGAGCGCACCGACCGGCTTATCAAGGCTCTC
Source organism: Rhizobium sp. Q54 (assembly GCA_945903685.1). Taxonomy (GTDB): domain Bacteria; phylum Pseudomonadota; class Alphaproteobacteria; order SHVV01; family SHVV01; genus SHVV01. Next base: position 5,661 of record CAMDOQ010000061.1, read on the forward strand.
GATCATGCTGCCGGCCCAGAACCGTCCGCCGGGGTCGCAGCGACCGTCGTTCAGGCGGAACTGCGGATCGTTCGGCAGTGGATTGGCCAACCGATCGAAGCGCCCCTGTTCCAAATCGACGAAGGCAAAGCCGGTGCGGGTGCCGGCGATCAGCCCGCCCCTCTCGCGAAACGCGAAGCTGCCGATCGACTCCGGCATCGGAAAGCTCTTCACCTTGCCGCTGGCCGGGTGGTAGCGTCGGATTGCTGGCTGGTAAATGTCGGTCCAATAAAGCGACTGATCCTGTTCGTTCCAACGCGGGCACTCCCCGACGATGTCGGGGCCCTGATGGATGATCTTGATGTCGAGCACGCTGTTCTCCCTACCGAGGCGCGGGCCGGCCGCGCGACGGCGCACCGGATGGTGTTTCTGGGCGATGCTTAGAGCCGCGCGATGCCCTCGCGCACCCGCTTCTCAACCCAGGCGTGGCGCTGCTCGCGCGGGTGGTCGGCTGACGTGATGACGGTGCTGTGGACCAGCCGGCTGATGCCGTCCAGCAGCTCGCTTTCATCGCCGTCCTGCTTGGCGATCGTCAGCACGGTGTCGTGGCCGTAGGTTGGGATCACGCCGTCGACCGAGGGGCTTGCCGGTAGCGGCAGACGTTCGCCTGCGGCCACCTTGCGAATGCCCTGCCTGAGCGCCCGGCGGAGCGCCAGTACGCCGCGATCGGTGGTGCCGAGATGCTCGGCAGCGTGCACTACGATCGCGCCTTGGCTCACCTGCGCCTCGATGTCGCCCGGATCGAGCTGCGCCTCGCGCGGGTCGCGCTCGCGCTCCTGCCCGGGAAAGTCGATCATGTTCTTACCGCAGCGCGCCGGATTGCCCTTGCCGAACGGATCGAGCGTCGGCGAGAAGAAGCGCCAGCCTATGTAGATGTTGTGGGTGTCGTCGACCGGCACCACCCAGCGGGTGAAGGCGGCGCGGCCAAACATGCGCGGGTGCTCGCCGTTCTCGAACGGCATCGGAATGTGTGCGAGGTTGGGGATCACGCTCTCCGAGGCGCGCGTCCAGACCTTGTCCTTCCAGCGCCGCGTGGTCAGCACGATGAACCCGGTCGGCGTCTCCATCAGGTCCAAACGCGGGACCACTGTGAACACGTTGCCGAACGAAGTGGCGCCCGGGCGTGCGTGCAAAAAGGCGGCGTGAACCGGATCGATGCCGTTCTCGTGCGTTTGCAGCCAATTGCAGTCGATCAAGATCGAGAACGTCGCCGCCTTGGTATCGGGCTGGCCGGTCACATCGAAGATCGGCAGCGGCGGCTGCTCGGCGGGCGGGCCCATGTAGGCGAAGAACAGCCCGTCCAGTTCGTGCACCGGATAGGCGCCTTGGAAAACGCTCTCCTTGAGGCGGCTTTGCGGCGGCTCGCCCGGCGTCTCCAGGCAGGTGCCGTCCACGTCCCACGTCCAGCCGTGATAGCAGCAGCGCAGACCACGCGTCATCGGGATGCCGTACTCGAGCGAGGTGCCGCGGTGCGCGCAATGGCGGTGCAGAAGGCCGGCCCGTCCGCTTTTGTCGCGAAACAGCACCAAATCCTCACCAAGAATGCGGATCGGGAGGGGCGCGTCGCCCAGTTCGGACGCCATTGCCACCGGATGCCAGAAGCGGCGCAGGTATTCACCGCCGGGTGTGCCCGGGCCGACGCGCGTTAGCTCGTCGTCCGGCGCAAGGCCGCGCGGCTGATGGTAGCCGCCATAGGGGCGGCGCCAGGGATGCTCCATTGTGTTCATCGCACTCCTCCCGGTCGACGCAGGTTAGCCGGACCGAGACTGACGCCAAGGACAGGCATTGGCAAGGCCGCCCCTACCGTGAACGGACGTCCGTCCGGGCCCGCCGGCGCGAGGCGGCCCGGCCGCAGATCGGCGCAATCGGGGGCTGGGCCGGCCCGACCGAGTTCCAGGGCACACGGACGCGCGGCTCGCGCGAGAAACGCGCTCCAGCGTTGGTTCAATCGCCGAGTTTTACGAGCGCGTGCTTTTTCCGACCGGCCGAGAGCTTAATGACGCCACCGGCGCCGACGGCGGCCGCGGTGATCGGCGCGTTCTCGTCCTGGATCACCGCGTCGTTGACGCGGGCACCGCTGCCGCGGATCAGGCGCCGCGCCTCGCCACCTGACGCACACAGGCCAGCGCGCCGAAATAGCTCGTAGGCGGCGATCCCGGCCGCGAGTTCCGCCCGCGGCACGATCACGGTCGGGAGCGCATCGCCGAGCCCGCCTTCTTCGAAGGTACGGCGCGCGGTATCGGCCGCCGCCGCCGCCGCCGCTTCGCCGTGGCAGAGCGCGGTCGCCGCGGTCGCGAGCGCCTTCTTGGCATCGTTTAGCTCGGCGCCGGCGAGCGCTTCGAGGCGCGCGATCTCGTCGAGCGGCAGTTCGGTAAAGAGCCGCAGGAACCGGCCGACATCGGCGTCCTCGGTGTTGCGCCAGAACTGCCAGTAGTCGTGGGGCGAGAGCTTGTCGGCGTTGAGCCATACCGCGCCCTTGGCGGTCTTGCCCATCTTGGCACCGGCTGCGGTGGTGATGAGGGGCGTGGTCAGGCCGAACAGCACGCGATTGTCGACGCGGCGCCCGAGTTCGACGCCGTTCACGATGTTACCCCATTGGTCGGAGCCGCCCATCTGCAGGACGCAATGGTGCCGCCGCGCCAGCTCTAGAAAATCGTAAGCCTGTAGCACCATGTAGTTGAATTCGAGAAAACTGAGCGGTTGCTCGCGCTCGAGCCGGAGCTTGACGCTGTCGAACGTAAGCATCCGGTTGATCGAAAAATGGCGCCCGAAATCGCGCAGGAACGGCACGTACGCGAGATGGTCGAGCCAGTCGGCGTTGTTGACCATGACCGCGTCGGTCGGGCCGTCGCCGAAGCGCAGGTAGTGGGCAAAGACCTGCTTGACCCCGGCCATGTTGGCGGCGATATCGGCATCCGAAAGCAATTGACGCGCCTCATCCTTGCCAGAAGGATCGCCGACCTTGGTGGTACCGCCGCCCATCAGCACGATCGGCTTGTGCCCGGTCTGTTGCAGGTTGCGGAGCAGCATAATCGAGACGAGATTGCCGACATGGAGACTGGGTGCGGTGCAGTCGAAGCCGATATAGGCGGTGATCGTGCCGGTGGCGGCGGCCGCGTCGAGAGCCTCGACGTCGGTCACTTGATGGATGTAGCCACGCGCGGATACGCGGGCGAGAAAGTCGGACCGGGGCGTTGGCATGGCTGATCGGCGTGTACAGCGCGCTGCGCGCGGGCGAAAACGTAAGCCCGGCCATAGCACACCGTCCGGGGAGCGGCAACGAAGCCGCCCGGTTCTGTCGGCGCTCGGGCTGATGAGCGGAACCTCGGCTGACGGGATCGATGTCGCGATCATCGAGACCGACGGCATCGACGTCTTCGGCCTCGGCCCTTGCCTCACGGTCCCTTATCCGCCGGCACTTCGACGCCGCATCATGGCGACCTATGGCGCTACGCGTGCGCCCGCCGCGGTGGTCGAGGAACTGACCCATGCGCACGCGGCAGCAATTGATCTATTAGTTAATAAAAACAATGTAAGTAATTTAAATATAAAGATTATAGGATTTCACGGTCAGACCATTCTGCATCGACCGCAAGACCGGGTGACGGTCCAGATTGGCGACGGTGCGCTGCTCGCGCGGCTGACCGGGTGCGCGGTCGTCAACCGCTTCCGTGACGCCGATGTTGCCGCCGGCGGCGAGGGGGCGCCGCTGGTCCCGCTCTATCACGCCGCGCTCGCGCGCCGGGCGGTTCGGGACGGCCGGCTCGAACTCCCGGTCGCGATCGTCAACATCGGCGGCGTCGCCAACGTCACCTATGTTGGCACCGCCGGTGCGCACGACTTGATCGCTTTCGATACCGGCCCCGGCAACGCGTTGATCGACGATTGGGCGCGCGCGACCAAGGGGCTCGCGATGGACCGTGGCGGGCGACTCGCCGCCGCAGGAGCGGTCGATCGGCGCGCGCTCGACCGCCTGCTCGCACACCGCTTTTTCCGTCGCCGCCCGCCGAAATCGCTCGACCGCGACGCCTATTCGCTGGCACCGCTCGTGGGCTTGAGCGCCGCCGACGGCGCGGCGACGTTGACGGCCTTCACGGTGCACGCGATCGCCCGGGCGGCCCGGCATTTTCCGGCGCCGCCCAAACGCTGGCTGGTAGCCGGCGGTGGGGTCGCGAATCGGACGCTGATGCGGGGGCTCGCAGAAGCGGTGGGGGAGGTGGCTCCGGTCGAAGCCGTGGGATGGAGGAGCGACGCGCTCGAAGCCGAGGCGTTCGCTTATCTTGCGGTCCGGAGCCTGCGCGGACTGCCGCTCTCGTTACCTGCGACCACTGGTGTGCCGAAGCCGATGCCGGGCGGCGTCATCCATTCGCCGCCGCGAGCCGACTCTTCCCGGTCGCCGCGACTACGTAGTCCTCGACCGCGCTCGTCAGCTCGTCGAGCCGGTCCTCGAAAAAGTGGTTAGCCCCCGGAATCTTGTGGAGCGTGACCTTGATCCCCTTTTGCGCGGCGAGCTTGTCGGCGAGCTTATTCACGTCGGCTTCGGGCACGAGATCGTCGGCGGTGCCGTGGACGATCAAACCCGATGACGGGCAGGGCGAGAGGAAACCGAAATCAAATCGATTGGTGGGCGGGGCGATCGACACGAAGCCGTCGATCTCGGGCCGGCGCATCAGAAGTTGCATGCAGATCCAAGCCCCGAACGAGAATCCGCCAACCCAGCAGGCCGAGGCGTTGGGGTTGAAAGTCTGCAGCCAGTCGAGCGCCGAGGCGGCATCCGAAAGTTCGCCCTGGCCGCCGTCGTAACTGCCCTGGCTGCGTCCGACGCCGCGGAAATTGAAGCGCAACACCGAGAAACCGCGTTTCGCAAAGACTTGGTACAGCGAATAGACGACTTTATTGTTCATCGTCCCGCCGAACTGCGGGTGCGGGTGCAGAATCAGCGCGATCGGCGCATTGGCCAAGCGGCCAGGCTGGTAACGGCCTTCGAGGCGGCCGTCGGCGCCGTTAATCAGGACTTCGGGCATCGGTTCGTTGGTTATGGATGGGGTTAGGTGGCCCGTTATATAGGATTGCCCCTCGTTTCGCCCACCGTTATCGACGCTGGGTAAAAACCGACGAACACCCGGATCATGGGTGGTGGTACGGCGCGGTTCATGTGCATATATTATTTAATAACAATAAGTTATATAACTATCTCATAGTTGAGTAATTTGCTTGGTTTTGCCTTGACGCAGCGCTCTCGAACCCCTACTTAATTTGGACAAATCGGGAGTGGGCGCGTGACGTGGTGGCAGCGAATTCGCGAGGATATCGACGCGGTGTGCGAACGCGACCCGGCCGTGCGTTCGCGCTTCGACGTCGTCTTCAGCTACCCAGGCTTCCACGCGCTTCTGATCTACCGCCTCGCCCACGCTGTGTGGGAGGCGCGGCTCTACTTCCTCGGCCGCTGGCTTTCGCACCTCAGCCGGTTCCTGACTGGAATCGAGATCCATCCCGGCGCCACAATCGGACGCAAACTCTTCATCGATCACGGCATGGGCGTAGTGATTGGCGAGACCTCGGCGATCGGCGACAACGTGACGCTTTACCAGGGTGTGACCTTGGGCGGCGTCTCGCTCAACCCGGGCAAGCGCCACCCAACGCTTGAGAACGACGTCATCGTCGGAGCCGGCGCCAAAGTGTTGGGTCCGATCACCATCGGCGCCGGCGCTCGCATCGGTTCGAATGCGGTCGTGGTCAAGGACGTTGCGCCGGCCACCACCGTGGTCGGGATTCCGGCGCGCCCGGTCGCCAGCGCGACGCGCGCCGAAGAACGCCCCGGCTTCGCCGCTTACGGCATTTCGAGCGACGGGCTCTCCGACCCGGTCGCGCGCGCAATCGAAACGCTGATCGACCGCGTGCAGACGTTGTCGGCCCGGGTCGCGAGTCTGGAAGAGGAACTCGCTCGGCGTAGCGATTCGCCGGGCGGGGTCGCCCATCAGGATCAGGGCGGTGAAGTGCGCGGTCGCGGGGACATGCCCGGCGCGCGCGGCTGAAGATGACATGACCGAAGGAGCAGGCCTGTGAAACTCAGCACCAAGGGACGGTATGCCGTGATGGCAATGGCCGATCTCGCGCAGCACAGCGTCGGGGGGCCGGTCTCGCTCGCCGAAATATCCGACCGTCAGGACATTTCGGTGTCTTATCTCGAACAACTATTTGCCAAGCTCCGCCGCCACGGCATCGTGCGCAGCGTGCGCGGGCCCGGCGGCGGCTACGTTCTCGGCCGCATTGCCACGGAAACGCGAGTCTCCGATATCGTGCGCGCGGTCGACGAACCCTTGAAGCAGACCCGCTGTATCGCTGGATCGCCTTCGGGCTGCGTCGGCGATCAGGGTCGCTGCATCACCCACGATTTATGGGAAGAGCTCGGTAACCAGATTCACCTGTTCCTGAGCTCGGTAACGCTTGCCGACGTGATCGAGCGCCGCATTCTAGGACGGAGCGGCGCGATCCACCGCGACCTGTTCGAGCCCCGCGTCGGCGCCGCCTGAACGAACCCGTGACCGAACTGCTCACCTATCTCGACTACAACGCGACCGCGCCGGTCCGGCCGGAGGCGATCGCGGCGATGGCGGACGCGTTCGGCGCCGGGGGCAACCCGTCCTCGGTCCACGGTGCCGGCCGCTTGGCGCGGCGAGCGCTCGAAAGCGCGCGCGAACGGATCGCGGCCGCGGTCAACGTCGACCCCGCCCAGGTCATTTTCACCAGCG
>CAMDOQ010000062.1 GCA_945903685.1 Rhizobium sp. Q54
TTGAGCCGCGCCGCGACCTGCTCGATGTGGGTCGACTTGCCGGTGCCGTGATAGCCCTGGATCAAAACGCGGCGGTTGTAGGCGAAGCCCGCCAGGATGGCGAGGGTGGTTTCGCGATCGAACCGGTAGGCGTCGTCGACGTCGGGGACGTGTTGGCTCGGCTGCGAATAGCCGGGCACTTCGAGATCGCTGTCGATCCCGAACATCTGGCGCACCGACACCTTGATGTCGGGGAGGGCGGTCACCTGGGCAGTGGACAGCGCCGAGGGGGCGGTCATCGAATCACCTTAAATCGGGTTGAATGCGGGCAGTCGAACGGGTGCGGCGCGGCTCACGGCGCCGGCACCGCGCGCTTACGGAGCAGCGAATAGGCTTGATTGATAGCTTTTAGCCTCTCTTCGGCGTCCTTGGAACCGCCGTTGGCATCGGGGTGGTAGCGCTTCACGAGTTCCTTGTAGCGAACCTTGATGTCGGCCGAGGTCGCGTGGCCATCGAGCTCGAGCTGCTCGAGTGCGCGCCGCTCGGGGCCGCTCCGCCACCGCGGTGGTTTGGCCCGGGATTCGGGCTTGGCCGACGGCTCGTCGGCGTACACACCGAGCGGGTCGCGGTAAGCGCCGCCGAACGGACCGCCGCCCTTGGTGTTGACGCCGAGCCGCCAGGTCGGCCGGTGCCAGGTGACGTCGTCGCGCTGGAACGCTTCGATCTCGCCCTGGTCCATGCCGGCGAAAAAGTCCCACGACGCGTTATAGGCGCGCACGTGATCGAGACAAAACCAATAGTGGCCGCTCTGTTCGCGGGGCGACTTCGGCGCCCGGAACTCGCCCGAACGGTCGCACCCGGGATGCTCGCACTGCCGCGTGGTCGCGATCGGCTCGTCAAAATCCCAGTTGAGCTCGCTGAATCCGAAATATCGCACGGCTGGATTATGGGTGGTGGCTTTTCGGCTGGCAAGCGCACGCCGGCCGCGCCGTCCTACGCTGCCGCCGGCGCGGAGCGCGGGGTATTCGGCCGCAGCCGAACGCCGTCGTCCTCGATGAATTCGACCCCAACCGCTTCGAACGCGCGCTGCAGCGCCGACAAATTGGCGCGGATCGGCTGGCGGTGTTCGAGCTCGAACGCATTGATCGTCGAGACGCTCACCATCGAGACGTGGGCGAGTTCGGGCAACGTCCACTTGAGGAAGGCCCGGGCCGCCCGGCACTGGCCGGCTGTTAACATGACCTAACTATAGGCAACTCCTCGTCTTTTTACAAGGTAACGATTTTATATTGATATAGGTACAAACCATCACCATATGAACCTTAACAGAAAATCGTTAGTTAAACAAAAAGAGGTGGGAGCCATGGCCCTAGTCAAAGCGGGAAGTCGAGACGAGATAGCGCTTAAACCGCGCCGGAGACGGGTAAGGAACACGCCGATGAATAATATCGTAGTTCGCAAAGCAGAGTTCTTGGATATCGACGTAGGCGTTAGCCTCGGTCGAGAACTGAACGGCACGGAACGGGTCGATAGGCTGCCGTGTGGGCCGGACCGGATCGGTCGGCTGGCGCAAGGCTGGCTGGCGTCACGCAACTACGCCGTCCTCGTGGCCGAGAAGGCAGCGACGGCGGAGTACGAGACGTGGCCGGCGAGCCTGGCCGAGGCGCGCGAGCGTCGACGCAAGAACATGCTCGGGTTCTTCGTCGGCTACCGCCACCGCAATGGTGACGCCGCGTGGCTGGCGAACGACGTCGCGATCTTCGTGCGACCCGAACTCGAGGGCTATTTAGCCGCAGCGCGGCTGATGCTCCGGTTCATCGACTGGTCGCGCGAGCGGCGGTGCAAGGAGGTGTGCTTCGGGGCAGCGGCGGCGGCCGTGATCCGCGCCGGCACGCTTGACCCGGCCTGGCTCGGACTCTCGGCGATGGGCCCCTACTACTGCGCGCGGCTGACTTCGCCCCGGGTAGAGCTCGGGCCGATGCGGCCGACCGACATGCGGCGCTGACGTTGACGGCGGCGCCGGGTGAGGGTAACCGGGAGCGATGCGTGTCCAAAACGCGATCCGCGCCAAGCTCACGGCAGCCCTTGCCCCGGCGGCCCTCGATATCGTCGATGAGTCGCATCTCCACGCCGGGCACGCCGGCGCGCGGCCCGGCGGCGAGACCCACTTCCGGGTCCACGTTGTTGCCGCGGCGTTCGTCGGCAAGCCGCGGGTCGAGCGGCAGCGGCTGGTCTATCGGGCGCTCACCGACGAGATCGCCGGCGGGGTCCACGCCCTGGCGATGACGACGCTCACGCCCGAAGAAGAAGCGGCGCTAGCCGCGAAGCGGCCGCCGGCCTAGCCGCGAAGCGGCAACAGGCCTAGCCGCGAAGCGGCAACAGGCCTAGCCGCGAAGCGGCAACAGGTAAAGCAGCAGCAGAGGCAGCAACAGGAACGCGAGTGCAGTCGAGACCACGACGACGCTCGCCACTTCAGCCGGGCTGCGGCCATAACGCTCGGCCATCATATAGTTGAAGACTGCGACCGGCATCGACGCCCCCATGATCAGGATGCCGCGCGCGATTCCGTTGAGGCCGTAAAGTTCGGCGACGCCGAAGCCGACCGCGAAGCCCATGCCGAGGCGAAGCACGGCGACGCCGATCGTGCGCTTGAGCCCGACGATGCGCAGGCGCGCGAGCGACACCCCAAGCGCCAGCAGCATCAGCGGGATGCCCATGTCGCCCAGGAGCTTGACCGTGTTCAGGAGCCAACGAGGCGGCGTGGTACCGGTCAGCATGAAGCCGAGCGCGGCCGCCAACGCGTAGACGATCGGGGTCTTGAACAGCACCGTCGGCGAGCCGCTGCCGCTCGCGATCCAGATGCCGACGGTGAAGTGGCCTAAGCCCGCGACCACGTACCACGCCATCGCCAGCGCCAAGCCGACGTCGCCGAACGCGAACAAGGCGAGCGGCAGACCCATGTTGCCGACGTTGGGAAAGGACAGCGCCGGTAGGAAGGTGCGCACCGGCAGCTTGGCGATTTTAAGCGCGGCGGCGCCGAGCGCGAGAAAGCACGCCATCGCCGTTACCACGGCGGCGGTGAGTTCGCCAAACGTGCGCGGGTCGACCGTGAGCGTCGAAACCGCCGCGAAGATCAGGCACGGCACCGCCACGTTCATCGTGATCGGCGTGATCATCTGGGTATCGAAGGGCCAGTCGAGGCGCGCCCATACCACCCCAAGACCGGCGCAGATAAAGAGCGGCGCGATGATGGCCGCGAGGTCGAACCACATGCGACTTAGCGCGCGGCCGTGGTCATGGTGGTGCCGATGGCTCGCCGGCCGCCGGCGGCGTCACCCGGAGCGAAATGATCTGGTTCTGACTCCGACGCAACACCTCGAACCCGAAGCTGCCGATTTTGTAGGACTGCCCGACCTCGGGCAGTTCCTCGGCCGCGTGGATGACGAGACCGGCGATCGTCGCGGCGTCTTCTTCGGGCAGATTCCACTCGAGGTCACGGTTGAGATCACGCACCGCCGCAGTGCCGGACACGATATAGCGCCCGTCGGGCAGCCGGCGCACCGCGGGTTCGGCGCGCCGTTCCGGCTCAGCGGCGAGGTCGCCGACGATCTCTTCGAGAATATCGGCCAGCGACACCAGCCCCTGCAGGCTGCCGTATTCGTCGACCACGATCGCGAGATACTGATGGCGGCGGCGAAAGGCGTTCATCTGCTCGCGAAGCGTCGTGGTCTCGGGCACGAACCACGGCGCTACGATCAGGTCGCGGACGTTAACCTTGGCGGCATCGCCGCCCGCGGCTTGGATCGCCCGCAGCACATCCTTGACGTGGAGCACGCCGACGACGTTGTCGGGATTGTCCTTCCACATCGGCACCCGCGAATAGGGGCACGCCATCAGCTCGGCGATGATCCTGTCCGAGGGCTCGTCGATATCGATCGTCACCATGTTGGTGCGATGAACCATGACGTCGCCGACCTCGACCTCGGACAGTTCGAGAATGCTCTCGATCATGTTGCGGTCGTGTTTGTAGATGGCGCCGGTGGCGGCGTGCAGATAGACGGCGCCGCGGATCTCGTCGACCGGCGATACCAGCGTCACCGGGCGGCCGCGGCTCAGCAGCCGGAGCGTCAGCCGCACCGGGATCAAGACCAGCGCCGCCAGCGGCGCCAGCACCCAGTAGACGACACGCAGCGCCGGCGCCACCGCCAGCGCGACGCGATCGGCGCTGCGGATCGCGTAGGTCTTGGGCAGCACTTCGCCGAACGCGACGATCAGCACCGTCATGATGGCGGTGGCGTAGGCGACGCCGGCCTGGCCGAACAGATTGATGAGGACGCTGGTCGCGAGCGAGGAGGCGAGGATGTTGACGATATTGTTGCCGAGCAGCACGGCGCTGATCAGCTGCTCGCGCCGGTCGAGCAGCCAGTTGACGATCCGCGCCCGCCGGTTGCCGCCGCGCGCGAGGTGGTGGATGCGCGCACGCGACGCCGCGGTGAGCGCGGTCTCCGATCCGGACATGCCGGCCGAGATCACCAGCAACACGATGATCGCGACGATCGAGACGGTGATATTGGGATCCATAGCGAAGTCAGGCGGCCGCGGTCGCGCGTTCGAGTACGCGGCCCAAGGCAGCGGGAGAAACCGCGCGCTCGACGAAGGCGTGGCCGATGTCGCGAACCAGGACGAACGTCAGATGTCCGTTCTTGACTTTCTTGTCCTGGCGCATGCGGGCGACCAAACGGTCGCGATCGAGCCCGGGAAAGCCGGCTTCCGCCGGCGTGGTCGGGAGACCGACCTGCGCCAGGTGGTGCCGCACGCGCTCGCGCGCCGTGACCGGACAGAGCCCGAGCTCGACCGAGAGATCGAACGCCATCACCAGACCGACCGCGACCGCTTCGCCGTGCAAGAGGCGCGCGCCGTACCCGGACTCGGCTTCGAGCGCGTGGGCGAAGGTGTGGCCGAGGTTGAGGAGGGCGCGGCGTTCGCCGGTCTCGCGCTCGTCCTCGGCGACGATCGCCGCCTTGGCCCGGCATGCTTGTGCGATTGCCCGGCGGCGCGCGGCACCGTCGCCGGCAAGAACCGCGACGCCTTCGCGCTCGAGCCATTCGAAGAACGGGCGGTCGCCGAGCAGGCCGTATTTGACGATTTCGGCGTAACCCGCCTTGAGTTCGCGCGGGGGAAGGGTGTCGAGTACGCCGGTATCGGCGAGCACCAGGCGCGGCTGATGGAAGGCGCCGATCAAGTTCTTGCCGTGCTGGGTGTTGATGCCGGTCTTGCCGCCGATCGCGCTGTCGACCTGCGCGAGCAACGTCGTCGGCACCTGGACGATGTCGACCCCGCGCCGGAGCACGCTGGCCGCGAACCCGGCCAGGTCGCCGACCACGCCGCCGCCGAGCGCCAGCACGCAGTCGCTGCGCTCGACCTCGGCGTCGAGCATGAGCCCGGTCAACTCTTCGAGGTGGGCGAAGTCCTTGGTGCTTTCGCCGGGCGCGAGCACGATCGCGCGATGCTCGATGTTGGCCGCGTCAAGCGCGGCGGCGAGCGTCGGCAGGTGGTGACGTGCTACCGTGCGATCGGTAACGACGATGAGCCGCGGTCGTTTGAGCAGCGGCGCGATCAACGGACCCACGGCCGCGAGCAGCCCGGGCCCGACCACGATGTCGTAGCTGCGCGGTCCGAGCGGGACCGGCACGCGCTCGGCGGCAGGGCTGGGCGACCCGCGACTAGGGTTCATCGCTTACGAATCACGTTAGATCGCCGCGACCTCTTCGGCCCTGAGGCCGAGGACGATGTCGTTGGCGTCGGCGCGCGCCGCGATCCGGCGCACGATGTCGTCGACGACGACCACGTGCGGCGCGTCGGTAGTGTCGACGGTCAGGTCGGCCTCGGCGTAGATCGGGTAGCGCTCGGCGATCAACCGCGTCATGACCTCGCGCGGGTCGCCCTCTTTGAGCAGCGGCCGGTCGTTCCGCCGCTGGACGCGGCGCAGCAGGACGTCGAGGTCGGCGCGCAGCCAGATCGAGAGAGCGCTCGCCCGGACGCGCGCGCGCGTTGCCGGATCCATGAAGGCGCCGCCGCCGGTCGCGAGCACATGCGGGGGGCCATCCAGCAACCGCGCCACGACCTTGCGCTCGCCCTCGCGAAACGCGGCCTCGCCGTGCTCGGCGAAGATATCGGCAATCGAGCTCCCGGCGGCTTGCTCGATCGCGCTGTCGGCGTCGACGAAATCGGCGTGCAGCCGGGTCGCCAACCGGCGTCCGATCGAGCTCTTCCCCGCTCCCATTAGGCCGACCAGAACGATGGTGCGTTGCAGCATCGTCTTGGTCGCCGGCGCTCTAAGTTCGCCGGCGGCGGTCATGCCGCTCCGCCCGCGCCTTGTTGAAAGGCGGCGGACCACCCGGTAGACTGTCCAAACATTGCCATAATCGAAGTCTAGCATAGCTTTGAAATCGGTGGTGCCGACCGCCGATTCCGACCTCAACGCCATTGCCCCTGTCATGATCAAGCCGTTCATTATCGTCGTCGCGCTGCTCGCAGTCGTTGTCGCGGGCGGCGTCGCGTTTCTTGCGACCTGGGATATCCCGCCGCCGGCCGCGCGCGTCGAAAAAGTGATTGCCAATGACCGCTTTGCCAAGTGACCTTGCCCGCGTCCGCGGCAAGAAGTTACGCTTCATCGCCGCGCTCGTCGTCCCGCTGGTCGCGCTCGCGTCGATGCCGGTGTGGGCGCAAAGTTCGGAGGTCGGCAAGCCGGTCCCGCTGATTCAGCCGCCGGCAGCAAAGGAGCCGGTCCGCGAGCAACCGGCCAAGACCGCTGACGGCGAAGCGGTTCAGGTCGAGCGGCTGGGTACCGTCGACCCGTCGGCGATCGGGCTGATCGAAGAAAGCGAAGGTGGCTTTGGCCTCGACATGTGGCGCGGCATCAGCCGCGGCCTGGTCGAAACGCTGCTGCCGCGCTTGCCGTTACCGACCGACTCGCCGACGATGCGTTCGCTCGCCCGCCGGCTCCTGGTTTCGACCGCGCGCGTGCCCGAAGGTTTGCCCGGACCGGTCAGCCTGCTCAGTCTACGGATCGAACGCTTGTTCGCCGCCGGAGAAGCCGAGGACGTGCAGCAACTGCTCAAGGTCGCGCCGCCGCAAGCCACCGACCGCATCCTGCTCCGCAGCCGCGTCGACAGCCTGCTCCTCGCCGGCGACACCGGAAACGCCTGCGGCGAATTTCAGAATGCGGCCGTGGCCGACGCGCGGGAGACCTATTGGCTGAAGGGCCTCGGTTTCTGCAAGGCGCTAGCCGGCGATCATGCCCAGGCCGCGTTTGCAGCCCAACTCATGCGCGATGCCGGCGACAAAGAGGACGCACCCTATGCCGCGATGCTGAAAGCCCTGGCCGGTGATCGCAACGCCAAGGTCGAAGCGATCGTCGGGCTGACCGCGCTACATTTTGCGATGCTGCAGGCGACCAAACAAAAGCTCGCGGTCGACGCGCTGGGCGGGGCGGCGCCGGCGGTGCTGGCGGCGATCGCGCGCTCGGTCGGTGCCGACCTGGACGTGCGGCTGGTGGCGGCCGAACGCGCGGTCGCGCTCGGCGCTCTCAAGCCGGCGGCGCTTGCCGAAATATACAAGAGCGTCATCTTCACCCCTGAAGAGCTCGCCGATGCGCCGAACGTCGCCAAGAAGTTGACGCCACAGCGCGCCGCCGCGCTCTTGTTCCAGGTCGGATCGATCCAAGAAGTTCCGCTCGCCCGCGCCGAGGCGCTGGCGGTCGCTTTCAAGCTCGCCCGCGAGCGCGATCTGCTCGCGGTCGCTGCCGCCGTCAATATTCCCGCCATGAAGGCGGTCGCGCCGGTACTCGAGCTGGCGTGGTTTGCGGCCCAGATCGCACCAGCGCTCTACCTCGCCGGCGAAGTCGATCTTGGCCGCCAGTGGTTTGCGATGGTGCAGAAGAACACCAACGCCGCGTCGCCCGACGCCGCTGCTGCGGTTCTCAAGCTGCTGCCGTCGGCGTTCGTGCGCGACGCCAAGCTCGCCGAAAAGTGGGATGGAGCGCCGCTCGCGTTATGGGCGAGCGCGCTCAAAGAACTCCAGACCTCGGCGTCCGATCAGCAGCGCGAAGCGATCGTCGTGTTTACGCTGTTCGAGGCGGTCGGGCTGGCGGTGCCGGCCGCGGCGTGGGAACCGCTGTTTGCGGCCCCGTTCGCGTACACGGCGTTGGTGCCCGCGGCGCACCTGATCGCCCGGTTGCGTGCTGCCGCTGCCGCCAAGGATGTCGGAGCGACCGTTCTGCTCGCGCTCCTGACGCTCGGCAGCGATGGGCTCAAATCGGCGGACCCGATCGCACTCGGCGAAATCGTCCGTGCCTTGCGCGCGGTCGGGTTGGAGCAGGACGCGCGTGCGATCGCCTTTGAAGCGATGGTCGCGCGCAATATGATTTGAGGCGTCGACGCGTCATTGCTCCGGCCGGCGCCGCGAGTGCGGATCGACACCTCGAAGCGTTTCTCGAATTGATGGCGGCCGAACGCGGCGCGGCGCGGGCAACGCTCGAAGCCTACCGCCGCGATTTGACCGAAGTAGCGACGCTCGCCGCCGAGCGCGGGCGCGCGCTCGCCGACCTCGATCGCCCGTTTATCGCCGACTACCTCGAGCGCCTCGAAGAGCGCGGTCACGCGCCCGCGACCGCCGCGCGCAAACTGTCGGCGCTCCGGCAGTTCTTCCGCTTCCTCTACGCCGACGGTCGCCGGGCCGATGATCCGACCGCCGCGCTCGACAGCCCGAAACGGCGGCGGCCGCTGCCGAAAATATTGAGCGAGGCCGAGGTTGATGCCTTACTCGCCGCGGCGCGGGCGCTGCCGAGTGCAGCGGGTGCGGAAGGCGTCCGGCTCAAAGCCCTGCTCGATCTTCTTTACGCGACCGGCTTGCGGGCGTCGGAACTGGTGGCGCTCCCGCTCGCCGCCGTCCGCACCGAGCAGCCGTTCCTGATCGTCCGCGGCAAGGGGGCGAAGGAGCGGATGGTCCCGTTAGGGAGCGAGGCGCGTGCCTCGCTCGCGTTGTATCTCGCCGTTCGTGTCGCGTTCTTGCCCAAAACCGAGGAGGGCGCGGCGCCGCGCGCGTCGACGTGGCTGTTCCCTTCGCGTGGGCGCCTGGGCCACTTGACGCGCCAGCGGCTGTTTCAGCTGATCAAGCAAGTCGCAGCCGCTGCCGGCCTGCGCCCAGCCAAGGTCTCGCCGCACGTGCTCCGACACGCATTCGCGAGCCACCTGCTCGCCCATGGCGCTGATCTTCGCGTTGTACAGCAGATGCTGGGTCACGCCGATATCTCGACCACCGAGATCTATACCCATGTGCTCGAGGAGCGGATGCGAGCGCTGATCGCCAAGCATCCGCTGGCCAACGCCGCGCCGGCTAGCGCCCCGACGCCGGGCGAGCGTGGGCGGCGAAGAACGTGACGATCGTTTTGGTCGCGTCGAGCTCGCGCGAGGCACGCCCGATCAGGCGCTCGCCGGCGTAGATCCGCCCGCCCGGCCACAAATGGCCGCCGCCTTTGATGGCGTAGAACGAAACCGTGACGCCATCGCGGCACGGCGCCCAGCGCGAATGAAGAAGCTCGGTGCCGTCGTCGGCGTCGAGATCGGCGAACTCGACTGCTGCCGGCGGCTCCTGGCATTCATTGTGCTGGACCCAGAACCCGACCGTCGCCTGCACCGAGCGGACCGCGCCGCGCTCGCGTCCGAGCACGCGGATTGAACCGCCACCGTAGGGCACCAGCGGGTCCTCGGTGCCGGCGATCACGATCGCGGCGACGGCGCGGCGCGGCTCGCAGTCGAGATCGGCCGGAAAGGCGGCGACGACGACGGCGATCGCGGCAAACCGCTCGGCGCGCTCGCAGGCTAGCCGGAGCGCCATCATGCCGCCGTTCGAGATGCCGGCCGCGAACACGCGACCCGGATCGACCGGGAACTCGGCCGCGAGCGCATCGACGAGCGCGGTCAGGAAACCGACATCGTCGATACCGAGCCGGTGCGCTTCGATCGCGGTGTCCCGGCGGCCGTCGTTCCACTGGTTGCGAAAGCCGTCCGGGTAGACGATGAGCGCGCCCTCGCGGCGGCCGACATCGTGGAAACGACCCAAGGTGAGCCACTCAGTACCGATGCCCGAACTCGAGCCGCCGTGCAGCACGAGGATGACGGCGCGCGGGGCGCGGTCGGCGCGTTTGGCCGCGAACAGTCGGTAGGTGCGCTGGTAGTCGCCGATCGCGAGCGTGCGGCACTCGGTTTCGCTCCGCTGCGCCTGGGCCGCGACCGCCGGGGGCAGGCAGTTGTCGGCAGCGCTCGCGCCGGCCGGCACCCCGGTTAACGTGACGAGGGCGATGACGCGCACGAAGCCGATCATGGTCCGCCTAGCGTACCCATTATCTAGGTTCGTGACTGGGCCTCATCCTTCGACGAGCTCAGGATGAGGCTTAGAAATCCCCCATGGTGAGCGTGTCGAACCATGAGGGCGTATCTCGGAACTGCGAGTTCGGGCACTAGGCGGTGCGGCCGTGGCAGTGCTTGTACTTCTTGCCCGATCCGCACGGGCATGCCGCATTGCGCGATACCCGGCCCCAAGTCGCGGGGTCGGCCGGATCGACCTTGCCGGCCTTGCGCGTGACCGTAGTGGCGACGGCGGGTCGATCGTCGGCCATCTCGTTGGCGCCGGTCTGCGGGTCGGGATGGACCTCGCGCATCGTCGGTGCGGCCGGCTTGGGCAACGCCGGATCGGCCTGCGGCGACACCTGCAGTTCGATGTGCGCGAGGATCGTCGTCACCTGCTCGCGCAGCGAACCGAGCATGGTCTCGAACATGTCGAACGCTTCGCGCTTGTACTCGTTCAGCGGGTCGCGCTGGGCGTACGCGCGCAGACCGATGCCCTGGCGCAGGTGGTCGAGGTTGAGCAGGTGCTCCTTCCATTGCTGGTCGAGGATCTGCAAGAGCAGGCTTTTTTCGACCATGCGCCAGAGATCGGCGCCGTAGTTGGCCGCCTTCTCCGCCATTCGGCGCTCGACCGCGCTCTCGATGCGCTCGCGAATTTCCTGGTCGGCGATGCCTTCTTCCTTGCCCCACTGCGCGACCGGCAGGTCGAGGTGGAAGATTCGAGCGATCTCGACCTCGAGGCTGTCGAGGTTCCACTGCTCCGCATAGGCCTGCTCGGGTACGAACTTGGCGACCAGGTTGGCGATCACCTCGGCGCGCATGTCCTTGATCGTGTCCGAGATGTCGGTCGCACTCATGATCTCCTTGCGCTGATCGTAGATGACCTTGCGCTGGTCGTTCATGACGTCGTCGAAGCGGAGCAGGTTCTTACGGATGTCGAAGTTGCGGGCCTCGACCTTTTGCTGCGCCTTTTCCAGCGCCTTGTTGATCCAGGAGTGGATGATCGCCTCGCCTTCCTGGAGGCCCAACCGGCGCAGCACGCCGTCCATGCGCTCGGAACCGAAAATGCGCATCAGGTCATCCTCGAGCGAGACGAAGAATTTGGAGCCGCCGGGATCGCCCTGGCGGCCGGAGCGGCCGCGGAGCTGGTTGTCGATGCGGCGGCTTTCGTGGCGCTCGGTGCCGATCACGTAGAGCCCGCCGGCCTCGAGTACTTTCTTCTTCTCGGCCGCGACTTCGGCCGCGATGCGCTCGATGACCGCGGCGTGTTGTTCGGGCTGGGCGTCGGCCGGCGTTTCCTGGCGCGCCCGCATCTCGCGGTTGCCGCCCAACTGGATGTCGGTGCCGCGCCCGGCCATGTTGGTGGCGATCGTGACGGCACCGAAGCGGCCGGCCTGGGCGATGATCGCCGCTTCCTGCTCGTGGTAGCGCGCGTTCAGCACCGAGTGCGGCACATTTTTCTTCTTCAGCAGCTCTGAAATGTGCTCCGACTTCTCGATACTGACGGTGCCGACCAGCGCCGGCTGGCCGCGCGCGTGGCAGTCCTCGATCAGCTGCACGACCGCGTCGTACTTTTCCTTGCCGGTGCGGTAGACCTCGTCGTCCTCGTCCTTGCGGATCATCGGCAGGTTGGTCGGGATTTCGACTACTTCGAGCTTGTAGATATCGGAGAACTCGGCGGCTTCGGTCGCGGCGGTGCCGGTCATGCCGGCAAGCTTGGCGTAGCCGCGGAAATAGTTCTGGAAGGTGATGGTCGCCAGCGTCTGGTTTTCCTGCTGGACGGTGACGCCTTCCTTGGCTTCTAGCGCCTGGTGCAGGCCGTCGGAGTAGCGACGGCCCTCCATCATGCGGCCGGTGAATTCGTCGATGATGATGACGCGATCGTCCTTGACGATGTAGTCGACGTCGCGCGCGAACAGCTTGTGGGCGCGCAGTGC
>CAMDOQ010000063.1 GCA_945903685.1 Rhizobium sp. Q54
CGCTCGCCGCGCACCACGTCGTCGTCGGCTACGACTTCGCCTTCGGCCATCGCCGCATGGGCGATCCCGAGATGTTGGGGCTCCTTGGCCGCGCGCACGGGTTCGGCGTCACCGTGGTGAGTCCGCAATCGGACGGCGGCGAGCCGTTCGCCGCCAGTCGGGTGCGCGATTTTCTCGGTCAAGGCAAGGTCGCGGCCGCGACCGCCGAACTCGGCCGCTACTGGGAGATCGACGGCCATGTCCGCCACGGCGATGCCCGCGGCCGCGCGCTCGGCTTCCCGACGGCGAACGTAAAGCTCGCCAAATTCCTGCAGCCGGCGCTCGGCATCTATGCGGTCCGGGTCGGCTTGGGCCGCGGCGCCGACCTTCGCTGGCACGACGGCGTCGCCTACCTCGGCCCGCGTCCGACCTTCGCCGGTACCGAAGTCCTGCTCGAGGTGCACCTGTTCGCGTTCGATCGCGATCTTTACGGCCGCCACCTTCGGGCTGCGCTGGTCGACTTCGTCCGGCCCGACCGCACCTTCACCGATGTCGATGCGCTCAAGCGCCAGATCGCCGCGGATTGCGCGGCGGCGCGAACGTTGCTCGCGCGCCACCGCGAGGGCGATCGCTTTTTCGCCGACAACACACCGACGGCGTGACCCCTCGGGCTCGACACGGCCGGAGGTGCTTGCTACAAAATCGCCCATGCCACGGCAGCGAGCGATAGCGAACGTCAACGCGATCCGAATTACCGCCCCGGCCCTTGCCTAAGGGCCGGGTGTCGGTGCGCGTTCCCCGTTCCGCTAGCGAAAGCGTCTCGCCATGACCGTCGACTATAAATCCACCGTCTTTCTGCCCAAGACCGCGTTCCCGATGAAGGCGGGCCTGCCCAAGCAGGAGCCCGAGTTGCTGGCGCGCTGGCATGCAATGGACCTGTGGGGGAAACTCCGGGCCGCCGCCAAGGGCCGCGAGAAGTTCATCCTCCATGACGGCCCGCCCTACGCCAATGGCCACCTCCACATCGGCCACGCGCTCAACAAGATCCTGAAAGACATCGTCAACCGCTCGCAGCAGATGACCGGCAAGGACGCAAACTACGTCCCCGGCTGGGACTGCCACGGGTTACCGATCGAGTGGCAGATCGAGCAGGCCTACCGCGACGCCGGGCGCAACAAGGACGACGTCCCAACCGGTGAATTCCGCCGCGAGTGCCGCGAATTCGCCAAGAAGTGGATCGACATTCAGCGCGAGGAGTTCGTGCGCCTGGGCGTCGCCGGCGATTGGGACCATCCCTACACGACCATGGACTACGCCGCCGAGGCGCAGATCGTCGCCGAGATCTGCAAGTTCCTGATGAGCGGCTCGCTCTACAAGGGCGCCAAGCCGGTGATGTGGTCGGTGGTCGAAAAAACCGCGCTCGCCGAGGCCGAGATCGAGTACATGGATCACACCTCGACCACGGTGACGATCCGCTTCCCGGTCCTCGATCCGACCGGGCCGGCAGCGGGCGCCGCGATCCTGATCTGGACGACGACGCCGTGGACGCTTCCCGGCAACCGCGCGATCGCGGTCAAGCCGGACGCGACCTACGTCCGGGTGAAGGTCGCCCAGCTCGGCGAGAAGTCGCTCGCTGCGGCCGGCGATCAGGTGATCCTCGCCAAGCCGCTGCTCGCGGCGGTGATGGCCGAGGCCAAGGTCGAGCGCTATGAGGTCGTGGCGGAAATCGCAGGCCAGTCGCTCGTCGGTACGACCTGCGCGCACCCGTTGCGGGGTCAGGGTTACGACTTCGACGTCAAGGTGTGGGGCGCCGATTTCGTCGACATGGAGCAGGGCACCGGCTTCGTCCACATCGCGCCCGGCCACGGCGCAGACGACTTCGAGCTCGGGCGCCAGCACGGGATCGAGGTGCCGCAAACCGTGGGCGACGACGGCATCTACGACGCCCAGGTGCCGCTCTTTGCCGGCAAGCACGTGTTCAAGGTCGACAACGACGTCGCCGAGGCCATGCGCACGGCCGGCGCCTTGTTCGCGCGCGCCAAGATTCGTCACAGTTACCCGCATTCGTGGCGCTCGAAGGCACCGCTCATTTTCCGCACTACGCCGCAGTGGTTCATCGCCATGGACCGGAACGATCTCCGCGCCAAGGCGCTGGCGGCGATCGAGCGGGTGCGCTGGGTGCCGGTTTCGGGCCGCAATCGCATCCACGGCATGATCAAGGATCGGCCCGAATGGGTGGTCTCGCGCCAACGCGCGTGGGGCGTACCGATCACGGTGTTCGTCGCCAAGGCGACCGGCGAGCCGCTGCTCGACCCGCGCGTCAACGAACGCATCGTCGCCGCGGTCAAGCAAGGCGGCGCCGACGTCTGGTTCGAGAGCGACGGCGCTGCGTTTCTCGGCAACGACTACAACGTCGCCGATTTCGAGAAAGTCGACGACATCGTCGACGTCTGGTTCGATTCGGGCTCGACCCACGCTTTCGTGCTCGAGCAGCGCCCGGACCTGAAGTGGCCGGCTTCGCTCTACCTCGAAGGGTCGGATCAGCATCGCGGCTGGTTCCATTCCTCGCTGTTGGAGGCGTGCGGCACCCGTGGTACCGCGCCCTACGAGGCGGTCCTGACCCACGGTTTCGCGCTCGATGGCGAGGGCCGCAAGATGTCGAAGTCGCTGGGCAACGTGGTCGCGCCGCAGGAAATCGTCAGCCGGCACGGCGCTGAAATCCTGCGGCTGTGGGTCGCGAGTTCCGATTATTCCGACGATCTCCGCATCGGGCCCGACATCATCAACGGCCTGGTCGACAGTTACCGCAAGCTACGCAACACGTTCCGCTATCTGCTTGGCAACCTCGCCGAGTTCGACGAGGCCGAACGCTTGGCGCACGAGCAAATGCCCGAGCTCGAGCGTTGGATCCACCATCGGCTGTATCAGCTCGACCGGCAGGTGCGGCAGTGCGTCGCCGATTACGACTTCCGTGCGCTCTATGGTGCGCTGCAGAATTTCTGCGTCCTCGAGCTCTCGGCGCTGTTTTTCGACATCCGCAAGGACGTCCTTTATTGCGATGCCAAGAGCTCGGTCCGCCGCCGCGCCGCGCGCACGGTGTTGGACCAGGTCTTCGACGCCTTGACCGCGTGGCTCGCGCCGATCCTCAGCTTCACCGCCGAAGAGGCTTGGCTCACGCGGTTTGCGGGCGCAGGGGAGAGCGTTCACCTCCGCCAGTTTCCGGAGATCCCTGCCGCTTGGCGCGATGATCGGCTCGCCGCCAAGTGGGATCAGGTGTGGCGGGTGCGGCGCGTCATCACCGGCGCGCTCGAAGCAGAGCGCCAGGCCAAGCGGATCGGGTCGAGCCTGCAGGCGCACCCGACCGTCTATGTCGCCGAGGAGTATCGCGCGGCGCTCACCGGGGTCGACGTTGCCGAGATCGCCATCACGTCGGCCGCCACTGTCACCGTCGGCGCGCCGCCGGCCGGCGCCTTCGCGCTCACCGACGTCGCTGGGGTCGGGGTGGTGCCTGGCCTCGCCGACGGCGCCAAGTGCGAGCGCTGCTGGCAGGTGCTGCCCGACGTCGGCCGCGATCCGGCCTACCCCGGCGTCTGCGGCCGCTGCGCCGACGCGGTCCGTCAGCACGGGCGATGAGTCGGCTGGGCTTCGCGCTCGCGGCTGCGATCGCCGTTCTCGATCAGGCGTCCAAGGCGTGGATCGTCGATCTCCTGGTCGAGCCTGGCCGCGGTCTGAACGTGACCTCGTTCTTTAACTTGGTCTACGTTAAGAATCGGGGCATCAGTTTCGGTCTGTTCCGGGTCGACGACTACTGGGGGCCGTGGCTTTTCGGCGGGCTTGGCCTGGCGATTGCGGCGTTGCTCGTGGTCTGGATCGTCCGCGCCGAGACCCGGTGGGTCGCCGCAGCGGTCGGGGCCGTCCTCGGTGGCGCCATCGGCAACATCCTCGATCGGATTTTCCGCGGCGCCGTCGTGGATTTCCTCGACTTTCACGCCGCCGGCTACCACTGGTTCGCCTTCAACGCCGCCGACGCCGCGATCTCGGTCGGGGTCGGGCTTCTGATTGGCATCAGCTTGTTTGGCCCGGCCGAACGCACTAAAACCTGACTCGTGTGGCCGGAACCTGAGCTGGGAACAATCGGCCGGGTATCGGCGTTAATATAGGGATCGACGTAGGCTCATGGCACAGCTGCAGCAAACGGTCGTGACGATCGCGGTCGCCTTTCTGGCGCTCGTCGCGCTCGGCGGCTGTTCGGGCGTGCGCGAGAATTTGGGCCTGGTCCGCAAGCCGCCGGACGAATTCACGGTCGTCCGCAAGCCGCCGCTGGTGATCCCGCCGAATTTCAGCTTGCGCCCGCCGCGTACCGGGAGCGAGGCCGCCGAAGAGGCCGATGCCGCCAAGAAGGCCCGGAGCGCGCTGATCGGCGATACCGCGCGCCGGCCACCGGCAACTGCGCGGCCGGCCGGCGGCTCGACGGGCGAACAGGCGTTGTTGACGCGGGCGCGTGCGACGGGAGTCGACCCCGCCATCCGTGATGTTCTTAACCGCGAAACCTTACTCGTCGAGGAACGGGATCGCTCGTTCGTCGATCGGCTTATCTTCTGGCGCCGCGACAACGTGGTCGGCGACATTGTCGACGCCCGCAAGGAGGCCGAGCGGCTGCGGCGGACGTCGGCAACCGGCGAGGCGCCAACGGCAGGCGAGATTCCGGTGATCAAGCGGCGCCGTCGCGCGCTGCTCGAAGGGATTTTCTAGCGATCCGCCGCTCGCCCGAGGCAGCCGGGTCGCCGCGCTGCAGGAAGGAACGGCCGATGACAGTCGCAGGATCGCCCCTCGCCGAAGGATCGCTCGGCCCGCTGCGCCGCCTCGCCCTGGCGGCGCTCGCCCTGTTGCTCGGCGCGGCCGTCGACGCTCGACCGGCGTCGGCCGCCGGTGCCTTCCCGGCGGACACCTTCACGCTCGCGAACGGGCTCGAGGTCGTCGTGATCTCCGATCATCGCGCTCCGGTCGTCGCCCACATGCTGTGGTACCGGATCGGCGCCGCCGACGATCCGCTCGGCCGCTCGGGTGTCGCCCATTTCCTCGAACACATGATGTTCAAGGGGACCGCCAAGTTCGGACCCGGCGTCTTCTCCAAGAATGTGGCGCGTCAGGGCGGCAACGAGAACGCGTTCACCTCCCCCGACGTCACGGGCTACCACCAGACGGTCGCGAGCGACCGGCTCGAACTGGTGATGGAGCTCGAGGCCGATCGTATGCGCAACCTCGTGTTCGATCCGGCCGCGCTCGAGTCCGAGCGTGCGGTGGTCCTGGAAGAGCGACGTCAGCGCACCGACACCGATCCGGGCGCGCTTCTGGGCGAGCACATGTCGGCGGCGCAGTACCTGCACCATCCCTATCGCATCCCGGTGATCGGCTGGGAACACGAGATACGCGCCATCACCCTGGCCGACCTCCGGCGTTTCTACGACCGCCACTACTGGCCGAATAACGCGGTCCTGGTGGTGGCGGGCGATGCGACGCTCGCGACTGTGCGCGCCTTGGCGGAAAAACACTATGGCCCGATCCCGGCAGGGCCGGTCGAGCAGCGGGCACGGCCGCAGGAGCCGCCCCAACTGGCGTCGCGCCGGGTCGAGTATCGCGATACCCGCGTCGGCCAGCCGAGCGTGCAGCGCTCGTATCTGGCGCCGAGTTCGACCGCCGGCGCCCAAGAACACGCGATCCCGCTGTTCTTGCTGGCCGATGTCTTGGGCGGAGGCGGCACCAGCCGGCTCTACCGCGAGCTCGTCGCCGACGCCAAGATCGCCACCGGCACTGGCGCGTCCTATTCCGGGTCCTCCCTCGACCTCGGCCGCTTCTTTGTCTGGGTCTCGCCAGCCCAAGGGCATAGCCTCGATGCGGCCGAAGCGGCGATGGACCGCGTCATTGCCGCGATCCGCGACGGCGCCATCACCGAGGACGAACTCCAACGCGCCAAGCAGAACCTGTTGGCGGCAACGATCTACGGACGCGACAGCGTGGCCGGCACGGCGCGGCTTTACGGCCGGGTGCTCACGCAGGGCCGCACCGTCGCCGACATTCAGCAGTTCCCCGAGCGGGTCAAGGCCGTAACGGTCGACGACGTCAAGAAGGCCGCGGCGCACGTCTTCGACGCGCGCCGCTCGGTCACCGGACGCCTGCTCAAAGCCGACAACTAGGCACCGACGAGGAAGATGACCATGGTCCAACGTCGTCGTCGATCGATCGCGATCGCGCTCCTCGTCCCGTTCGCGTTGGCGTTCGCGGTGCTGGCGCCGGCAGCGGCGCCCGCTACGGCGGCGGCACGCGTGATCGAGCTCGTGACCCCAGCCGGGTTCCGGGTGTGGATGGTGCGCGAGGCCTCGATCCCGATCGTGTCGGTCGAAATCGCCTTCCGCGGCGGCAGCGAACTCGATCCGCCGGGGAAGGAAGGGCTATCGCGCATGGCGGCGGCGCTGATGGACGAAGGAGCCGGCGAATATGACGGGCTCGCCTTTCAGCGCCGGCTCGAGGAATTTTCGGTATCGCTCTCGTTCGGCGCCGAGCGCGACACCGTCCGCGTCTCGCTCCGCACCTTGAGCGAAAACCGCGACGAGGCGTTTCGACTGTTGGGTGTTGCGCTCGGCGCGCCGCGTTTCGAGGCGAGTGCGGTCGAGCGGATTCGCGGTCAGCTGCTGGCCGACGTTTCGCGCCGCAACGAGGATTCCGATTTCATCGCCGCCAAGACCTGGTACGCCAAGGCGTTCCCCGAGCACCCCTATGGCCGCTCCTCGCGGGGCGAACCCGAGACGATCCGCGCGATCACGGTCGCGGACCTTCAAGCCTTCGCCGCCGCCCGCTTCACTCGCGGCGAGGTCATGATCGCCGCGGTCGGCGACATCGAGCCCGCGGCGCTCGGTGCGCTGATCGATCGCGCTCTCGCCCAGTTGCCGCTGTCAACCACCGCCCCCGTCGCGGTGACCGACGTTAGCGTGCGCACTCCAGGCTCGCTCACCGTCATCCGCCGCAAGTCGCCGCAAAGCCGGGTGTTCTTGGGGCTTCCCGGCGTCAAACGGAGCGATCCCGATTTTTATGCTGCCTACGTCATGAACTATGTCCTGGGCGGCGGCGGCTTCACCTCACGGCTCTATCAAGAAGTGCGCGAAAAACGCGGCCTCGCCTATTCGGTTTCCAGCTACCTCATGACCTTTCGGCACGCCGGTCTGGTGATGGGCGGGTTCGCGACCGTCAACGATCGCGTCGCCGAAGCGCTCAACCTTTACAAGCAGGAGATCGCGCGGCTCGCCGCCGAGGGCATCAGCGAGGCCGAACTTGCCGACGCCAAGACATATCTCACCGGCTCGTTCCCGCTTCGCCTCGACAGCAACGCCAAGATCGCCGGTAACTTGCTCGGGATGCAGATCGAGGGTCTCGGCATCGATTTTCTCGACCGGCGCAACGATTACATCCGCGCCGTGACCATCGCCGACATTCGCCGCGTTGCGTCGCGGATCTTGAAGCTCGACGATTTGACCGTGGTCGTGGTCGGCGACCCTCAGGGGCTCACGCCCTAGGTGGCAGTTAGGGGCTCGCGCGCTAGGTAGCAGGCCGGCGGGCGGGGTGTTAGCTTCGCCCGACGCGAAACAACGCGCGTCGTAGGCGCGATTCGACCGGGACTGCCTTTGCCTTACCGCCAGAACGTTCATGGTTGCCGAGCCGACGCGATTGGTGGGCGCGGCTTGAGCGCCACCGAGTACGACGCGCTGCTGCGCGAAACCCAGGCCGCGCTGGCCGCGGTCCGGCGCGAGGTCGCGGCCGGCACCCTACCGGCGCTGACCATCGCCCTCGCGAGCGATGACTGGTCCTCGATCGACCGGGCGGCCGCCGATCTCGCGCGCCGGTTCGACCATCTCGTCGTGCTCGCGACCGGTGGCTCGAGCCTGGGGGCACGGTCGCTCGCGACCCTCGCCGCCAATCCCTTGGGCCAGCCGCGCTCCGGGCCCCGGCTCCATTTCATCGACAACCTCGATCCGGATACCGTCGGCGGGGTGCTGACCGCGCTCGATCAGGCGCGGGTCGGCTTTCTCCTGATTTCGAAATCCGGCGGGACCATGGAGGTGCTGGCCCCGGCGCTGGTCTGCCTCGATTGGGTCGCCGCCAAGCACGGCAAGGCCGCGCTCGCCGATCGTTTCCTCGCTATCACCGAACCCGGTGACAACCCGCTCCGGCGCATCGCCGCGCGCTCCGGCTTCACCGTCCTCGATCACGACCCCCGGATCGGCGGCCGCTTCTCGGTGCTTTCGATCGTCGGGCTCTTGACGAGCGCCGCGATCGGCTTGAACGCCCGTGCCGTCCGCGCCGGCGCCGCCGCCGTGCTCGATCAGGCCTGCCAGGCTTCCGACATCGAAACAGTCGCGCCCGCGGTCGGGGCCGCGATCGCGGTCGGCCTCGCCCGCCACCGCGGCATCCTGACCGACGTCCTGATGCCCTATTCCAACAAACTGATCCCGTTCGCGTCGTGGTACTGCCAGTTGTGGGCGGAGAGCCTGGGCAAGCAGGGCCGGGGTCTGACCCCGGTCCGTGCCTTCGGTCCGTTGGATCAACACAGCCAGCTCCAGCTTTACCTCGACGGCCCGAGCGATAAATTCTTCACGCTGCTCGTGCGCGACGTCGACGGGCGGGGCGCGCGGGTTGCGCTCGACGGGTTGGACGACCCGCGCATCGCCTATCTCGGTGGCCGCACGCTCGGCGACGTGGTCGCGGCAGCGCAGCGCTCGACCGCCGAGACCCTGGCGGCGAGCGGGCGGCCGACCCGCGTCATCGCACTCTCGGACGTCGATGAGCTCACCATGGGTGCGATTTTCATGCATTTCATGCTGGAGACCGTGATCGCGGCCAAGCTCCTCGGCGTCGACCCGTTCGATCAACCCGCGGTCGAAGACGGCAAGACCCGGGCCCGTGCGTACTTGAGCAAGGGCGGCTGATGGCGCCGATCCGGCGTTTGCCCGACGTCCTGATCGACCGCATTGCCGCCGGCGAGGTGGTCGAGCGGCCGGCGAGCGTCGTCAAGGAACTGGTCGAGAACGCGATCGACGCCGGCGCCGACGCGATCGACGTGGTCGTGACCGGCGGCGGGCGCGATCTGATCGTCGTCACCGACAATGGCGCCGGCATGAGGCCGAACGACCTCGCGCTCGCGGTCGAACGCCACGCCACCTCGAAACTCGGCAGCGACGATCTGTCGGCGATTGCGACCCTCGGGTTCCGCGGCGAGGCGCTACCCTCGATCGGCGCGGTTGCGCGCCTTCGAATCACGAGCCGAGCACGCGGCGCCGAAGACGCTTGGCAGGTTGCCGTGACCGGCGGGACCAAAGAAGGGCCGACGCCGGCGGCACACCCGCCCGGAACCCGGGTCGAGGTTCGCGATCTCTTCTACGCGACGCCGGCCCGGCTCAAGTTCCTCAAGGCCGCGCGCACCGAGTTCGGCCACGCGCTCGATGTCGTCCGCCGGTTGGCTATGACCCACCCCGAGATCGCGTTCACCGTGGCCGACGAAGATCGCACGCCGCTCAAGGTCACGGCCGACCGGCTGCCGCTTTCCGATGCGCGCCGCGTGCGGCTGGCGCAGGTGCTGGGGCGCGAATTCACCGACAATGCGCTGACGATCGGCGCCGCCCACGGCGGAGTCGAAGTTGCCGGACTCGCGGGGCTGCCGACGCTCGCGCGCCCGACCGCGCAGGCCCAATATCTATTCGTGAACGGTCGTCCGGTCCGCGATCGCCAGCTCTCGAGCGCGGTGCGCGCCGCGTACCAGGAGCTGATCGCGCGCGACCGCCATCCGATGGTTGCCATCTTCGTGACCGCGCCGCCCGGCGAGGTCGACGTCAACGTTCATCCCGCCAAGGCCGAAGTGCGGTTTCGCGACGCTCAGCTCGTCCGCGGTTTGATCATCGCCGCAATCCGGCGCGCGCTCGCGGCCGGCGGGCACCGGACCGCGACCGCGGTTGCCGCCGATGCGCTCGCTGCGTTCGGACGCGGGGCCGGCTACCCGCGCCCGCCCTCACCGCAGCTCCAGGTCCACGCCGCCGAGGCGGCCGCCGCCTATCACGTGCCGCTCGATGCCGCGGCGTCGGCGCGCGACGCGCTGGGCGGGTTCGTGCCGGGGGCGCGGGTCGAGCCGTCCGAACCTGCCGCCGCCGATCATCCGCTCGGGGCGGCGCGGGGGCAATTGCACGCGACCTATATCGTCGCCCAGACCGGCGACGGGCTCGTCATCGTCGATCAGCACGCCGCGCACGAGCGGCTCGTGTTCGAACGCATGAAGGCTGAACTCGCCGCCCGCGGCGTCCAGCGCCAGATTCTTCTAATCCCGGAAGTGGTTGAGGTCGACCCGGCGGCCGCGCAGCGCGTACTCGGGCGGGCCGCAGAATTCGCCGATCTCGGCCTCGCGATCGAGCCGTTCGGCGACGGCGCGGTCCTCGTGCGCGAGGTGCCTGCGCTACTCGGCGAGGTCGATACCAAGGGCCTCATTCAGGACTTGGCCGATGAACTGGCCGAGGCCGACGGCGCCACCAGCTTGCGCGAGCGGCTGTCCGAAGTCGCGAGCCGCATGGCGTGCCACGGCTCGGTCCGCGCCGGACGCGCGCTCTCGGTCGCGGAAATGAACGCGCTCCTGCGCGAAATGGAGCGCACGCCCCACGCCGGCCAATGCACCCACGGCCGCCCGACCTACATCGAGCTCAAGCTGACCGATATCGAGCGCTTGTTCGGCCGGCGTTAGGGCAGTCCGCGAAAAACGAAGATCGCGATCCGGGCCGCTCCGTAGCGCCGCTCCTTGATGAGGGCGAAGCTGGCCGGAACCGCGACCGTTTCATCGGCCGCGCACTCGAGGACGACGATTGCGCCGTCGGCGAGCCAGCCGCCGGCCGCCGCGGCCAATGCCGGCTCGGCGAGGCCCTTACGATACGGCGGATCGAAGAAGGCGATCGCAGCCGGCCCGGCGGCGGGCGGCGGACCAAGCTGCAACGCATCGCGCGTCAAGATGGTCGTCCGCGCCAGCTCGCTCAACGACCGCGCGTTGGCGCGGATCAGCTCGACGGCGGCGCGCTCGTTCTCGATGAAAATCGCGTGCGTAGCGCCGCGCGAAAGCGCTTCGAGTCCGAGCGCGCCGCTCCCGGCAAAGACGTCGAGTACGACCGCGCCTTCGATCGCGACCGCGGTCGCGCCCAACCCGTGGGCCAGCATGTTGAAAAGGCCCTCGCGCGCGCGATCGGCGGTCGGCCGTACCGCTTCGTCGGCGCCGGCCTCGAGCCTGCGGCCGCGATGCTTACCGGCGACGATCCGCATCGATGTCGGGCAGGCTCCGCGCCAGCTTCTCGGATTCCTTGCGCGGCACTTCGCGCACGTGGCCGCGCTTGATATCGCTCAAGGCGAATGGGCCGAACCCGACCCGGATCAGGCGGTTGACCGCAAGGCCAAGGTGTTCGAGCACGCGCCGTACCTCGCGGTTCTTGCCTTCGGCGAGCGTCATGGTGAGCCACACGTTGGCGCTTTCGGCGCGGTCGAGCGTGGCGGCGATCGGGCCGTAGGCGATGCCGGCGACGGTGATGCCGTCCTTCAGCCGGTCGAGCGCCGCCTGATCGATGCGGCCGTGGGCGCGAACCCGGTAACGGCGCGGCCACGCGTTCTTGGGGTGGCTCATCCGCCGGGCGAGCCCGCCGTCGTTGGTGAGAAGGAGGAGCCCCTCGGAATTGAAGTCGAGCCGCCCGACCGGCACGGCGCGCGGGAACGAGGGACCCAGCCGATCGTAGATGGTGGCGCGGCCTTTGGGGTCGCGCGCCGCCGTCAGGCAGCCGCGCGGCTTGTGAAAGAGCCAGATGCGTGCGCGGTCGGCGGTCGGTAGCGCCCGGCCATCGACGGTGACGATCCGCTCCGGGGTGACGTTCAGCGCGGGCGAGGCGATCGTTGCGCCATCGACCGCAACCCTTCCAGCCGCGATCCATGCTTCGGCCTCGCGCCGCGAGCCGAGCCCGGCGCGGGCGATTACCTTGGCGATCCGCTCGCCCGCCGGCGCGGCCGAATTCGCGGCAACGCCGCCGCGCCGTCTAGCGCGCGGCATCGACGAACGCGGCGAACAGGCGGCGGTCGCCCGCCGAGAGCACGAACTCGGGGTGCCACTGGACACCCAG
>CAMDOQ010000064.1 GCA_945903685.1 Rhizobium sp. Q54
GAGGTCGACGCGCAGCGTTCGCCCGCCTTCAACTGGTCGGGATTCATGCCGAGGCACATCGAGCAGCCGGGTTCGCGCCACTCGAAGCCGGCAGCGGTGAAGACCTTGTCGAGTCCCTCCTGTTCGGCCTGCGCCTTGACCAGGCCCGAGCCCGGCACCACCAGCGCGTGGACGTGGGCCGCGACCTTGCGGCCTTTGGCGATCGCCGCCGCCGCGCGCAGGTCCTCGATCCGCCCGTTGGTGCACGAGCCGATGAAGACTTTGTCGATCTTGACGTCGCGGAGCGGGGTCCCGGCAGTGAGGCCCATGTAAACCAGGGAGCGCTCAACCGATTGGCGCTTGCCGGCATCGGTATAGTCGATCGGTGAGGGGACGCGGCCGGTGATCGGCGCCACATCCTCGGGGCTCGTCCCCCAGGTTACCTGCGGCACGATCTCGTCCGCCCGGATCGTCACGTCGGTGTCGTAATGGGCGTCGGTATCGGAAGGGAGCGTCCGCCAGTACGTGACCGCCTGCTCCCAAAGCGCCCCTTTGGGAGCGCGCGGCTTGCCCTTGAGATAGGCGAAGGTCTTGTCGTCGGGCGCGATCAGTCCGGCGCGGGCGCCCGCTTCGATCGACATATTGCAGACCGTCATGCGGCCCTCGATCGAGAGATCGCGGATCGCTTGGCCGCAATACTCGATGACGTGGCCGGTACCGCCAGCGGTGCCGATCTTACCGATGATCGCGAGCACGAGGTCTTTGGCGGTGACGCCGACGGGCAGTGCGCCCGCCACGGTGACGCGCAGGTTCTTCGGCCGCTTCATCACGAGCGTCTGGGTCGCGAGCACGTGCTCGACGTCGGAGGTGCCGATCCCCATCGCGTAGCAGCCGAACGCGCCATGGGTCGCTGTATGCGAGTCGCCGCACACCAGCGTCGCTCCTGGCAAGGTGAAGCCCTGCTCGGGCCCGATCACATGGACGATGCCCTGGCGAACGTCGTTCATGTCGAACAGTTCGACGCCGAAGTCGCGGCAGTTCTCGGTGAGCGTATCGATCTGAATCCGCGACTCTTCCTCGGCGATCCCCTTGGAGCGGTCGGTGGTCGGGACATTGTGATCGGCGACCGCGAGCGTCGCATCGAGCCGGCGTACCTTGCGCTTGGCGTCGCGCAAGCCTTCGAACGCCTGCGGCGTCGTCACTTCGTGGGTCAGGTGACGGTCGATATAGAGAACGCAGGTCCCATCGTCCTGCTGGTCGACCAAGTGGCTTTCCCAGATCTTGTCGAATAGCGTGCGCGGCGTGGCCATGCGGTCGCTCTCCTTGAGGGTGGCTCGGTCTTACTTCTTGGCGTCGTCGACCGGGGGCGCGACGTCGCGCGCTTCGGCTTGGGCAACCAGTCCGAACTGTGCCTGCTTCTCGGCGATGCGCGCTTTCTTGCCGGTGCGCCCGCGCAGGTAATAGAGCTTGGAGCGGCGCACGTCGCCGCGGCGCACCACCTCGATTTCGGCGAGCTGGGGCGAATAGAGCGGAAACACGCGCTCGACGCCCTCGCCGTACGAGATCTTGCGTACGGTGAACGACGACTGCAGACCGCGGTTGCGCCGGGCAATGCACACGCCCTCGAACGCCTGGACGCGTTCGCGCGTGCCCTCGACGACCTTGACCGAAACGCGAAGCGTATCGCCGGGCGAGAAGTCGGGAACCTTGCGATCCTGGGCGAGTTTGGCCACCTGATCGTGTTCGAATTGCTGCAGTCTGTTCATCGCTCGACCCTCGTCTTCTGTTGATAGCGTTGCCAGAGATCGGTGCGCCGCGCCGCCGTGATCCGTTCGGCCTCGGCGCGCCGCCATTCGACGATTTTC
This sequence comes from Rhizobium sp. Q54, assembly GCA_945903685.1. Taxonomy (GTDB): domain Bacteria; phylum Pseudomonadota; class Alphaproteobacteria; order SHVV01; family SHVV01; genus SHVV01. The sequence continues at coordinate 1,845 of CAMDOQ010000064.1, forward strand.
TCGTGGTGTCCCGACACCAGAACGTCGGGAACCAGGCGGCCCTGCCACTCGCGCGGGCGCGTGTAATGGGGGTATTCGAGCAGCCCGTCGGCGAAGCTTTCATCGTTCAAGCTCTCGACTTGGCCGACAACGCCCGGCAACAGCCGGACCACGGCGTCGAGCAGCGCGATTGCCGCCGGCTCGCCGCCCGAAAGCACGAAGTCGCCCAAGCTCACCTCTTCGATCGGGCGCGCGTCGAGCACGCGTTGGTCGACACCTTCGTAGCGGCCGCAAATCAGGATTGCGCCCGGACCGGCCGCGAGTGCGTGGACGCGGGCCTGATCGAGCGGCCGGCCGCGCGGCGACAGGTAGATCAACGGCGCGGCGCCGGCGCCGGCGGCATCGGCCTGCGCGGTCGCCGCGTCGATGGCGCGCGCGAGCACGTCGGGGCGCATCACCATGCCGGGGCCGCCACCGAACGGGGCGTCGTCGACCGTCTTGTGTTTGTCGTCGGCGAAATCGCGAATATCGATGGCGGCGAGTGCCCAGCGACCCTCGGCCAGTGCTTTGCCGGCGAGCGCGAGCCCGAGCGGCCCGGGGAACATGTCCGGAAACAGGGTCAAAATCCAGGCGGTCCAGGGCTTAGCCACGGCGCGCCTTCCCGCTTCTACCCGCGTGTCGTGCATGATCGAGCGCATCGGCGGCAACCGTTACGCGCGCGGCGGCAAGATCGACGTCGGGGATCGCGGTATCGGTAAACGGCACCATCAGGCTGTCGCCGACGGTCGGTTCGATTTCGAGGACGCTGCCAGCGCCGAAATCATGGAGCGCGACGATCCGGCCGAGGGGGGAGCCGTCGGTAGCGACGACGGCGAGCCCCTCGAGATCGGCAGCGTAGTATTCGCCCGGTTGGGGCGGCGGCAGCGCGCTGCGCCGGACATAGAGCTTGACGCCCTTGAGCGCTTCGGCGGCGGTGCGGTCGCCGACACCGCGGATTGTCGCCCGCACGCCATTCCGTTCGACCCCGACGACGTCGACGTGCCATTGCCGCGTGCCGGCATCATCCTCGAGCGCGCCATAGGTGGCGATTGCGGCCGGCTCGACGGTGAAGCACTTGATCCGGACCGCGCCCCGAATCCCGTGCGCGCCGAGGACCACGCCCACGCACACGCGGCGCGCATCGGGCGCGGTCGCGGCAGGGCGTGAACGGTCGGGATCGCTGCGGGAGGACATGGCGTCGAGCACGGCGGCGCGGACTCCTTAGGACTGCGCCGCTGCCGGGGCGGCGGGTGCGGCCGGCGCAGCAGCCGGAGCCTCGCCGCGGGCTGCGGCTTCGCGCTCTTGCCGTTTCTTGCGCGGCTTCGCCTTCTCCGGATTATTGCGGCGCGCCGGCATCGCAATCACGTTAGCGGCGCCCAGGAAGCGGCCGACCCGATCGGACGGCGTCGCGCCGTGGCCTAACCAGTATTTGATGCGCTCGACGTTCAGCTTCACGCGGTTCGCGTCGGTCTTGGGCAGCAGCGGATCGTAGGTGCCGAGCCGCTCGATGTATTTGCCGTCGCGGGCTGCCCGCGAATCGGCGACGACGATGCGAAAGTACGGCCGCTTCTTGGTGCCGCCGCGTGACATTCTGAGCTTGAGAGCCATTGGGGTCGCTATCTCCTCTGTTGGCACATCTTCATCGCCTCACGCTCGCGGGATCAGGCCCGGGATGCCGTGACGGCGGAGAAGCTTGGGGTCCATGCGGCCGACCTTCTTCATGACATCGGCCATCTGGATGAATTGTTTGACCAGCCGGTTGACCTCGGGCACCGAGGTGCCGGAGCCGGCGGCAATGCGGCGCTTGCGCGAGCCGTTCAGGAGCTTGACGTTTTTCCGCTCGGTCTTGGTCATCGAGAGGATGATCGCCTCCTGGCGCGCCAGCATGCGATCGTCGATCTTGTTGGCGGCGAGCTGCGCCTTGGCCTTCTGCACGCCCGGCAGATAGGCGAGCAGCCCGTCCATCCCGCCCATCTTGCGCATCTGGCGGAATTGCTGAGCCAAGTCGTTCATGTCGAACTTGCCCGACTTGACGCGTGCCTCGAGCTTGGCGGCCTCGTCGCGGTCGATGGTCTCGGCGGCTTTTTCGACCAGCGAGACGACGTCGCCCATGCCGAGGATGCGCGACGCGACGCGTGCCGGATGGAACTGATCGAGCGCGTCCATCTTCTCGCCGACGCCGATCAGCTTGATCGGGCAGCCGGTGACCGCGCGCATCGAGAGCGCAGCGCCACCGCGGACATCGCCGTCCATGCGCGTCATGACGACGCCGGTCGGCTTGAGCCGCTGGGTGAAGCGCTCGGCGACCTTGACCGCGTCCTGGCCGGTCAGCGCGTCGACAACGAGCAGTGTCTCGGCCGGCTGGCTGACATCCGCGACCGCCGCGGCTTCCGCCATCAGCGCTTCATCGACGTGGAGCCGGCCGGCGGTATCCAAAAGCACGATGTCGTAGCCGCCTAGCCGAGCGGCCGTCAGCGCGCGCCGCGCGATGTCGACCGGCATTTCGCCAGCGATGATCGGGAGCGTCGGTACGCCGGCCTGTTCGCCCAGGACCTTGAGCTGCTCCTGAGCCGCCGGGCGCTGCGTGTCGAGCGACGCCATCAGCACTTTCTTGCGATCGCGCTCCTTGAGGCGAAAGCCGATCTTGGCGGTGGTGGTGGTCTTGCCGGAGCCCTGCAGCCCGACCATGAGGATAGCGACCGGCGGCGCGCCGGCCAGGCGGAGCTCGTCGGCCTCGGCGCCCAGGGTCTGGACCAGGTGGTCGTGAACGACCTTCACCACCATCTGCCCGGGCGTAACGCTCCGGATCACGTCGGTGCCGATCGCCTTCGCGTGGACCTCGTCGATGAACTTCTTGACCACCGGCAGTGCGACGTCGGCTTCGAGCAGCGCCACACGCACTTCGCGGAGCGCCGCCGTGACATCGCTCTCGGTGAGCGCGCCACGCCGTGTCAGGCCCTCGAAAATCTGGCCGAGCCGCTCGGTCAGTGCCTCGAACATCTTGATCCGCTTCGCTTTTCCCCAAACGCCGTGTGCGCCCGTGCGCGACACTCGCGGACGGACGGACCCCCTCGGGAGCGAGAAAGTCGTTTAAGCCGTTAGAACGGCGCGAAAACTAGGCTTGGGCCAAGCCCAAGTCAACATCGGGTTGCGGGCGCTCGGCGCTCGGCTGAACCGTCGTCGGCGCCGCGGGCGAGTGGCGCGGCCGGCGCTCGCGCCCTATAACTCCGCCGATGGGCGCACTTCCGTTCTTGAAAATGCACGGACTCGGCAACGATTTCGTCGTGATCGACGCCCGCCGCGCCGGGGTTGCGCTCGGGCGCGACCAGGTGCGCGCGATCGCGGCGCGCCGGACCGGGATCGGCTGCGATCAGCTTATCACGATCGAGCGCTCGGCCACGGCCGACGCTTTCATGCGCATCCACAACGCCGACGGCGGCGAGGTCGGGGCGTGTGGGAACGGCGCGCGCTGCGTCGCATCACTCCTCGTGCGCGAAAAAGGCGGCGCGCCGGTCGTGATCGAAACGGTCGAAGGGCTGCTTCGCGCCGAGGCCGCTGGCGCCGAGCGTATGACCGTCGACATGGGCCAGGCGCGCCTGGAATGGCGCGAGATCCCGCTCGCCCGCGAGGTCGATACGCTTCACGTGCCGCTCGCGGTGCCCGCAACCAGCCCGATATTGCGGGATCCGGTCGCGGTCAACATGGGAAACCCACACGCGGTTTTCTTCGTTGCCGACGCTGCGGCGGTCGACCTCGCCGCGTTAGGTCCGCTGGTTGAACATCATTCGCTTTACCCTGAGCGCACCAACGTCAGCGCTGCGCAGGTGCTGACGCGCGAACGCATCCGGCTCCGCGTCTGGGAACGCGGCGTCGGTATTACGCTGGCCTGCGGCACCGCGGCCTGCGCCACCTTGGTCGCCGCCGTCCGTCGCGGTCTGACCGCGCGCGCCGCCGAGATCGTCCTTGATGGCGGCACGCTCGCGGTCGAATGGCGCGCCGACGGCCACGTCCTCATGACCGGCCCGGTCGCGACCAGCTTCTCAGGATCGGTCGACCCGGCGGCGCTGGCGGCGGCCTGACCATGGTTGCGCGCGACTTCAAGAGCGGTGTCGAGGTGGTCACCTTTGGCTGCCGGCTGAACGCGTTCGAGTCGGAAGTGATCCGCGCCCGCGCTGCCGACGCCGGCCTCAGCGACGCCGTGATCGTCAACACCTGCGCCGTTACCGCCGAAGCCGAACGCCAGGCGCGCCAGGCGATCCGAAAGATCAAGCGCGAGCGCCCCGGCGTACAATTGATTGTCACCGGCTGCGCCGCCCAGCTCGACCCCGCGCGCTTCGCCGCCATGCCCGAGGTCGATCGCGTACTCGGCAACGCCGAAAAGCTCGATGCCGCCGCTTACGCTGCGACCGGGCCCAAGGTCCGGGTCAACGACATCATGGCGGTCAGGGATGGCGCTGCGCACTTGGTAGCGGGCTTCGCCGAACGCGTGCGCGCCTTCGTCGAAATCCAGAACGGCTGCGACCATCGCTGCACGTTCTGCATCATTCCGTTTGCGCGTGGCCCCAACCGGAGCGTCGCTCCCGCCCATGTCGTGGCCCAGGTCAGCCGGCTGGTAGCGCAGGGCTACGCCGAGGTGGTCCTGACCGGCGTCGACATCGGCGACTGGGGCCGCGATCTGACGCCCGGCTCCTCGCTCGCCGCGCTGGTGCGGGCGATCCTCGCGGGGGTGCCCGCCTTGCCGCGGCTCCGGCTGTCATCGATCGATCCGGCCGAAGTCGATGATGAGCTCGTCGAGCTCTTCGCCCGGGAAGCGCGGCTGATGCCGCACGTCCATTTGAGCCTTCAAGCTGGCGACCCTTTGATCTTGAAGCGGATGAAGCGGCGCCATACGCCGGCCGATGCGGTCCGGATCGCGGACCGGCTGCGCGCCGCCCGGCCCGGGATCGTGTTCGGCGCCGATCTGATCGCCGGTTTCCCGACCGAGACCGAAACGATGTTCGAGGCGACGCGCGCCCACGTCGACGACGTCGGTCTCACCCATCTCCACGTCTTTCCGTATTCGCCACGGCAGGGAACGCCGGCCGCGCGCATGCGCCAAGTACCGGGTCCGGTCCGTAAGGCCCGCGCCGAGGCTTTGCGCAGGCATGCCGCACACCGCCTCGATGCCTATCTTCGCGCTCAAATCGGAAGCGTGGTCGAGGCGCTGGTCGAGACCCCGGCCGAGGCGCGCACGCCCCACTACGCCCACGTCCGGCTGGCGGAAGGCCGCGCGCCTTGGTCGGTCGGCGCGATCATCCGGGCGCGCGCAACCGGCTTGGGCCAAGGCGCCTTGATCGCCGAGCCGGCGTGAGCGACCCCCGCGGCGCCGGCGTGCGTCCTGGGCTGCTGGCCCGCCTCAAGGCCGGGCTCGCGCGGTCGGCCTCGACGTTTTCGGATGCGATCGCCTCCGCGCTCGGGAGCGGCCGGCTCGATCAGGCGACGTTGGACCAGCTCGAAGAGGGATTGATCGCCGCCGACCTCGGGGTTCCGACGGCCGCCGCGCTCATCGCCGGTCTGAAAGAAGAGCGGTTGGGCAAGGAAGCGAGCGCTGATGAGGTGCGGGCTGTGCTTGCCGGTCGGATCGCGGCACGGCTCGCGCCGCTCGCGCGCCCGCTCGCGCCCGACCCGGCCCGAAAGCCCCACGTCATCTTAGTGGCCGGCGTCAACGGCACCGGCAAGACCACGACCATCGGCAAGCTTGCCGCACGGTTCAAGGCCGAGGGGCACCGCGTCGTCTTGGCTGCCGCCGACACCTTTCGCGCCGCTGCGATCGAGCAGCTAAAGGTCTGGAGTGACCGCGCCGGCGCCACATTCGTGGCGGGTGCGGTCGGCGGCGATCCGGCCGGAGTCGCGTTCGAGGCGCTGACGCGGGCCATGGCCGAAGGCGCCGACATCCTGATCGTCGACACCGCCGGCCGGCTGCAGAACAAGGCGGCGTTGATGGAGGAGCTTGCCAAGATTGTCCGGGTCTTGAAGCGGCTCGAACCTTCGGCACCGCACGATGTCGTCCTCGTGCTCGACGCCACCACCGGCCAGAACGCGATCGGCCAGGTCGAAGTGTTTCAGAGCGTGGGTGCGGTCTCGGGCTTGATCATGACCAAGCTCGACGGTACTGCGCGCGGCGGCGTCCTGGTCGCGATCGCCGAGAAGTTCAAGCTCCCGATCCACGCGATCGGCGTCGGCGAGACGATCGAGGATTTACAGCCGTTCGAAGCCGATTCGTTCGCGCGGGCGCTGACGGGCGTTTAGTCCGCGACCGCGACCGCCGTCCCAACTCCAAGCCCCAGCACCTCGGCCGCGCGGCCTGGGTTGAGCGCGATTTCAACCAGGCCGTTCGCGTTCTCGTACCAGAACGGCTCGCCCCCCGGCGCGCGGCCGAAGGTCTCGGCAAAATTGAGCGTGCGTCCCCCGACCCGAAGCGCGCGGGTGCGCGCGACGTTCTGGGCGCGCAAGCCTGTCATCGCGTTGCCGTAGCGGTCGATGTAAATGACGCGCGCCAGATCGCCGCCAGCGTTGGCGAGGCGGGCGGGCGGCGCAATCTCGATGCCTTCGACCTTGTCGTCGCGGGCGAGCCGCGCCGCCACCGGCGCGAACAGGTCGCGGCCATGGAAGCTCGCCGAGAGCCGGGGCGGCCGCCACGTCACATGGCGCCAGCGCACGCTCGCGGCCCGCGCCGCTACCACGTCGAAGAGCCCGTTGTCGGGGCCGACGAACCAGACCCCATCGCACCCGACCATGGCCGGCTCGCGCGCCGCGGTGCCGACCCCGGGATCGACCACGCCCACGAACGTCGCGGTCTTCGGAAACGCCGGCGCGAACGCGGCCAGCAAGTGCGCGGCCGCCTCGATATCGAACGCCGGGACGTCGTGGCAGAGGTCGATCACCGGCACCGTCGGCGCGAACCGGTAGAGCGCTGCCTTCATCTGTCCGACATAGGGGCCTTCGAGGCCGAAGTCGGTGAAGAGCACGATCATGGTCGGTCTGTCGCTACGGTCACGGTCGACCCGTCGCTAGGGCAGGAACGGTCGCGGGGCGACCTTGCCGCCGTGGGCGACGATCATTTCGCCCTCGCCGACCTCGTGCCAATGCTCGCTCGATGAGTCGAGCGGCTCGGAGACGATCAGCATCGGGTGCGGATCGCGCCGGCCGGGATCGATGCCCAGATCGTCGAAGATGCGGGCGGTTTGGCTGTAGTAGAGCGAGGGCGAAGTGCGGTCGGACGAGAACCGTACCGCATAGACGCGTTCGCCGTCGCTCAACGCGGCCGTGAACGAGAAGCGGCGCTTGCCGCCGGCGCTTCCAGCGACCCGCAGGATCTCCGCGACCGTCGCGACGATCGCCGCCTCGGGCTCGCGTTCGAGCCCGTTCGAGAGCATGAGATAGAAGATCGTCTCGCTGTCGGTGGTGCCGAGGCGGTGGCGGTAATAGGAGGGCGCGATCAGGTTGTCGAGTTCACGCCGTACCTCGTCGAACCCGCCGATCGCGCCGTTGTGCATGAACAGCCAGCGGCCGTAGTGGAACGGGTGGCAGTTCGGACGCATGATCGCGGTTCCGGTCGAGGCGCGTACGTGGGCAAAGAAGAGGCGCGACTCGATGTGCTGCGAGAGGTTCTTCAAGTTCTCGTCGTTCCACGCCGGCAGCGTGTCGCGGAAGAGGCCGGGCTCGGCGCGTTTGTCGTACCAACCTACGCCGAAGCCGTCGCCATTGGTGGTGTGCTGCGTGCGCTTGGCGCGCAAGCTTTGATCGATCAGCGAATGCTCGGGATCGAGAATCATGGTCGAGAGCAAGATCGGACGACCGGAATAAGCGAGCCAGCGGCACATCGAAACGAACCTCGGGGCCAAGGGAAGATGCCGTCCACTCTAGTCGATCCGGCCCGTCCTCGCAGCGCACCACCTGCCCGGCACGTTTCGAACCGACGCGCCGACGGGGTTTAGGTTTCCCCGGCCGTTCGCCACGACCGCGTCGCGCCGGGCATGCGATCGCTGGTTTCGCCGGGTGGGTTGGTGCGCGGTGGAAACGCGCGCTCTCCGCGGGTCGCGCGGTAGTCGTTGAGCGCCCAGTGCACCGAAGGGAACGCCAACCGGTCCCAGGGAATCGCGTCCCACGCGTAGAGCCCGACTTCCTCGCTTTCGATGCCGGGACGGACGTCAGGCGAGGTCAGGGTGGCGCGGTAAATGAGTTGGACCTGGCTGATGCGCGGCACCGCGTAGACCGCGAGCAGCAGGTCGATCGCGATCTCGGCCTCGGCTTCCTCCTTGGCTTCGCGTTTGGCGCCGGCGTCAGGAGCCTCGTTGGTTTCGAGGAAGCCCGCCGGGATGGTCCAGAACCCGCGCCGGGGCTCGATCGCGCGCCGGCACAGCAGCAGGCGATCCCCGAGAACGCACACCGCGCCGACCACGATCTTCGGGTTGTCGTAGCGGATGAAACCGCAGTCGTCGCAGACGAGGCGCGTCCGCGAATCGCCCGCTGGGATGCGCGGCACGATCGGGCCCTTGGCGCGCGGCGGCTCGCTCATGGCCGGCACTATCTCACGCCGGGCGGCCAAAAAAAAAGCGCCCGGTCGGGCGCTGCTGGGGGAATCCGCGCGCGGCGCGGCGATCGCGGTTAGACGCGGATGTCGAGCTTGCGGTCGTCGATCCGCTGCTGATCGTCGCGCTCGTCTTCGGCCGCCTGCTGGGAACGCTTGTCGCGCTCGCGGTTCTCAATCACCACGACGTCTTGATCGCGTTCGTTTTCGCCGCGCGAGGACTCTTCGGTCGGGCGCTGCGTCTGCGCTTCGGAACGCCGGAGCGGCGCCAAGTCGGCGAACGATGCGGCCGGGGCGATCGGGATCGGGGCCGTGGGTGAAATCGCAACCATGGATAAAGAGTATGGTTAGGAATCCGTTAAAAGCAACTAGTAGTTCGAATCGTGGTTAACAACCTTGGTTAATAAATGGCCGCTAAAGGCCAGAATTCAATAAGGTTTTCCCTGTAGTCGTTAACCATACCGGCCGGAGCCGGTCAGTTGCCGAGCGAGTCGAGCGCACGCTTAACCGTTTGATAGGGCGGACTATTCGGCTCGAGCCGGGGCAGCAATTGCTGCCAGCGGGCGCGGGCCGAGGCGACCTTGCCGGCTTCGGCGTCAGCCAGACCCAAGTAATACAACGCGCCAGGATTGTCGGGGGCGATCGTCAGGATGCGATTGAAAACGACAATGGCGCGCTCCGGAAACGGCTGGCCGGCGCTGCGCGCTTCGATGATGGCGGAGGCGTAGTTCAGGAGCGTCGCGACGTCGTCGGGGCGGAGCTCGGCGATCTTGCCTAAAGCGCGGAGCGCGTTCTCCTTCTCGCCGAGGACGCCGTAGGCGCGCGCCAGGCGCTGCCAGCCTTCGGAGTCGTTCGGATTTTCGTCGAGCCGCGCCGCCAAACCCTCGACCATGTTGCGGATCATCTGCTGGCGATCTTCGGGCGCCATCTGTTGCGCGGCGGCGATGTCGGCGGCGCTCGGACCGCGCGGGCCAGTTCCGCCCGGTGCGGCGGGCGGCGGCATCCGCGCTGGTGCGCCTGCCGGTGGCTGGCGCGGGGCAGCTATGCCGGCGCCCATCGCATCGGCCGGCACGCCGGCGCCAGCGGCGAGACCCAGGCGTTCGCCCATCTCGCGGACGCGCTCGGCGACCTGTCCGCGCCACGGGGCATCGGGCGGCGAATCGAGCAGCAGCGAGCGCCACATGTCGAACGCCTCGCGATGCTGGCCGGCTTGCGCCTTTACGAGCGCCAAATAGTAACGGGCGCCGGGATGCGCGGTGTCGCGCTCGAGCACGGCGCGGAACATCTTCTCGGGCTCGGCCGCCACTTTGCCGCCGGCCGCCATCACCAGCGCTTCGGCGACCAAGATCTGAACGTCGTCATCATTGGGGGCGAGCGCGAGAGCAC
>CAMDOQ010000065.1 GCA_945903685.1 Rhizobium sp. Q54
AAGAAGCCGCGGTGCAGCTCTTTCGAGAGGATGCCGAGCTGGAGCTGGACGCGGTCGATGAACTCGTGGACGCCGGTGCGCATGATCTCGCCGATGTTGCGCTCGTCCAGGCCTACGGCGAGGTCGGTGAGCGCGCGCGTGATGCGGCGGTCGAGCTTGAGCCCGAAATTGTTGTGGAGGTCGCGCACCAAGTCGTCGACGGTATCGACGCAGAATGCGACCGAACGCGGAAAATCTAGGTTGGTGAGGAGGAACGCGGCGACGTCTTCGGTGCGGATGCCGTGCGGGTGGACGCGCACGAATGCATGGTAGCCGGCGACCGACTGTAGCAGCGCATTCCACTGACTCATGTCGAGGAAACGCTCGTCTCCGGCCGGCGCGTGCAAGTACTGGAACTTGATGTCGAGTAGGCGCGTCGTCTGGTCGGCGCGCTCGATGTATTTGCCGATGTTGTAGAACAGCCACGCCTCGTCGTGGAGTAGCGTGCCGTCGACGATGCCGGCGTGAGTTTGGCACGCCTCCTTGATGTTGGTGCAGAGCTTGGCGAGGTTCGAGACCTCGATATCCGGCGGGCCGAGCCGGGTCAGACGCTCGTAGAAAACGTTGAGCTGGCGCCACATCTCGGTCGAGATCAGGTGGCGGAGGCTGCGGGCGTTGTCGCGCGCGGCGCGCACTGCCGAGCGGATCGAGCTCGGGTTGTCGTCGTCGAGCACGTAGTAGTGCAGCACCGCTTCGGCGGGGGCGGCGCCATGCTTCTCGAAGAAGCGCTTTTCATCGGCGTTGAGATAGACGATCGGCTGCCAGTCGGAGGCACCGATCGATTCGCGCGCGAATGTTTCGTTGACGTCGAGGATGCGCGCCAAGTCCTCGGCCCGCTCCATATAGCGGGCGATCCAGAACGCGTTTTCGGCGAAGCGGGCGAGGAGGTTACTCAAGGACCCACGTGTCCTTCGAGCCGCCGCCTTGCGAGGAGTTGACGACGTACGAGCCCTCGCGGAGCGCGACCCGCGACAGACCGCCCGGCAGCACCCAGGTGTCGCGGCCGGTGACCGCGAACGGGCGGAGGTCGACGTGGCGCGGCGCGACCCCGGTCGCGGTCAGGGTCGGGCATACCGAGAGCTTCACCAACGGCTGGCTGATGTAGTTGGCCGGGTTCTCCTTGATCGAGTCGCGGCAAGCCGCGAGCTCGTCGGCGCTGGCCTGGGGTCCGACGGTGATGCCGTAGCCGCCCGACTCGCCGACCGGTTTCACCACTAGCTCGGCCAGGTGGTCGAGCGTATATGCCAATCCGTCGGCGTCGCGGCAGACGTGGGTCTCGACGTTCGGCAGCACCGCATCCTCGCCCAAAAAATAGCGGATGATGCGCGGCATGTAGGCATAGGTCGCCTTGTCATCGGCGACGCCGTTCCCGATCGCGTTGACCAGCGACACGTTGCCGGCGGCATAGGCGCGCATCAGGCCGCGCACGCCCAGCATGCTGGTCTTGTCGAACACCTCGGGGTCGAGGAAATCGTCGGCGACCCGGCGGTAAACGATGTCGACCCGCTCGAGACCGCCGGTTGTCTTCATGTAGACGACGTCGTCTTCGACCACGAGGTCGCGGCCCTCGACCAGCGGCACGCCCATCTCGCGCGCCAGAAATACATGCTCGAAGTAGGCCGAGTTGTAGACGCCAGGCGACATCAGGACGATCTGCGGTTCGGCCGCGGCGTTCGGCGCGGTCTCGGCGAGCGAGGCGGCGAGGCGCAGGCCATAATCGCTGACGCGGCGGATCTGGGTGTTGTCGAGAAGGTCCGAGAACGCGCGCAGCATCATGTGCCGGTTCTCGATCACGTAGCTCACGCCCGACGGTGTGCGCGCGTTGTCCTCGAGCACCATGAAGGCACCGCGTTCGTCGCGCACGATGTCGATGCCGCAGATATGGGCGAACGTGCCGTGAACGGGGCTGATCTCGTGCATCGGCGCCCGATATTGGGAATTGCCAAGGATCAAGTCGCGCGGGACCACACCGTCATTCAGGATTCGCTGCGGTCCATAGATATCGGCGAGGAATAGATTGATCGCCTTGACGCGCTGGATAACGCCGGTTTCGATCCGCGCCCAATCGTCGCGCGAGATGATGCGCGGGAATACGTCGAACGGGAGAATGCGATCGATTGCGTCACTTTCTGAATAGACCGTGAAGGTGATGCCGAGGTTGTAGAGCTCGCGCTCGGCGTCGCGGGCCCGTCGGCGCAGGCTCTCCAGGTTCATTTGCGCGAGTCGCGCCCGGATCGGCTCGGCATATAGCGCCGGATCGGTCGCGGTTCCGAACATCTCGCAAAAGAAACCATCGGCGCTGTAGCCGTCGAAGACGCCGCCGCGCGAACCTACGTCGTTCATAAGGCATCATCTCAGCCGCGACCGGGGCGTGTCCAGCCGCCAGCGCCGCCCGCGCCGCGGTCGTTGCTATCGCGGCTGCGACCGAACACGATGGCGCTTATGACCCCAGCGCCATCCGGCGACGGCCACGTCGTCACCCGTTTCGCGCCTTCGCCGAGCGGGTATCTCCATCTCGGCCACGCCTATTCGGCGCTGCTCAATTTCGAGCAGGCGCGTGCCGCCGGCGGTCGCTTTCTGCTCCGGATCGAGGATATCGACCGCACCCGCTGCCGGCCCGAATTCGAGGCGGCGATGCTCGAGGACCTCGCCTGGCTTGGGCTGGTCTGGGACCAGCCGCCGCTCCGCCAATCCGATCGGTTGCCGATCTACGAGCGCTACCTGGCCGACCTTGAAGCCTGCGGCTTGGTTTACCGCTGCTTCAAGACCCGGCGCGACATCGCCGACGCGATGGCGGCGCCGCACGGCGCGCCCGTGGGCGCGTTCCGGAGCGCGCCGCTCGACCCTGAAGCCGAGCAGGCCGCGCTCGCGGCCGGTCGGCCGTTCGCGTGGCGGCTCTCGCTCACCGCCGCCCGCGCCACGCTCGGCCTGGCGTTCGACCGACTGACGTTCGTCGAGGCCACCGCAACCGGAACCATCGCGCGGCCGGCTGACCCGGCGCGTTTCGGCGACGTCGTTCTTGGCCGCAAAGAGATCGGTACCAGCTATCACCTGGCTTCGGTCGTCGACGATGCCTTGCAAGGCGTTACTCACGTGACGCGGGGCCAGGACCTACGCGATGCTGCCGGCCTCCACGTCCTGCTCAGCGGGCTACTCGGGTTCGCACCGCCGGTCTATCACCACCACACGCTGATTCTCGGTCCGGACGGGCGCCGGCTTGCCAAGCGCGACCGCGCCGAGACGCTGCGCGCGCTCCGTGCTGCGGGCGTTACACCCGCCGATGCGCGCGCCCGGCTCGCCGACGTTTAGCGCCCGCTCTCGGCTCGCGCCGCTTGGCGGCCGCGCTGGCCCGCCGGCGTTTCGGCCGCGCGCGGCGGCGCTTGGCGGCGCGGACGATCAGCTCGTTCGCAGGTAGCGACTCGTCCAGCAACTTTCGCGCGACCTCGGCGCCCCCGACCGGCAGGCGCTTGGCGTCGATCAGACCGAGCTGGACCAGGAGCGACGCCTGATCCCAATAGATGTGCTCGTGGTAGAGCTTATCGCCGCGAAAGCATGCGACCACGATGAATGCGGCCTCGAGCCACTTCCCGGTCGGTGCGATCCCGGGCAGCAGCCAGTCGATCTCGATGTCGTGCTTCAAGCGCACATAGATCTCGTCGATCACGCGATCGGGCCCGACCGTGCGCGAGATCGGGATCGCGACCCGCTCGCCGGGGCGCTTCGAAATGAAGTTGTCGCGATAGAACCGATAGAGTTCGCGGTAGCCGGTACCGCCGGTCATGGTCGGGACGTGGTTGACGTAAGGTTCGGCCACCATCGTCGCCATGGTCGCGTCGACGTCTTTGACGACGATCTCCTGGCGGACGTGCTCGTCCCACAGCGCAGCCAGATCGAAGGTCGGGCCGAGTACCCCGCGGAGGAAAGCGATCGCGCGCGTGTCAGCGAACCGTGCAGTCGGCTTGTCGTAAACGTCCGGACGTCCGTGGTTCCAGAAGCCGCGCTCGACTCGCGGATAGACGTGAATGTCCGCGCACGCGTGGCCGGCGAGCGCGCTGCGCAGCCGCTCGACGGTAGCTGGCGAAGTAGTCTTGTCGTTGGCCGCCAGATGAACCTGGATCGGGCACGGGATCGCAGGGTCGATATCGGCTGCATCGTAGGCGATCGCAACCGCGAACGCGCCGCTGGTGGCGGCTTGGCACACGAGCGCACTGCCGCGACCGAACCCGACGCCGCCGATCCCGCCTTCGACTTCGCGCCGGGCGCGCAACGTCTTTGCCGCGGCCGCGATGTCGTCGCTGTCGGGTGCGAGCGTCACGTATCCTTCTTCGGCGTAGCGTTCGGCGATGGTGCGCATGGCCACGTCGACCCCGCCGGCGCCCGCCGCGAGCAGGAGCCCGGGGCCCGAACCGGTCCGCGGCAGCGCGAGGTAGCCTACGAACGAAGGGCCGGTGTCGGCGTGGATGGTGATGACCCGACTCGGCATAGTTTTCCTCCCGCGCGTTGGAACCAACCGACAACAGTAACCGGTATTGCCGTAGATCGCCGGCTTGCGCCCTTAAGCGGCACGACCTAACGTTGCCGGTGGGAAGAGCGCACCGTCCGCAAACGATTTGCAGGTGGAAGCGCGGGCGCGGCCGAGTTGCAAGGGAAGGAACAGCCCATGGCGAAGCACATCCGGTGCGGACATCTGTTCGACGGCGTCAACGACGACGCCAAGACCGATCAGACCATTGTCGTCGACAGCGGCACGATCAAGTACGCCGGGAGCAGCGGCGCGGCGCCTAAGCCCGGATCGCGCGACGAGATCGTCGACGCCTCGAAGTACTTCGTTATGCCCGGCATGACCGACCTCCACACCCACCTCTCGTACGGGAACGCGATGTGCGAGGAGGACATCGATATCTACGCGTCGGTCGAGTTACGGGCGCTCCGCGGTGTTATCAACGCGCAGCGCGTGCTGATGGCGGGCGTTACCTCGATGGGCGATCCCGGCGGGTCGGCACGGGTGCAGACCTCGGTCCGGAACGCGATCAACGCGGGCATGTTTCCGGGACCGCGCATCAACTGCTCGGGCCCCTACGTCACCAGCCGCCAGGGTTTGACCGACTACTACCCGACCTGGTTCGGCGCACCCTCGACCTCGATCGGTGCTCTGGTCAAGAACATGGACGAGGCGATCGAGCTGATCCGCACCCAGGTCAAGGACGGCGTCGATTTCGTCAAGTTCGCGATGGACGGCCGCCACGTCAACGACAAGGGCGAGTTGATCGCGGCGTTCAGCTTGGCCGAAACCAAGCGGATGGTCGATGAGTGCCATCGCTTGGGCAAGAAAACGGTGATGCATGCGCGCGGCCGCGAGGCGACGCTCTACTGCGCTAAGGCCGGTGCCGATCTCATCTTCCACGCGTCGTGGGCCGACGCCGAGTGCATTGACGCAATCGTCAAGCACAAGTCGATCGTGTGCCCGACGTTGACCCT
Source organism: Rhizobium sp. Q54 (assembly GCA_945903685.1). Taxonomy (GTDB): domain Bacteria; phylum Pseudomonadota; class Alphaproteobacteria; order SHVV01; family SHVV01; genus SHVV01. Next base: position 5,518 of record CAMDOQ010000065.1, read on the forward strand.
GCTTTATCAGAATATGACGGTCACGCAGCCGACCGATCCGCTCTACCACAAGGTCCGGCCCGATCTTGGCAGCAAGGAGTGGGAGGCCGCGATCGTCTCGCTCAATCGCATCCGCGAGGCCGGGATTCCGATGGTGACCGGGTCGGAGGCGGGATTCGCGCTTACGCCCTACGGCGAGTGGCACTGGCGCGAGGTCGAAATTTTCCACAAGTTCCTGGGCTTCACGCCGGCAGAAGCGATCCGCGCCGCGACCTCGGCGAGCGCCGCGTTCCTGAACGACGGTGAGCGCCTCGGCGCGCTCAGGGCCGGCAACCATGCCGACTTCATCGTCTTCGACGGCAATCCGCTCAAGAACGTGTCGCTGCTGCTCGAGAAGGCGCGGCTCAAGGACGTTTATCTGGCTGGCGAGCCGGTCCGGCTCGAGCTGCCGCCGATCGCGTCCAAGGGCATTTCCGACTTCTCCTATAAGATGTGGCAGGACATGTACACGCAGGAGCGCGTCAAGCAGCTCGGCAACAAAATTCGCCACATCCAGGCGGCCGAGTAGCGCACTTCAATTCGCAACCGCGGCTGGCGTGACAAGCCGCCAATGAGGGGGTCTGCAATGCGCATGGTTGGTCCAGTTCGACGAGTCCTGACCGTTGCCGCCATCGGTTTCGCGGCGAGCATGGCGGCGGGCAGCGCCGCCGCACTCGATGTCGTCAAGCGCTCGAACGGCTCGGGCGCCGCGACCACCTTCGGCGCGCCGTGGTATGTCGCCGACGCGCTCGGCTTCTTCGAGAAGGAAGGCATCAAGTTCGAGGAAGTCCAGGTCAAGGGCGATGCCAACTCGATGCGGGCGCTGATCGCCAAGGAAGTGCTGGTCGGCGGCGTCGGCCCGACCACGATGTTCGCGGCGTTGGCCGAGGGCGCCAAGGTCAAGGTCGTGGTCTCGTCGCAGCCGGTGGTCGACTACAACATCATCGCCAAGAAAGGCATCGCGAAATCGCTCGCCGACATCAAGACGGCGTCGTTCGCGTCAGCCGGACCCAAGGACATCACCACCGAAATCCCGAAGATGGTGTTCAAGAAGCACAATGTCGATCCGGCTGGCTTGAACTTCATCCAGATCGGCAGCCACGCCGCGCGGCTGCAGTCGGTCATCGCCGGGCGGGTACAGGCGACCATGGTCAACACGCTGACGGCGACGCAGGGCAAGTTGGCTGGCGAAGTCGACATTCTCGCCACCGTCGCCAAGGATTTCCCAGGTCTCGGCTACACCTACCTCGCGGTGCGCGAAGAAGACCTGACCGACGCCAAGACGCGGAAGATGATCCGCGCCTTCGTCAAGGGAACCATCTTGGGCGCGCGCTTCGTTCAGGAGAATCCCGACAAAGCGGCCGAGATCATGGCCAAGCTCTTGAAGGACGTCGACGTCAAGCTGATCGCGGCCGTGTTCCGCCAGCTGAACGAAGACGGCGTCTGGGGTGTCGATGGTGGCGTCGAGCCGCACATCACCGAGTTCACGGTCAAAGTGCAGATGGAGATGGGCGACCTCAAGCAGCCGCTAACCATCTCACAGGTGCTCGACCGCTCACTGGTCGAGGACGTGCTGAAGGAGATCGGCCCCTACAAGAAAAAGTCGTCGTAACGAACGCGCGCGGGCGGCGGGCCGGCGACGTCGGCCGCCCCGCGCATCGTCATTCATCGGGAGGCCGCATGTTGAGCGTCCAGGACGTACTCGGCCGCATTACCGAGATGCACAAGAATCGCTCGCTCTATTCGCAACCGCTGTGGCGGGCGCTGGTCGACGGTGCGCTCTCGCGCGCCCAGGTCAGGGAATTCGCCTACCACTATTCGATCGTGCCGGTGCCCAACAACAACTACCACGGGCGTCTTTACGTGCATTGTCCGGACTGGCGCTGGCGGAGGCGGATCGCCGAAATCTGTTACGAGGAGGGGACCGGCCGGCTCTACTCGAACGGCAAGCCGCATTGTGAGCTGTATTTCGACTTTGCCGGCGCGTTCGGCTGGAGCGAGCGCGAGCTCGTCACGGCCGAGTACATGCCGGTGGCGCAGGCGTGGAAGGCCTATTTCGAGCGCTTGTGCGAGTCGAGCTTTCTCAAGGGGGCGACGGCGCACATGCTTTCGGGCGAAGCGATGATTCCGGGCACGTTCGTGCGGATCGCCGACCAGCTCCAAAAGAAGCTCGATCTGACCGACGACCAGGTCGCGTTCTGGCGGGTTCACGACGTCGCCGATGGCGATCACTCGGATATCGGCCGCGAACTCCTGGAACAGTTTGCGCCGGCGGAAGCCGACCGCGAGCTCGTGCTTCGGACCGTCGATGCCTATAAGGACGTCGTGTTCCAAATGTACACGGCGATTTACGACCGCGTGCGCAACATTAACTGAAGGCGATCATGACCGCACCGTCGCCCCGCCGCCGCGGTCCGCCGCCGGCGATCGTGTTTTTACGCAACCAGCCCAACTTGATCCGGGCAGTGGCCGTCGCCGTGTTCTTCGTCGTGTGGGAGGTTGCCGGTCGCGACGTCAACCCGCTGTTGATGACGTATCCCAGTGCGATCTTCCGCGCCGCGATCGAGTTCATCCAGAACGGCGAACTATTGGTGGCGCTCAAACAAAGCCTATTCGTGTTCGCGGTCGGCATGACGATCTCGATCGTCGCCGGAGTGGTCATCGGCGTCATGGTCGGGCAATGGTGGTTTTTCGAGTACACCATGGACCCGTTCATCAACGCGCTCTATGCGATCCCGCGCATCGCGCTTATTCCGCTCCTCATGATGTGGGTCGGATTGCAGGACGCCGGCAAGATCACGGTTCTGGTCTCGATCGCGGTCTTCCCGGTGATCATCAACACCTATTCGGGCGTGCGTGACGTGCGCGGCTCGCTCCTGGAAATCGGCCGGGCGTTCGGCGCGAGCGAGCGCGACATCTTCTTCAAGATCACGCTGCCGGCCGCGCTTCCTTTCATCATGACCGGCGTCCGGCTCTCGATCGGGTTCGGCATCATCGGCATGGTGGTCGCCGAATTCTTCACTGCGATCAACGGCCTGGGTGGCTTGATCGTCAACTATGCGAACGTCTTCAAGACCGCCAAGGTGTTCGTGCCGATCATCGTCCTGGCGTTCATGGGCGTCGGCTTGACGCAAGCCGTGCAGTGGCTCGAACGGCGGCTCTCGAAGTGGCGCATCCTCGAACGCCAGCGCGCCACGGCTTGAGGCGGGCTGATGGCGGTCGCCGCCGGCTTGGGTCTCGCCGAGTTCCCATTCAGCGGCGCCAAGGCGTTCTGGCGCTGGGTCGAGCAATGCGAGGCGGGCGGCATCGACTCGCTCTGGCAGACCGAGCGCGTCGTCTCGACCGAGCCGTTCCTCGAAGTCATGAGCGTGATGGCCGGTTTGGCCGGCGCGACCGAACGTCTGAAGTTCGGCATGAATGTCGCCGCGGTCGGGTTCCGCGACCCGCTCGTTCTCGCCAAACAGTGTGCGACCATCGATGTGCTCTCGGGCGGCCGCTTCCTGCCGGCATTCGGCGTCGGTAGCCCGCGCGCGCCGGAATGGGCGGCGACCGGACGGCCGCCCAAGGGCCACGGCGCCGCCGCCGATGAAGCGCTCGAAATCATCGCGCGGCTGTGGACCGAGGAGCGCGTGACCTTCACCGGCGTGCACTACACCTATCGCGACGCCGCGATCGCGCCGAAGCCGGTGCAAAACCCGCTGCCGCTCTGGATCGGCGGATCGAGCGCGGCCGCGATCGCGCGGACCGCGCGCTTCGGCAACGGCTGGCTCGGCGGGTTCGAGCCGCCAGCCGAAGTCGGGCCGACCATCGCCGCGATCAAGCGCGCCGCTTCGCGCCTTAAGCGGCCGATCGAATCGAGCCATTTCGGCGCCGGGTTCGGCTTCCGCTTCGGGTCGTGGGACGAGCCTGAAACCGAGCGTGCCGCGGCGCGGGCTGCGGCACGGAGCGGCCGCGATCCCCGGACCGTACTCGCGATCGGCGATGCACGCGCGGTCCGCGACAGGCTCGCGGCGTTCGTCGACGTTGGGATCGCCAAGTTCGTGCTGCGGCCGATCGCCTGGAGCGATGCCGACATGGAGGCGCAAACGGCGCGGTTCGTGGCCGAAGTGTTGCCGGAAATACCGACGCTCGACCGGCGCTGGAAGAGTTCGATTGCCGCAACCGAGGCGCTGGCACTTGCCGCGCTGGGCTGAGGCCAGGTAAGCCGCTATCGCCGGGCTTGGCCCAGCAATCAACGCGTTGGCACTCGTTGCCAGGCCGATCGCGAGCTTTGGCTGGCCGGGACTTCGACCGGCCATGGCGCTCAGGAGAAACGAGGCGCTAGACCGTCGGCAGGAGCGGCTCGAGCCCGAGGGCGACGCCGCCATAGACTTGGGCGGAGACGTCCCACACCACCGAGATGTGCTGCAGCACGGCGTGAACGTCGCGGAAATAGCGCTGCATCGGGTTGCGATTGTAGAGCCCGGCGGCGCCGGTCACCTGGACGCAGAGATCGACCGCGCCGGTGAAGAGTTTTGCGGCGTAGGCGCCGTCGCGCCGGTAGCGGGCGCGGGTGATGAGGTCGAAGGACCCGCCGGCCTCGGCGATCGCCATCATCTCGTCGCAGTTGTCGAGCAGCAGGAGCCGGGCGGCATCCACCGCGGCATCGGCCTCGGCGAGTTTGATCTGGACCGGGGTCAGTTCGGCCATCGACTGGCCGGTATAGGAGCTGACACGTTTCTTCGTCGCGGCGATCGCGTCGTCGACCGCGGCCTGCGCCGCGCCGAGGCCGGCCGCCGCCGGAATGTGCGGGAACGCCGCAAACACCGGCAGCTTGTAGAGCGGACCCGGGTTGGTCTTGCTGCCCGGGGTCGGGCCGCCGCGGAACTCAGTCACTAGCGAGCCGCGATACCAGGGGATGGTGACGTCGCCGACCACCAAGTCCTTGCTGCCGGTTCCGACTAGACCGGAGGCGTACCAAGTGTCGTTCACCGTGTACTCCGACTTGTGGAGCAGCACCTGGATCGGCTCGGGCTTGGCGGCCGGGTTTTTCTCGTCGTAGCAGAGCGCGCCGACCGTCGCCCACTCGGAAATATCGACGCCCGAGGCGAACGGCCACGGCCGCACGCCCTGGACGCGCCAGCCGTCGGCAACCTTGGTGACGCGGCCGCACGGGAACACGTAGGTCGAACACACCAAGGTCGATGTGTCCTTGCCCCACACCGCTTGCTGCGCTTCTTCGGGCAGCATGCCGAGCTGCCACAATCGGCTGGTGAAGTTGCCAAGGATCCAGGCGCTCGAAGTGCAGCCGCGGCCGATCTCGGAGACGACATCGACGATGATCGCGTAGTCCATCTCGAATCCGCCCCAGCGCTCAGGCTGGAGGATGCGCCAGAGGCCGAGATCGTGAAAATCGCGGATCGTCGCCTCGAGCAGGTTGCGGTGTTCTTCGGTCGCGCTCGCGCGCTCGCGAAGCTTAGGCACCAGGCTGCGAGCGCGTTCGATCAGGTCCGTGCGACGGACGCCGCGGACCACTTTTTTCTTGGATTGCGGTGGATCGTAGGGGGGGCGCATGGAACCAAAGAATCGGACTGTGAATGCCAGCTACCAGATTTGGCCAGTCGAAGCTAACATCCTTCCAGGTCGGCCAGCTAACGGGTATTTGCCATGTCGTTGCACGGTTTCAATCACTTCACGATCCGCGCCAGGGACGTCAAGAAAACGCACGCGTTCTATACCAAGGTTCTCGGCCTGCGCGACGGCTTCCGACCCAAGCTCGCCAATCAGGGCTGGTGGCTCTACTGCGGTGTCACCCCGGTCATTCACTTGTTCGACGCCAAGTTGAAGCACGTCTATGTCGGCTCGACGCTCGACGGCGATCCGGCCAAGGCGACGCTGGGTTCCGGCTCGGTCGATCACATTGCGTTCGCCGGCGACGATTATAAAGGCATGCGCCGGCGGGTCGAGAAGGCGGGCGTTCCCTACAAGACGCTCGAGCTGCCGGACCTCGATGTCGACCAGATCTTCGTCGAAGACCCGAACGGGCTCACGGTCGAAATGCAGTTTCCGCGCGACGAGCGGATCAAGCGCAGCGGCGGCGGCCGCGGCGCCGGGCGGCGGGCACGAGCGAAAGGACGAAAATAATGTATGCCGACTCCGAGCTGCTCCGG
>CAMDOQ010000066.1 GCA_945903685.1 Rhizobium sp. Q54
TGAATCAAATGGGGCTTGGCAAGTACGTCAGTAACGAGTTTCTTGCCTCAATAAAAGCTGGTAAAGATGTAGAGTCTAATGGTGAGTTGATTGTCCCGGCCGAGCGTCGTTTCGGGGCGCCACGGGTTGGTCGGCACCAAGTCGATCCGGTCGCGCACCCCGGCCTCGATCGCGACCACCAGGCACTTGCGCACGTAGGGCGAGGTCGGGGCGTAGCGGAGTTTCATGGTCGGAAGTCTTGTCGCACGCGGACAGGACGCCATCAAGCCGTACGGTTCCGCTAGAATGTCCGCGCCATGCGCCTCGATGTCGTCGACTTGAACCAGTTCTACGCGAGCCTGTTGGGCCAGACCGCGCGCCGCATCATCCGCCGCCGCATCCGCGAGCTGTGGCCGAACGTCGCCGGCCTGCGCGTGCTGGGCATGGGCTACGCGACGCCGTATTTGCGGCCGTTCCGCGAGGAAGCCGAACGCACTATCGCCTTGATGCCGGCGACCCAAGGGGTGACGGCGTGGCCGCGAGACGAGCGCAACCTCGTCGGGCTGTGCGACGAAGCGGAAATTCCGCTGCCGGACGCCGCGGTCGATCGCGTGATCCTGGTGCACGCGCTCGAATCGTCCGAGCAACTGCGGGTAATGCTGCGCGAAATCTGGCGGGTGATGACGGCGGGCGGGCGCCTGATCGTGGTGGTGCCGAACCGGCGCGGAATGTGGGCGCGGGGCGAGCGGACGCCGTTCGGCTACGGCTCGCCGTTCAGCCAACGCCAGCTCGATACCCTGCTCCGCGAATCGATGTTCTCGCCGCAGACCACGGGGCGCGCTTTGTTCGTGCCGCCGACTGCGCGCCGATCGATCTTGGGCATGGCGGCAACTATCGAAACCTTGGGCGAGCGCTGGATGCCGGCCTTCGCCGGGGTGCTTGTCGCCGAGGCGGGTAAGCAGATCTATGCCGTGACGACCGCGCCGTCGCGCCGGCGCTTGCGGCGGTTGCAACCGGCGTTCCCGGCGCGGGCGACGCGGACGCGCGCCGGAGGGGCTAGCGCGCGCGCTTGAGCGCGAACAGGCCCTGCTCGGCCAGGAGATTGGCGAGCCGGCGGTTGGCGCCGCCCAAGCTCGTACGGCCTTTGCGATCGGCGAAAATCTGGCGCTCGATCGCGATCCCGAGCTGGTCGCAGAGCGCGATGAAGTCGCGGATCGTGCACGGATGGATGTTGGGCGATTCGTGCCAGCGCTCGGGCAGGGTGTCGGTCTCGGGCATGCGGCCCTTGAGCAGAAGCTGCGCGCGCACGCGCCAGTGGCCGTAGTTCGGGAACGAGACGATCGCGCGCGCACCGATCCGCACCATTTCCTCGAGGACGCGGCGCGGGTTGCGGGTGGCCTGGAGGGTTTGCGACAACACCACATAGTCGAACGCGCCGCTCGGATAGTCGGCGAGGTCCTCGTCGGCGTCACCCTGGATCACGGCGAGCCCGCGGCTCACACACTCCTTGACGTCGACCTGCGAAAGCTCGATGCCGCGGCCATCGACCGCCTTGGTCCGGGCGAGGTGCTCCAAGAGCGCGCCGTCGCCGCAACCGACGTCGAGGACCCGGGCATTGGCGCCGATCATGTCGGCGATCAAGAGGAGGTCGACGCGGACGGCGCGCGCCCGCGCGGGCGGGGTGGCGACGAGGTTCATCGCACTCACCCGAGCCCGCGCTCGCGCGCGGCGCCGTTCAAGAACCCGGACAAGGTGCCGTGGAACTCTGGTTCGTCCAGGAGGAACGCATCGTGGCCCTTGTCGGTCACGATCTCGACGAAGCTCACCTTGGCCGCGGCGGCGTTCAAGGCGTGGACGATCTCGCGCGAATCAGCGGTCGGGAACAGCCAGTCGCTGGTGAACGAGATCAGGCAAAAGCGGGTTTTAACTCCGGTGAAGACTTCGGCCAAACGCCCGCCCTTGTCGGCAGCGAGATCGAAATAGTCCATCGCCCGCGTAATGTAGAGATAGGAGTTGGCGTCGAACCGGTCGACGAAGGTCGAGCCCTGGTGACGAAGGTAGCTCTCGACCTGGAAGTCGGCGTCGAATCCGTAAGAAAGGTTCGAGCGGTCCTGCAGCCGCCGCCCGAACTTCCGGCGCAACGCCTGCTCCGACAGATAGGTGATGTGCGCGGCCATGCGCGCAACCGCCAAGCCTTTGTGCGGGCGGGTGCCGTGGCTGATGTAGTCGCCGCCGTGCCAGTCGCGGTCGGCTATGATCGCCTGGCGGCCGACCTCGTGGAAGGCGATGTTCTGCGCCGAATGACGCGCGGCCGCCGCGATCGGCACCGCCGCAAAGGTGCGCTCCGGAAAGGTTGCGGCCCACTGCAGCGCCTGCATGCCGCCCATCGAGCCGCCGATCACGCAAAAGACGTCGCCGATGCCCAAGTGGTCGAGCAGCATCGCCTGCGCACGCACCATGTCGGCGACGGTGATGACCGGGAACGACAGCCCGAACGGCTTGCCGGTCGCGGGATCGACCTCGGCCGGGCCGGTCGTTCCCATGCAGCCCCCGAGCACGTTGGCGCAGATCACGAAATAGCGCTCGGTGTCGATGATGCGCCCGGGGCCGACCACCAGATCCCACCAACCCGGCTTGCCGGTGACCGGGTGGGTCCCGGCGACGTACTGATCGCCAGTCAAGGCGTGGCAGGCGAGGACGACGTTCGACTTGGCGGCGTTGAGCCGGCCGTAGGTCTGATAGGCGACCGTGAAGGGCCCGAGCTCGGCGCCGCAGTCGAGCTTCAAAGGCTGCTCGGCGCCGAGCACGGCATATTGCCCAGCCTTGCGCGCTCGCTCGGAGGCGACCAACGGGTTGAACGCTTCGCTCATGACCGGGGCGGTTTTGTGAAACGCGTATAACGTGGGCCAAGCTCTTCGAATGTCAACGTTTTCTTTGCTTTTGGCCGGGCTCGGGTCTATCTCTAGCCCCGCTAAAAACGGCCATTTGCTGCGGGTTTTCCGATGAGTCCGGATGCGAGCGCGCTGGCGGCGCTGCGCCGCGAGATCGACGCCATCGACGACCGCTTGCACGATCTCCTGATCGAGCGTGCCGCCGTGGTCGAGCGCGTCGCCCAAGCCAAGGGGGCGACGGCGCCGGGGACCCAGATCGTCTATCCGGCGCGCGAGGCCCAAATCTTGCGCCGGCTGCTCGGCCGCCACCGCGGGCGGTTACCGGCGGCGACGGTGGTGCGAATTTGGCGGGAGATCATCACCACCTCGGTCCGCCTCCAGGGCGCGCTCGCGATCGGCATGGTCGCCGACGGCGCCGGTCCCGCGCTCCGCGACCTCGCGCGCGAGCATTTCGCCGCCGCGACGCCGACAACGCCGGTCGCCTCGGCGCCCGAGCTGTTCGCGTGGGTCGGCGATACGCCCGGGGCGTTGGGAGTCCTTCCGCTCGCCACGGAGGAAAGCGACTGGTGGCGGCACCTAGTCTCGTCGGTCGAGCCCAGGATCCAGATCGTCGCGCGCCTGCCGCTCGTGCGGGCGGCCGGCGGTCCGGAGGCGCTGGTGATCGCGCCGTTCACGGCCGGCGAGAGCGGCGATGACACGACGCTCGCCGTATTCGAGGCCGAGCGCGATCTTTCCGATGCTGTTCTCGCGCGCGCCGCCGCGGCCGAGGGTTTGACGCTCGCGCGGATGGCGGCGACTGGCGCGGTCGAACCGATGAACGCGCCGGTTCGCTTGACCTTGGTCGAAATCGTCGGCCCTGCGAGCGCGATTGGACCCAGGCTCTCGCGCCTCGCCGCCGCGCTCGGCGCTCGCCGCGCCCACGCCGTCGGCGGCTATGCCCGCCCGATCGCGCCGCCCGATCGACGCTAAGTCGCTTACCCGCGAGGTAGCCCATGACTGGTCCCCGTCCTAAGCCCGGCATCCTCGACATCGCACCCTATGTCGGCGGCGAGTCGAAGATCCCCGGCGTCAAACGCGTGATCAAGCTCGCGTCGAACGAATCGCCGCTGGGTCCGAGCCCCAAGGCGATCGCCGCCTACCGGAAGGCCGCCAAGGAGCTGCACCGCTATCCCGATGGCGGCGCCGATCATTTGCGCGCGGCGCTCGCCGAGCTATATGGGCTCGAGGCCGAGCGAATCGTCTGCGGCGCCGGATCGGATGAGTTGATCGCGATGCTGTGCCGCGCCTATGCCGGCGAGGGCGATGAAGTGCTCTACAGCGAGTACGGTTTCTTGATGTACGCGATCTCGGCCAAGTCGGCCGGGGCAACCCCGGTCAAGGCGCCCGAGCGCGAGTTGACCGCCGATGTCGATGCGCTGCTGGCACGCGTTACGCCGAAGACGCGCCTCGTTTTTCTCGCCAACCCCAACAACCCGACCGGGACCTACCTCGGCAACGACGCGGTCGAACGGTTACGCGACCGGTTGCCGGCCGACGTGCTTCTCGTCATCGACGCCGCGTACGCCGAGTATGTCGATCGCAACGACTATTCGCCCGGGATCGACCTCGTTCGCGCGCACCCGAACGTCGTCATGACGCGGACCTTCTCGAAAATCTACGGCTTGGCCGCGCTCCGTCTGGGTTGGGCTTACTGCCCGCCGGCGATCGCTGACGTTCTCCACCGTGTGCGCGGGCCGTTCAACGTCGGGACCGCGGCGCAGGTCGCCGGCGCCGCGGCGCTCCGCGATCTCGGCCACACCGCACGCGCCAAGCATCACAACGACCGCTGGCGGCCGTGGCTCGCCCGCGAGCTCGAAGCGATCGGGCTCGCGGTTGCGCCCTCGGTCGGTAACTTCGTACTGGCGCGCTTCCCCGCGGGCGCGGCGCAAGCCGCCGCCGCCGATGCGTTCCTGAAGAAGAACGGCGTCATCGTTCGCGCCATGAAGGGCTACGGCCTGCCGGACTGCCTGCGCATCACGGTCGGCATGGACGACGAGAACGAGGCGGTGGTCGCGGCGCTCCGCGCTTTCATGGCGGCATCATGACCTCGCCCCTGTTCCAGCGGATCGTCGTCGTCGGCCTCGGCTTGATCGGGTCCTCGCTCGCGCGCGCGATCAAGCGCGGCGACGTGGCGGGCGAGATCATCGGCGTCGACGCCAGCGCCGCCGTACGCGCGCGCGCCGAAGCACTTGGGTTCGTCGACCGCGTCCTCACCGATCCGGCCGCCGCCGCCGCGGACGCCGATCTCGTCGTCCTGGCGACGCCGATCGGCGCTTACCGGGCTATTGTCGAGGTGCTGGCCCCGGCCTTGAGCCCGGGCGCGATTCTCTCCGACGTCGGCTCGGTCAAGGGTGCGGTCATCAAGATGCTGGCGCCGCTGATGCCGCCGGGTACGCATTTGATTCCGGCCCACCCGGTCGCCGGTACCGAGCACTCCGGTCCCGACGCCGGCTTTGCCGAACTGTTCGAAGGCCGCTGGTGCATCGTGACGCCGCCGGACGGCGCCGATCCGGCCGCGGTCGAGAAGGTGACCGATCTCTGGCGCCGCGTCGGCATGAAGGTCGAGGCGATGGACCCGGCCCACCACGATCTCGTCCTTGCCATCACCTCGCATCTCCCGCATCTGATCGCCTACAACATCGTCGGTACCGCCGACGATCTCGAAGCCGTCACCAAGTCCGAAGTCATTAAGTACGCGGCCGGCGGTTTTCGCGACTTCACCCGCATTGCCGCCTCCGATCCGGTGATGTGGCGCGACGTTTTCCTCAACAACCGCGAGGCGGTATTGGAAATGCTCGGCCGCTTCACCGAAGACCTGACCGCGCTGCAGCGTGCGATCCGCTGGGGCGACGGCGCGACGCTCGAGGCCCTGTTCACGCGCACGCGCGCGATCCGACGCAGCATCATCGACGCCGGCCAGGCCGACCCCGAAGAGCAGAAGCGGCGCGACGATGCCGCCGCCGCCGCCGCGCGCAACGCGGCGGCGCGTCGCTGACCTAAGGCGCGACTACCGGGCCGACCCGAGCGACCGGGATCGCGCCGACAAAGACCCGCCCGTCCTGAACCGTCGCCGAGATGTCGACCGTATCGGCGCTGGTATTGCTGTTGTTCCTCTTGCCGAGCAGGCGGACCCCGACCTTGATCGCGGCGGCTTGTGCGGCGGAGAGGCGCTGCGCGCCGACGATCGCGTCGATCGCGGCATCGAGGCCGAGCACCGAGCCGGCGAAGGCTGCGAGCGGGCGGAGTTCGCGATCGAGCGCGAGCGTACCGGTGGCACTGGCGCTGACGCCGTTCCAGGCGAGGTCGAAGGCGGTCACCTCGATGATGCCGCCGTCGTCGCGCCAGGCGGCGAGCGCGGCGGCAATCGGTCCGTCCAGCCACGCGCCTTTGAGGGCAACCGTCGCAGCCAGCCGCTCGATCTTGGGCCCAAGCGGCCAGTCGGCGGCAACCGGCACGGTCGCATCGCGAAACGCTGCCGCGATGATAGTGCTGGCGGCGCTCGACTCGACCCGGAATTCGGCGTGCGCCGCGGTCGGCAGCCGGTAGCGGGCGCTCGCCGCCGCGAGCGATTCGAACACCACGTGAACCGGCGCCCCTGGGGTCAACCGGGTCTCGAGCCGGGCAGCGCGGCTCAGGATCGTGACCGCATCGTCCGCGTCGCCGATCTTGAACTCGATCGCGGTGTCGCTCTCGATCTCTAGCCGGTTGGGGCTGAAGGGCGGCAGCGTGACCTTCAGTCGTTCGGCGCGAAAGCGCCATGGTAACGGCCCGGCCGGCTGGGCGACGGCGGGGTCGGCGAGATCGATCCGGAACCGGAACGGAAATCCGCCGACCGCAATGGCGCCGTGCTCGATCGCGTAACCTTGGGCGCGGGCCGAGGCCACCCAATCGGCGATGCCGCGCTCGATCTGGATGGCGGCCGCAAACCAATAGCCGGTGTAGCCCAGCGCGGCGAGCGCGGGCGCGCCGACCGCGAGGGCAAGCCATGGGCGGAGCCGGGTCATGGCCGCGTTTATAGGAGCGGATCGGCCGCTCGCGCCAGAACCATCGTCCGAGGGTATCGCCGGCCGGCTGGACCGGAGTAGTCTCGGAGCGCGCGCGTTTTCACCGCTAATGTCACCGCCCCCCGGTCCCGCCACGTCCGTGCCCGCCGCGCCCCCGGCGTGGGTCGGCACCATGCCGTTCTTTTTCGTGCTGCTGTGGAGTACTGGATTCGTCAGCCCGAAGTACGGATTGCCGTACGCCGATCCGCTCACCTTCGTCGGGCTCCGATTCGCGATCGTCTGCGCCCTCTTTACCCTGCTCGCGGTGGCGATGCGGGCGCCGTGGCCGCAGACCCGCGCCGAGTGGCTGCACGGCGCCGTGGTCGCGGTCTTCTTCCACGCTGCCTATCTTTCAGGCGTGTTCGTCGCGCTCAAGGAGGGCGTCTCGACCGGCGTCACCGCGCTGATCGTCGGGCTTCAGCCGGTATTGACGGCGGCAATCGCGAGTCGATTCCTTGGTGAGCGCGCCCGCCCACGCCAATGGTTCGGCTTCGGCTTGGGCTTCGCCGGGGTGGCGCTGGTGGTCGCGAACAAGATCGTGCTCGGGCAGGGTACGATCCTGGGTTACGCGCTCGCCGGGGTCGCGTTGGCCGGCGTTACCTTCGGCACCCTTTACCAGAAGCGCTACCTGAGCGGCATGGACCTGCGCACCGGCGCGGCGGTGCAGTATTTGTTCGGTGCGCTGGTGATGGCGCTGGTCGCGCCGCTGGTCGAGGACATGCGGATCGAGTGGACACCCGAGTTCGTCCTGGCGATCGCCTACATCTGCGGAATCGTGTCGTTCGTCGGGGTCTCGGTGTTTTTTTTCATGCTACGCATCGGGCAGGCGATCCGGGTCGTGAGTTTGTTCTATTTGATTCCGCCGGTGACGGCGGTGCTGGGCTATTTCCTGTTCGGCGAAACCATGGGTGCGGTCGCGATCGCCGGCATGGCGCTCGCAGTGGTTGGAGTGTGGCTTGTCAACCGCGGCTGAACCGGTGCGGCCCAAGACACCGGCGATCGTCTGGCCCAAGCGCCAGCCGCTCTGGGTGTTCGGCTATGGTTCGCTCATGTGGGATCCGGGCTTTCACTATGTCGAGATGCAACCAGCGCGGCTCTACGGCTACCACCGCTCGTTCTGCGTGCGCTCGACGTCCTACCGTGGCACGCCGGAGCGTCCGGGCCTTGTATTCGGGCTCGACGCCGGCGGGAGTTGCATCGGGCGCGCTTACCGGGTCTCGTCCGGCAAGGTCGCCGAGGCGCTTGGTTACCTCGCCCACCGCGAGCTCCGGATCGAGACGTACTTGGCGCGCCGCCAGCTCGTGCGGCTGCCCGGCCGAGCGGTCGAGGCGCTCTGCTTCGTCGTCAACCGCCGCGTCGACCAGTATATGGGCCGGCTCACCGTCGGGCGGATGGCGACCTACGTCTGTCAGGGCGTCGGCGAGCGCGGTGCTTGCTTCGACTACCTGAAGAGCACGGTCGAGCATCTGCGCGAGTTGGGGCTCCACGACCATACGCTCGAACGCCTGTTGGCAGTCGCGACCATGCGGCGGCGGCGGCCACCGGCTTGAACAGATCAGTCGACGGCGGCGATGCCGGTGCTTCGGCGCGCGCGGCCGCTTCGACTGCTCGTGGCTGAGCGCCGATACCGCGCTAGCCCGCTTACGGTGCGGCGCAGCGATTGTGGCGGCGCCACGCGGCCGGGTCGTGCCCGGCCGGGACCGTCGCGCACGGATCGGCGTAGCCGCGCAAACTCCGGTAGGCGGCAAGCTGTGCCGGCATCAGGAGGGGCGGCGTCTTGAGATGCGCTACGAGGTGCACGTAGCGAAGATCGCGCGTGACCTCGGCGATCTCGGCGAGGAGGGCGCCAAGCGCGCGCTCATCGATCGCGCCGCTGGCAAAACTGAGGTCGAGGTCACGCTCCCGCGCAATCAGGCGCGCGCCAAGCGCCGCCGCGTCGCGCCGCATCGTCTCGAAGATCACTTCGATTGCCTGTATCTGGTCAGCGCTGAGGCCGATCTCCCCTTTGAGTTCGAGGAGGTGAGCCGGCCCGGGCACGCCGTTGAGTTCGGCCGCCTTCGCGAAACCGAAGCCGCGGCCTTGGATGAGTTCCGCAATGTCTTCGGCCGAAAGCGCCTTGATGGCGCGCGTTTCTTGCCCGGCGTAGGGCGAGGGCTGATGCCCGGCATGTTGGGCCACAGCGGAACCAAAGGTTCCGCCGAGCAACGCCGCCGCGACGAAAACGCTGACGCGCGAGTTGGATCGCGCAATCGGGCGATCCCGACGCCCGGTCGCGCCCCGACGATCCCGTCTCACGCGCACTTCGAATAGCCGCAGCTGACGCAGGTGTCGCAGCCCTCGGCGTGAACGAGGCCGGCCTGGCCGCACTTCGGGCATTGGCGGAAGCGGGTCGCGGCGTCGGCCGTGCCGCCGCCGGCCGCCGCGAGCGGCAGCCGCTTGGCCTCCGGCCCGGCGTCGGGCTTGGGCAGGAAGCCGATCTCGATCAAGTGCTGCTCGATCACGGCGCCGATCTGGGCCAGAAGCGAGGGCACGTACCTGCCGTCGACCCACTGGCCGCCGCGCGGATCGAACACCGCCTTCAGCTCGTCGACCACGAACGAGACGTCACCGCCGCGCCGGAACACCGCGCTCATCATCCGTGTTAGCGCCACCGTCCACGCATAATGCTCGGTGTTCTTGGAATTGATGAACACCTCGAACGGACGCCGCCGCCCGTCGGTCACGATGTCGTTGATGGTGATGTAGATGGCGTGGTCGGTCTCGGGCCATTTGACCTTGTAGGTCGAGCCCGGCAGCACACCCGGCCGGTCGAGCGGCTTGGTCATATAGACGACGCCGCCGGCCTCGAAGATATCGCGCGCACGCGAGGCCGGGCTCTCGAGCGGCAGTTCTGGCTCGGTCGGCTTCGCCGCGGCCTTGTCCTTGACCTCGAGCACCGCGCCGGTCACCTGGTTCGGCCGGTAGGTGGTGCATCCCTTGCAGCCGGCGGCGTAGGCGGCGCGGTAGATGTCCTTGAACTCCTCGAACGAGATGTCCTCCGGGCAGTTGATGGTCTTCGAGACCGCGCTGTCGACGTGGCGCTGGACCGCGGCCTGCATGGCGACGTGGTCCTTGGGCGTCAGCGTCTGCGCGTCGACGAAATAGTCGGGGAGCGGCGCGTCCTCGCCGATGTGACGGCGGTAGAGGCGGTAGGCGCGATCCGAAACTTCCTCGTCGCGCCGGGTCCCGTCCGGGAGCAGAAGGTGGCGGGTATAGACGAATGAAAACACCGGCTCCAAACCCGACGACACGTTGTCGGCCAGGAGCGAAATCGTACCGGTCGGCGCGACCGAGGTGAGGAGCGCGTTCCGGATGCCGTTGCGGCGGATCGCATCCTTGATCGCGGGCGCGCGCGCCGAGACGGTTTCGCCGGCCAGATAAGGGTCGGCGTCGAACAGCGGGAATGAGCCTTTCTCGGCGGCGATCTCGGTCGAGGCGAGATAGGCCGCATCGGCCAGCGCCTTCATCCACGCGTCGGTCTGCGCCACCGCCCGCGGCGAGCCGTAGCGGAGTCCAGTCATGATGAGGGCGTCGGCCAGACCGGTGACGCCCAATCCGATCCGGCGCTTGGCCTTGGCCTCGTGCTCCTGCTGCGCGAGCGGGTACTTCGAGAGATCGATTGCGTTGTCGAGCATCCGCACCGCGACGCGTACGAGATCGGTCAGCTCGGCCGGGTCGATCGCCGCCTCGGGCGTGAACGGGCGCTTGACCAGCGCCGCCAGATTGATCGAGCCCAACAGGCACGCGCCATACGGCGGCAACGGTTGCTCGCCGCAGTTATGGACGTAAACCCCGTTGGCATCGAAAGCGTTGACGCCGGGAATCGCGGCGTCGAAGACCTCTGCCTCGCCGTCGGCTGCGACCGTGGCAACGGTTGCGACGAAGCGCTCGCGGTTGACCGTGCGGCGGTAGGCGGTGAGCGCGCTCGTCAAACGGTGCCGCTTGTCGCCGTCGGCGAAGCCGACCCGCTCGGCGTAACGCACCACATTCGCGCGCGCGATAATGAGCTCGTGCTGCGCTTTGGTCGGGTAGGGCTTCTTGCCGCCCCTGCCGTCGGGAAGGAGGCTCGTGCCGGCGGTCCGGCGGTTTCGATAGAGACGGGCCAGGATTCCGAGCCGGGCCAGCATGCGCTGGACCGCCTCCAGTCGTGTCGCGTCGCTTTGCCCCAGGCGGACGCTTACGCCCTTGGTCTGATCGCCCGCAACCGTGCCGTCGGCATCGAACAGCCCGCGCAGGAAGCCGCGATAGAAGTCGCTCGACGCTGCTTCGATGGTCGGGGTCACATTTTTGGCGCCGGGGCCGAGCCCCAGCGCGCCCGCGAGATCGCGCAAGGCGGCGAGCGCC
>CAMDOQ010000067.1 GCA_945903685.1 Rhizobium sp. Q54
GTCGCCCTTGTAGATCCAAACCTTGACGCCGCAGGTGCCGTAGGCGGTCATCGCCGTTGCCTCGCCGTAGTCGATATCCGCGCGCAGGGTGTGAAGCGGCACGCGTCCTTCGCGATACCACTCCATGCGGGCGATTTCGGCACCGCCAAGGCGGCCGCCGCAGTTGATCCGAATGCCCTGGGCGCCGAGCCGCAGCGCCGACTGCACCGCGCGCTTCATGGCGCGGCGGAAAGCGACCCGGCGGGTCAGCTGCTGGGCGATATTCTCGGCCACGAGACGGGCATCGATCTCGGGCTTGCGAATCTCGATGATGTTCAAGTGAACTTCGCCCTGGGTCATCTTGGCGAGGTCGGAGCGCAGCTTCTCGATGTCGGCGCCCTTCTTGCCGATCACCACGCCCGGCCGTGCCGTATGCAGTGCGATCCGCGCCTTCTTGGCCGGCCGCTCGATCACCACCCGCGAGATGCCCGCTTGGTTGAGCCGTTCGAACATAAACTTGCGGATCTTGAGGTCCTCGTGCAGCAGCTTGCTGTAGGCGTCGCCGTCGGCAAACCAGCGCGAGTCCCAGGTCCGGTTGATTCCTAACCGAAACCCGATCGGGTTGACTTTTTGACCCATCAGGAAACCTCCTCGCGCTCGCGGACGACGATGGTCAGGTGGCTGAACGGCTTGTGAATACGGCCGACCCGACCGCGCGCGCGCGGCATGAACCGTTTGAGTTCGAACGCCCGCCCGACATGGGCGTCGACCACGTAAAGCCGATCGACATCGAGCTGGTGGTTGTTTTCGGCGTTGGCAATCGCCGACTGCAGGACTTTCTTGACGTCGCCGGCGATGCGCCGGCGCGTGAAGCTGAGCTGGGCCAGAGCCTGATCGACCTTCTTGCCTCGGATCAGGCCGGCGACGAGGTTGAGCTTGCGCGGACTCACGCGAATCCCCGACGCCATGGCGAGCGCCTCGTTTTCTTGCAGTCTGCGCGTGAAAGCTTTCTTGCTCATCGTTCCAATCCGTCGCCTACGCCGTCTCGCCTTCTTTCTTGACCTTCTTGTCGCCCGAGTGACCGTGGAACGTCCGCGTCGGCGAGAACTCGCCCAACTTGTGACCGACCATGGTTTCGGTGACCATCACCGGGATGAACTTGCGGCCGTTATAGACGTTGAAGGTCAGACCGACGAACTGCGGTAAAATCGTCGAGCGGCGCGACCACGTCTTGATCGGCTCCTTGCGACCCGACGAGCGCGCGGTCTCCGCCTTCTTCAGCAGATAGCCGTCGACGAACGGACCTTTCCAAACCGAACGAGCCACCGATCCCTCCCTACACGCGCGTCTTCGAGCGGCGCCGCAAGATATACTTGTCGGTCGCCTTGTTCTGACGCGTGGGCTTGCCCTTGGTCGGGAAGCCCCACGGCGTCACCGGATGACGGCCGCCCTTGGTGCGGCCTTCGCCGCCGCCGTGCGGATGGTCGACCGGGTTCATCGCGGTGCCGCGCACGTGCGGGCGCCAGCCCTTCCAGCGATTGCGCCCGGCCTTGCCGATCTTGACGTTCTGATGGTCCGGATTGGAGACCGCACCGATCGTCGCCATGCAGTCGGCGCGCACCATCCGCTGCTCGCCCGACGACAAGCGCAGCAGCGCGTAGCCGGCGTCCTTGCCGACCAGCTGAGCATAGGCGCCGGCCGAGCGCGCGATCTGCCCGCCCGAGCGCGGCTTCATCTCGATGTTGTGGATGATGGTGCCGACCGGAATGTTCTTCATCGGCATCGCATTACCCGGCTTGACGTCGACGCGCTCGCCGGCTTCGACGGTGTCGCCGACCGCGAGCCGCTGCGGCGCCAGCACGTAGGCAAGCGTGCCGTCCTCGTAGCGGAGCAGCGCCAGGAACGCGGTGCGGTTCGGATCGTATTCCAGCCGTTCGACCTTGGCGGTGGCGTGCTTGGCGCGCTTGAAGTCGACGATGCGATAGCGCTGCTTGTGACCGCCGCCGTGATGGCGGCTGGTGATGCGGCCTAAATTGTTGCGCGCGCCGGTCTTGCTCAAGCCCTTGACCAGCTTTTTAATCGGCTTGCCCTTCCACAGCGCCGACTTGTCGACGAGGACAAGCCCGCGCTGCCCGGGGGTAGTCGGCCGAAACGTCTTCAGTGCCATTGTCCCTGCTCCTGACCGCCGTGCCCGACTAGATACCGGTGGTCACGTCGATCGACTGGCCTTCGGCCAGCGTCACGATCGCTTTCTTCATGTCCGAGCGGCGGCCGAGAAAGCCGCGAAAGCGCTTCCACTTGCCGTGCACGCGGACCGTATTGACGGCCGCGACCTTTACCTTGAACAGCGTCTCGACCGCGCGCTTGACGTCGGCCTTGGTCGCCCAATCGGCGACCTCGAAGGTCACCTGATTCCACTCCGAGCCGCGCGTTGACTTTTCGCTGATGATCGGGCGGCGGATCACGTCGAACTTGGTTTCCTGCGTCATTTGAGGCGCGCCTCCAGCCGCTCGACCGCCGACTTGGTGAGAACGAGCTGGTCCCGCTTGAGGATGTCGTAAACGTTGGCGCCGACGTCCTTGAGCAGGTCGAGCTCGGGAATGTTGCGCGAAGCGCGTTCGAAATTGCGATCGAGCTCGGGACCGTCGATCACCAGCGCGGAGTTCCAGCCTAGCGCCTTAAGCTTTTGAACGAGGATCTTGGTCTTCGGCTCGGCCAACACCGCGGTATCGATCACCGCGAGCTTTCCTTCGGCCCGTTTGGCCGAGAGCGCCATCTTGAGGCCGAGCTTGCGGATCGACTTCGGCAAGTCGGTCGAATGGTCGCGGTTATGCGGCCCGAACGCTTTGGCGCCGCCGCGGAACTGCGGTGCCTTGGCGTGGCCGTGGCGCGCCTGCCCGGTGCCTTTTTGCTTGTACATCTTGCGCCCGGTCGCCGTCAGCTCGCCGATGTCCTTGACCTTGTGGGTACCGGCGCGCCGCTTCGCGAGCTGCCAGGTGACGAGACGGTGCAGAATGTCGCGGCGGGCGACGAGCCCGAACACGGTGTCGTCGAGCTCGATCGACCCCGCGCCCTTGGCGTCGAGCGTAGTTACCGAGACTTTCATTACTTGGTCTCCTCGGCCGCCGGCGCCGCTGACCCGGCAGCGGCCTTGATGCCGGCAGGTTTCGGCGCTTCTTTGGGAAGCGGTACTTTGACCGCATCGCTCACCGACACCCAGCTGTTGGCCGAGCCCGGGATCGCGCCGCGGACCACGATCAGGCCGCGCGCATCGTCAACCGACACAACTTTGAGGTTCTGTACGGTGACGCGATTGGTGCCCATGTGGCCGGCCATCTTCTTGTTCTTGAAGACGCGGCCTGGGTCTTGCCGGTTACCGGTCGAACCATGCGAACGGTGCGAAACCGAGACGCCGTGCGAGGCCGGCAGGCCCGAGAAATTGTGCCGCTTCATCGAGCCGGCGAAGCCGCGGCCGATCGCGATGCCGACAACGTCGACCAACTGGCCCACGGCAAAATGGCTCGGCACCAATTCGGCGCCGACATTGACCAGCGCATCGTCGCTGACCCGAAATTCGATCAGTCGCTTCTTGGGCTCGACGTTGGCTTTGGCGTAGTGACCGCGCAGCGCTTTGGTCACGCGCTTGACCCGTGCCTTGCCGGCGCCGATCTGAAGGGCGGTGTAGCCGTGGCTATCCTTGGTCCGCTGGCCGACGACCTGACAGTCGTCGACCGCGAGCACCGTGACCGGCACGTGACGGCCTTGGTCGTCGAACAACCGGCTCATGCCGAGTTTGCGTGCAATGAGGCCTGTGCGGCGCACGGGCGTCTCTCCCTTAGAGTTTGATTTCAACGTCGACGCCGGCCGCGAGGTCGAGCTTCATCAGAGCATCGACCGTTTGCGGCGTCGGATCGACGATGTCGAGCAGACGACGGTGGGTACGGATTTCGAACTGTTCGCGCGACTTCTTGTCGACGTGCGGCGAGCGGTTGACGGTAAAGCGTTCGATTTGGGTTGGCAGCGGAATCGGCCCCCGCACTTCGGCACCGGTGCGCTTGGCCGTCTCCACGATCTCATTGGTCGACTGATCGAGCACACGGTGATCGAACGCCTTCAGTCTGATGCGGATGTTCTGGCTTTCCATCGTGCTCGTCCCAACCTATGCGCTGCGTCAGCGTTCTATTACTTGATGATCGAAGCGACGACGCCGGCGCCGACGGTCTTGCCGCCCTCGCGGATGGCGAAGCGCAAGCCCTCGTCCATCGCGATCGGCGAGATCAACTCGATCTCCAGCGAGATGTTGTCCCCCGGCATTACCATCTCGGTGCCCTGCGGCAGCGCGATCTTCCCGGTCACGTCGGTGGTCCGGAAGTAGAACTGCGGCCGGTAGTTGGCGAAAAACGGCGTGTGCCGCCCGCCCTCTTCCTTGGTCAACACGTAAATCTCTGCCTTGAAGTGCGTGTGCGGCGTGATCGATCCCGGATGCGCAAGCACCTGCCCGCGCTCCACCTCTTCGCGCTTGGTGCCCCGGAGCAGCACCCCGACATTGTCCCCCGCCTCGCCCTGGTCCAGCAGTTTGCGGAACATCTCGATCCCCGTGCACACCGTCTTCTGGGTGTCCCGGATCCCGATGATCTCGACCTCTTCCCCCACCTTCACGATCCCGCGCTCAACCCGCCCCGTCACCACCGTGCCGCGTCCCGATATCGAAAACACGTCTTCGATCGGCATCAAAAACGGCTTGTCCTTCGGCCGCTCCGGCTGCGGAATGTAGCTGTCCACCGCCTCCATCAGCTTGAGGATCGCCTTCTTGCCGAGGTCACTGTCTTCCCCTTCCATCGCCTTCAGCGCCGAGCCCCGCACCACCGGGATCTTGTCCCCCGGATACTGGTACTTCGACAGCAGCTCCCGCACCTCCAGCTCGACCAGGTCGAGCAGCTCAGGGTCGTCGACCATGTCGACCTTGTTCATGAACACCACCAGCGCCGGCACCCCGACCTGCCGCGCCAGCAGAATGTGCTCCCGCGTCTGCGGCATCGGCCCGTCCGCCGCCGACACCACCAAGATCGCCCCGTCCATCTGCGCCGCGCCCGTGATCATGTTCTTCACGTAGTCGGCGTGACCCGGGCAATCGACGTGCGCGTAATGCCGCTTTTCAGTCGCGTACTCCACGTGTGCCGTCGCGATCGTGATCCCGCGCGCACGCTCTTCCGGCGCCTTGTCGATCTGGTCGTACGCCGTGAACTGCGCCAACCCCTTCTCCGACAGCACCTTCGTGATCGCCGCAGTCAGCGTCGTCTTGCCGTGATCGACGTGCCCGATCGTCCCCACATTGCAGTGCGGCTTCGTCCGCTCAAATTTTTCCTTGGCCATCGCTCAAACGCTCCTAGTTCAGAAAGCCTCGTCTTGTTCCGCCGGGCCGGTCCGAGCATTCCGCCTTGGAGCGGGTGAGGGGAATCGAACCCCCGTCACCAGCTTGGAAGGCTGGAGCTCTACCATTGAGCTACACCCGCGGGTCTCTCCTCACATCGTCCCTTCCCGCCGGCCACCCCCTTGCGGCGCGAGGGTGGTGGAGGGGGTAGGATTCGAACCTACGTACGCTGACGCGGGCAGATTTACAGTCTGCTGCCTTTAACCACTCGGCCACCCCTCCGCAGTGAATGGTCGATTCATGCGGCGGAGACGGGGCAATATCGGGATTCATCAAGTATTGTCAACGCAAAAGCGACGCCCGTCCTGAGCCAAAACGCGGCCCGGCCGAAAGCGCCGTTCTGCGGTATCCAAAAGCGCAGCGAAATAATATTACTTATGTCCTCATCAAGCAAGCAGCGAGCGAAGGATAACCGCGTGAAGAAAAAACGTTATCGGCCCGGTGCGCCCCGCCAAGCACCACTACGCCCCAAGCCCGACGCGCCCGCGCGGGGGACGGTCTGGCTCTACGGTACCCACGCCGTCGCGGCGGCCTTGGCCAATCCGGCGCGCCGCAAACGCCGGCTGCTCGCGACCGAAGAGGCGCTCGACGGACCCCTCGCCGATGCTGCCCTCGGCGGGATCGCGGTCGAGACCATCGCCCGCGCCCAGATCGATCGCGTCGTGCCTGGGGCAGTCCACCAAGGCGTTGCGCTCGAGGCCTACCCGCTCGCGAACCCGCCGCTCGACTCGATTCTCGATCCGGCCGGCCCCGTGCCGACCGGCCGGCGCGTCGTCGTGGTGCTCGATCAGGTGACCGACCCACACAATGTCGGCGCCGTTCTGCGCTCGGCGGCCGCATTCGGGGCGCTCGCCGTGATCGGCACTGATCGCCACGCGCCGCACGAGTCGGGTGCGTTGGCCAAAGCGGCGTCGGGCGCCCTCGATCTGGTCCCCTATGTGCGGGTCGTCAATTTGGCGCGGGCGCTCGGCGATCTGGGCGATCTCGGCTACTGGCGGATCGGTCTCGCCGCCGACGCCGGTCCCGCGCTCGCGAGCGCCGAGGCCGCCGAAGCGGTCGCGCTGGTGCTGGGCGCCGAAGGGGGCGGCCTCAGGCGTTTGACGCGCGAGACCTGTGACGAACTTCGCCGCCTCGACCTGCCGCCCGGCGCCCACGGTGCGACGCTCACCCTCAACGTCTCGATTGCGGCCGCGGTCGCGCTCTACGAGTTGGCACGACCGGCGCCTCGCACTCCCTCATAACTCATTGTTTTATCGACCTAGGAGGCGAATTACCGCCGCTCCGTTGTGGTCGATTCCGGGGTCGCCGTCGCGTTTACATGTCGGCTGCGGCTAGCGAGCCGGCCTTGCGGCGACGGTCCATCGCGGCAAACATGCACCTGAAACAGACGAGGTAAGCCAATGACCTTCGCAGGCGGGTGCCATTGTGGAGCGGTGCGATACCGGGTCGAGGGCGCGCCGCTTACCCACGCATTGTGCCATTGCAGCGACTGTCGCCGGCATGCCGGGGCGCCGATGGTCGGCTGGATGATGTTCCGCGAGGATGCCATCGCCGTAACCAAGGGCGCGCCTAAAGTCTACGAGTCCTCGGAGCATGGGCGGCGGTACTTCTGCCCCGATTGCGGCACCGGCCTCTTCTACACCAACGCGAAGTCTCTGGCCGGGATCACGGATATTCAGAGTGCGACGTTGGACGATCCCAACGCCATTCCACCGCGAGTCCAGATTCAAGTCGCCGAGCGCATCGGCTGGATGGTGCACGCCCACGAACTCCCGACATTCGACCGCTTCCCACCGCAAAAATAATCTCACGCGCCGATCACGGCCCTTTGAGCGGCGTTGATCACACGTGTGGCGCGAAACCCGGCTTAAGCCCCCATGTCCGGTGTGGGCGACCGCCACCAAGCGGCGGTGGGAAAAGACGAGGGAGCAATCGATGGACCAGGGCACGAGCCTGCGTGAGCGCGCGGCCGGACGCGCAACGACGGTGGCCGCATTCTGTGCAGCGCTATTGGCGCCGGCGACCGGCGGCACCGAACGCGACGAACCTACCGCCGAGGTCGCGAGCGCGTGCGAGCGGTATGCGCGCCTCACGCCGATCGAGCGCGCCGTCTATCAGCTGCTGGCCGAAGGCCACGACGAGCGGGCCATCGCCGATACGCTCGCGATCGACCTGATCGCGGCCGAATTCTATCGCTGCAAAGTGTTCCGCAAGATGGAAGTCACCGAACTCATGGACCTCGTGTTGCTGGCGCGCGCCTGCGGCGCCGCCTAGCGGCAACCCCAAGGCAGTCAGCGCGGCCGATCACCGGCGGCCGTGGTTCGGTGCATCACCCGCACCTCGCTCGGACCGTAGTCGTAGAGCGCGTAGTGCATGGTGCAGCGGTTGTCCCACATGATGACGTCGCCCTTCCGCCAGCGGTGGCGGTAGACGTTCTCCGGCCGCGTCGCATGGGCGATGAGCAAATCCAGTAGCGGCCGGCTCTCGGCCTCGGTCATGTCGCCGAAGCGATGGGTGAAATAGTCGTTGACGTAGAGCGCGCGCCGACCGGTTTCGGGATGGGTGCGGACGGCCGGATGCTCGGCCGGCGGCAGCGTGAGTGAAATCGGCTGCTCGTCGTTCTCCGCCGATTTGTTCCGCGCGATCAGCTTGCGCGCGTCGTGGAGCGCGGTGAGGCCGTCGAGCACGCGGCGCAGGCCGGGCGAGAGGCTCTCGTACGCCGCGTACATATTGCAAAACAGCGTGTCGCCCTTGCCGTCCGCGGGGATCGCTCGCGCGTGCAGGATCGAGAGCGCGGGCGGGATCGCGCCGAACGAAATGTCCGAGTGCCACCAGTCGTTGCGCCCGCCGCGGTGGCCGGGAACGTTTTCGAGCACATGAACGCCGCTCGCTTCATCGAGCGCGCGCCGGCTCTTGAGCGGATGCCCTTCGACCCGACCGAACCGCTCGGTAAAGGCGACCTGGGCCGCCGGGGTCAGCCACTGGTCGCGGAAGAGCAGAACCAAGTGTTCGTGGAAGGCGTCCTGGATCGTCGCGAACGTCGCGGCATCGACTGGGGCGTTGAGATCGACCCCCGACACCGCGGCCCCGAGCGCGGGACCAAGGCGCTCGACCGTAGGTAACGACTCGTCCCTGGGCGCGGCCATCGACATGCACGTCCTCCCGACCGCTGAAGATAACACGATCGCCGGGCTCATCGCGAAAGGGACATGATTCCGGGTACGCTTGCGACTACACTTCGAACCAACCGCCCCGCGCCGGCTTAGCTCAGTTGGTAGAGCACCTGATTTGTAATCAGGGGGTCAGAGGTTCGAGTCCTCTAGCCGGCACCACGCATCGCGCCGCGCATTCAACGGAACCTGCATGCCATCCTCCGACTGGCGCCTGAGCCTCATTTTCGCGCAAGGTCAACCGCTCGCGAACGCGGTAAAACTGTGGCGGGCGTGCGAGGATGCCGGCCTCGCCATGGTCGGCGTCGCCGACTCGCCCAACTTGCTGCGCGAGCTTTATGTCTCGACCACGGTTTGCGCGCTCAACATTCACAAGTCGCGGATCATCACCTACGTCACCAATCCAGTCACCCGCCATCCCTCGGTCACCGCCGCTGCGTTCATGTCCTTGAACGAGGTGGCGCCAGGGCGGATCACGATGGGGATCGGCTCAGGCGACTCGGCGCTGTGGTCGATCGGCAAGAAGGGCGCCCGGGTCCAGCTGATGCGCGAATACGTGACCGCGGTGAAGGCGCTGGTGCGGGGCGAACACGCAACCTGGGACGGCTATCGCTTCAAGGGCGAATGGAGTTCATTCGAACCATTCGAGCTGCCGGTCTATGTCGCCTGCTCCGGCCCCAAGATCCTGCGCATGGCGGCAGAGGTCGCGGACGGCGCGATCATCACCATGGGATTCGCGCCTGAGGACGTCGCCTATGTCCGCGCGATCGTCGCCGAAGGTCTCGCCGCGTCCGGGCGAGTCGAGCGGGATTTCGAAATCTGGTGGAATGCCCATGTGGTGTTCGACGAGTCCTACGAGCAGGCCGCCGCGCGCAGTCTCGGCTGGTCGCCTTACTGGCTCACCATGGGCAGCCTCGACGGCAAGGGCATCCCCGACGAGCTCAAGGAGAAATTCAAGCAGCTCAACGCCGACGCCCACGACCTGAACGCCGTCTATCGCGCCACGGACCGCAACCGCGTCGTGCTGGAGCGGGCCAAGGCGCTCGGGGTCTACGACTGGATGATGCACCATTCGCCGCGCCTGTTCGGAACCCCAGCCGACGTCGCCAAGCGCTTGAACGAGATGGGGGCGCTCGACATGAAACGGTGGATCTTTTTCGCGACCAGCCGCGGCGCGTGGGCCGGGTCGCCCGAGGAAGAACGCCTCGACTTGATCCACAAGCTCGGGCGCGAGGTGACTCCGCTTCTGGGCTAGTTGCGCTGGTCGCGCCACGCGCGCGCGAGGCGCTGCGCCTCCATCACGTCGTCGTCCGTCATCTCTTCGATGATGCCCATGCCGAGGTTCATGGCGGTCGCGGCGAGGTCGTCGTCGCCTTTGCGCGCGACCACGGTGAACCAGAAGAGCGCCTGCATTAGGTTCTTGGCGAGTCCGGCTTGCCCCTGGGCGTTGAAGATGCCGAGCTGGACTTGAGCGCGCGATTCATCGAGATGCGCCGCCTTTTCGAACCAGCGGACCGCAATCGCGTCATCTTTGGCGACGCCGTGGCCCTCGAGATACATGAGGCCGAGATTGGCCTGCGCGCTGGCATCGCCATGATCGGCCGCGCGCGTGAACCAGGCGTGCGCTTGCGCGTAGTCCTGGGCGACACCACGGCCGGTGAAGTATGCGACGCCCAGCGCCGCTTCGCCTTCGGCCGAACCCTGCGCTGCCGCTTTCTCGAACCAGCGTACGGCCAGCGGCTCGTCGCGTTCCGTCCCGGCGCCCGCCCGCGTTAGAAATCCGACCACCACTTGCGCGCGGGCATCCCCAGCCTCGGCCGCCGGCAGCAGTTCGCGGTAGGCCGCGGTATAGTCGCCGTCGTCGAAGGCCGCTTTGCCAGCGGCAAAGTCGGCTGCCGCCGGGTGCATCGCTGCGCCGGACCAGAGCGCAAACGCGAACGCGAGCCACCGCTTGTTCCGCAATCGCACCTCCCGGTTCACCCCGGCCGCTTCAAAGCCGCCATGATTTTCTCGGCCGCCGTGCGACCCGAGAGGTAGGCGCCTGGCAGCTGGGTCGCCCAGTCGGCGACGCACGCCTCGCCGGCAAAAAACACGCGGTCGCCGACCGGCTCGGCGATGGTCGAGCGCCGATGCGCGCTCCCCGGCCGCGATGCCGACATCGCGCCGCGCGCCCACGGATCGGCGCCCCAGCGCGTCGCGTGCACGCGCGTGCCGTCCTTGGCGACGTCGACCCCGGTCGCCTCGCGCAGCGTCTTGCGCACGAATTCGACCGCGGCACGCTCGCCCTGGCGCTCGAGTTCCCACGCGAGATCTCCGCCGACAAACGCGACCAGATAATCGTAGCCCATCGGCCGGACCATGCAGTCGACGACCGCGCCGCCGCCGCCTTGCGCGATCAGGCTGGCCCCGGGCGCGACGTCGAGGACCCCGGGCGCGAGCTTGAATGCAATCTTGTCGATCAGGCCCATCGGCGTCGCCGCGATCGCCTCTTGCTTTTGCACCGGCAGCGTCGGCACGAACGCGAGCCCGCCGCCGGCAAGGACGCCGTTCGAGACCGTGATCAACGCCGCGCGCGCGTCGATGGCACCGCCGTCGACTTCGACATTGACCCGCGGCCCGCGCCAATCGACCCGCTTGGCGGCAGTACCGAGCGCGACCGGCGCGTCGCGGCCGAA
>CAMDOQ010000068.1 GCA_945903685.1 Rhizobium sp. Q54
CTCGGCGGATGTCCTTGATCACCTGCTCCGCAGGCTTTCTGGCAGTCGTGGATTTAAGGGTCATCTTCGTTCCTTCGTCTCTGCGACGAGGCCAAAACCCTCCTTAAATCAAAACATCAAATCTGCGCCATAGGTGCTGACGGCGGACATATTATACATAAAATAAACTCAACTTAAGATTGTTTTTATTATTACAATGCAATCAATAAATGGAGTCGCGTATCTAGTGATATGGATCACAGAACATAAAAAGAACAACTGTGGCGTTAACGAATAGGGCTGAGGCATAGTCTTGCACGCGAGCCAGCGATCGCCAACATTGCGCGCCATGTCTCGTATGCCGCCTCCGGCCGCAACCCGGCGCCAATTGCTACGATCGGTCGTCCTTGCGGCAGCCCTCGCGCTTGGAGCGTGCGCTGGCCGCGAGGCGAGCGACACAATCGCCAAGCTTACCCCGGAGGAAATCATCAGGCTCTCGGACGAGGACATCTGTCGAGGCCGTTTCTATAACGCCCGCAACGAAACGCTGGCTGCGGCAGCCGAGGCGCGCGGCTTGGGCGATTGCGCGCCCAACCATTTCCGCTGCGTGCGCGACGGGCACGCCTACGAGAGCCTGGGCTACTTCGAATGCCGGCGGCGCCTAGGGGCGCCGACCCGGCTTTCCGTGACGGGCCAGACTTATCAGCCGATCCCGGCGCCGCATGAGCGGCGTTGCTTCGACGTGTTCGACCGCATCGTCTGCTTCTAAGTCGCCTGTTCGACCCGGAACGGCCTACTAGCGCCGCTCGACGCTCGTCCCCCACACGCCGCGGCCGCGGTCGCGCGCGATACGCTCTTCGGCATGGTAGGCGAACGGTGCCGCCGGGGTTGCGAGCGCGAGGCCCAGCCGGATGAGATAAAGCCCGAGATCCTCGCCCTCGACGAACGGCGTCCGGCCGACCCGGCACAGCGCGAGCGCCCGCCCGTCGCGGCTCGCGGCCTTGGGCTCGCAGGCGACAAACCCCTGGATTTTCGATTCGAGCGCGAGCGCGGCGCGGGAGCCGCAGCGCGGCGGGTTTACGGCGGTGTCGCAGTGGCGGCCGCCTTCGGGGACATAGATGCCATCGAGCACGATGCGCTTTCCGGCGACGATCAGCGTCGCGTCGGGCTCGACGATTGCCGGGCCGTCGATGACACCGGCCGCGAGTGCCGGCGGCGCGGTCAGAATCAAGGTAGCGGCGAGGACGTAACCGAGCACGCTATATCAACTGTCGAGTCGCATTGACTATTCCGGCGCGGGTCGGATCGAGTTGCGCGAGCCGCCGTGATCGTGCCGGAGCGGGCGTACCGCTTAGCCCAGCGCGGCGACCAGACGCTCGGCGCTCAACGCCGCCTGGCCAACGGCGGTAGGCGGGCGCTGGGTGGCTGCCGTCATGGCCTAGTCGAATTTACGGTTCTTGGCTCTCTAGTATAGGCCGTCAACGCCTAGACTGCGATTCGACGGTAACGCCAGCGAAGGACCCTGGATCATGACCACGATCGACGCCGACAAACGGATCGCCAAGGACCGGCTCTACCAACTGCAGCCGGTCTTCCGTCAATCGCTGCTGGCGCTCAGCCAGGCTGCGACCGACGCCGGCCTCGAGCCGGCGCTGCTCGAACTGGTCAAGCAGCGCGCTTCGCAGATGAACGGCTGCGCTTTTTGCCTACATATGCACGGCGCCGACGCGCGCCGCGCCGGCGAGCGGCCCGAACGCTTGGACGTGCTCGCGGCATGGCGCGAGACCCGTTGCTTCACGCCGCGCGAGCAGGCGGCGCTCTTATGGACCGAGGCGCTCACCGCGATCGCCGACGATCACGTCCCCGACGCCGTCTACGCCGAGGTCCGGCGCGCATTTTCCGAAGTTGAACTCGCGGCCCTCACCGCCGCGGTGATCGCGATCAACGGGTGGAACCGGATCGCGATCGCATTCCGGTTCGTGCCGGCGATCGCCGCGCCGTGACCGCACTAACGCTCCGGCGCGCGCCGCCAGGACGGCGCTTAGGGACCGTCGCGCTCGCGATCGTCGCCGGTGTCGCTGCCGCGGTTACCGTGAGCGCCCGCCCACACCCACCCGGGCGCCGTCTTCGTCTATGTCCTCTCGGGTCGTATCGCTTCGCAGCTCGACGGCGGGCCGGTCGGGGCTTACGCGGCCGGCCAGTCGTTTTTCGAGCCGCCGGGCGCGATCCACCGCTTGGCCGAAAATACCAGCGCGACCGAGCCGGCGGTCATTCTCGCCGCCTTCATCGCCCCACCCGGCGCCCGGTTGATCACGTATTTACGCGAATGATTGGCCGCCACTGCGGCGTTCGCGGCTGGTGCCCACAGAGTGGATTGAACACTCGACCTCCCCCTTACCAAGGGGGTGCTCTACCACTGAGCTATGTGGGCCGGCCAGGCCGTCGAAGCCCCTGCCATAGCGGCGCCTGTTCGCGGACGCAAGTCCTTCGACAAGGCGCGGCCGGAGATTGACCGCGCGCCGCCGGGTTTGCCATCGTGGCTTATGGCCAAGAAAAGCGAATCCGGTCCGCCGCCCGGACGAAGCGAACAAAAAGCGTCCGTACGAGCGGCTCGCCGCGCCCGTGCGGCGGCCGCGCTCCGCGCCAACTTAGTCCGCCGCAAAGCGCGCGACCGCACCGGGGTTGAAGCGGATCCACCCACCCCGCCCAACCCGCGCCAACCGCGGTAAATCCTTATTTCGCCACAATTTTTGTCCAATCTCGGACTTCCGTCCTTGCGCCTAATCGGCTAATAGTCGCTTCCGATGCCCAGGTTTTCCGCGCCGGAACGGCGCCCTCGCCCCTAAGTCCCCGCCCATGGACCGCATTCGCATTCAAGGGGGCGAGCCCCTCTCCGGCACGATCGAGGTGAGCGGCGCCAAGAACGCGACGCTCCCGTTGATGACGGCGAGCCTCCTGACGGCCGACCGCCTCACCCTCACCAACGTGCCGCAGCTCGAGGACATCCGCACGCTCGCGCGCGTCCTGGTCGAACTCGGCGTCACCGTCGAGGCCGGCTTGAGCGATCTGCCGATCTTCAAGGCCGGACAACGCCCGCGCCCGCGCACACATCGGCTCGCCTTGACCGCGGCCGATGTCGTTTCCACGACCGCGCCCTACGACCTCGTGCGCAAGATGCGGGCGTCGGTCCTGGTGCTGGGCCCGCTGGTGGCGCGGTTCGGCGAAGCGCGGGTCTCGCTCCCCGGCGGCTGCGCGATCGGGCCGCGTCCGGTCGATCTCCACTTGAAGGGCTTGAAGGCGCTCGGCGCCAAAATCGAGCTCCGCGACGGCTATGTCGAAGCGAGCGCGCCGCAGGGGCTGACCGGCGCGGTCATTCGCCTCCCGATCGTCTCAGTCGGGGCGACCGAGAACCTGCTGATGGCGGCGACGCTCGCGCGCGGTACCACGGTGATCGAAAACGCGGCACGCGAGCCTGAAGTCGGCGACCTCGCGCGTTGTTTGGTGCGGATGGGTGCGGCGATCGAGGGCATCGACACCGACCGCCTGCTCGTACGCGGCGTCAAACGCCTCCATGGCGCCACCTACGACGTCGTCCCCGATCGCATCGAGACCGGCACATATGCGATGGCGGCCGGCATCACCGGAGGCGCGATCGAACTTGTCGGCGCCCGGCTCGGGCTGCTGGCGCAGCCGGCGCAGGTCATGAACGAGGCCGGCGTCGAGTTGAACGAGACCAACGAAGGCGTCACCGCGCGCGCCAAGAACGGCCGCTTGCACGCGGTCGATGCCGACACCCAGCCCTACCCCGGCTTCCCGACCGACCTTCAGGCCCAGTTCATGGCGCTGATGACGACCGCCGATGGCCGCGCGGTCGTGACCGAGAACATCTTCGAGAACCGCTTCATGCACGTACCCGAGTTGGCGCGCATGGGCGCCGACATCAGCGTGCGCGGCTCCGCCGCGATCGTGACCGGGGTCGACCGCCTGATCGGCGCGCCGGTAATGGCGACCGACCTGCGCGCCTCGGTGTCGCTGGTGCTGGCGGGCCTCGCCGCCAAGGGCACCACCACGATCAGTCGCGTCTACCACCTGGACCGCGGGTACGACCGGCTGGTCGAAAAACTCACCGCATGCGGTGCCGCCATCGAGCGGGTCGGGGACGATCCGCGATGACGGCCCGGTTCGTGACCGCGCGGGACGAGATCCTCAAGCTCCGCGCCGAGGATGCTGACGACTTGGCGGTCATCGCCGCGTGCCTGCAGGATGCGGTCGTGCTCCGCCGCGATATGACCTACCGCCCCAAGGAGCGCCGCTTTGCCGCGGTCCTGAACCGCTTTCGCTGGGAAAAAGAAAACGCCGACGCCACCGCGCCGCGTCCGGTGCGCGCCCGACGGGGCGAGCGCATCCGCACCGGGCTCCACTTCGATCACGTCGGCGCCGTCAAGACCCGTCACCTCGAGAACGACGGCACCGTCGCCCTCGAACTCTTGACCATCGATGCCAGGCCCGACCCGGCCGGGGGCGCCGAGATCACGCTCGTGTTCGCGGGCGGCGGCGAGATCAGGCTCGCCGCCGAGTGCATCGATTGCAGCCTGGACGACCTGACCGAACCGTGGTCGGCCCGCGCCCGCCCGGCCCATCCGATTGACGAGAGCGGCGCGAAGGACTAGCAAACGGGCCCAATCCGCCCCCTCGGATCCGGCCGCGGCCGGTCAGGGGGCATTCGTCAACGGATCAGGCAACGGACGGCCGGCGTGACCGCCAACCAACCGCTCATCTTTGCGCTGCCCAAGGGGCGAATCTTCGAGCAGGCGACGCCCCTGCTTGCCCGCGCTGGCATCGCGATCGAGCCCGATTTTGCCGACCCCGATACACGCAAGCTGCGCTTTCGCACCAGCGATCCGGGCCTCGACGTCATCACCGTCCGGAGCTTCGATGTCGCCACTTTCGTCGCGTTCGGCGCCGCCCATTTGGGCATCGCCGGCAACGACGTCCTGATGGAATTCGACTTCCCGGAAATCTACGCGCCGCTCGATTTGGGGATCGGTCACTGCCGCTTGGCGGTCGCGGAACCGGCGGAAATGTCGGCAACCGACGATCCGCGCCAATGGAGCCACATCCGGATCGCGACCAAGTACCCGAACGTGACGCGCCGCCATTTCGCGCGCCGCGGCGTTCAGGCCGAGTGCATCAAGTTGAACGGCGCCATGGAGTTGGCGCCGCGCCTTGGGCTCTGCCGGCGCATCGTCGATCTGGTCTCGACCGGCGCGACGCTGAAAGCGAACGGCTTGGTCGAGGTCGAGCGCATCGCCGACGTCACCTCGCGCCTCGCCGTCAACCGCGCCGCCTTGAAGACCCGCGCCGACGAGGTGCAAGCGTGGATCGCCCGCTTCCGGACCGCCGTCGATGCCCGCGCGGCTTGATACGCGCGATCCCGGCTTCGCCGTTGCGTTCGCCGCCTTGCTCGCCGCGCGGCGAGCCGCGCTAACGGACGTCGACCGCGAGGTCACCGCCATCCTGGCCGATGTTGCGGCCCGCGGCGACGATGCGGTGATCGAGTACAGCGAGCGTTTCGATCGCCTGACGCTCACCCCGGCGACGTTCCGTGTGAGCGTCGCCGAGATCGAGGCCGCGATCGCGCAAGCGCCGCCGGCCGCGGTCGCCGCCCTCGAGCACGCGGCGCGACGAATCGCGGCCTACCATACTGCGCAGCGGCCCGAGAACAGCTGGTCGGTCGATAGCGAAGGGGTCGGCCTCGGCGCCCGCTGGACCGCGATCGATGCGGTCGGCCTCTACGTGCCGGGCGGCACCGCCGCTTACCCGAGCTCGGTCCTGATGAACGCGTTGCCCGCCAAGATCGCGGGCGTGCCACGGGTCGCGATGACGGCGCCGACGCCAGACGGCCGTCTGAACCCGTTGGTGCTGGCTGCGGCGCGAATCGCCGGGGTCGACGAAATCTACCGTCTCGGCGGTGCGCAGGCGATCGCCGCGCTCGCCTACGGCACCGCTTCGATCGCCCGCGTCGACAAGATCGTCGGCCCCGGCAACGCATACGTCGCCGCCGCCAAGCGCCAGGTGTTCGGAACCGTCGGTATCGACATGATCGCCGGCCCGTCCGAGATCCTGGTGGTCGCCGACGCCGCCAACGATCCGGCCTGGATCGCGGCCGATCTGCTCGCGCAAGCCGAGCACGACCCGACCGCGCAGGCGATCCTGATCACCGACGACCGCGCTTTTGCTGAGGCGGTCGCCCGCGCCATCGCGCTCGAGCTACGCGATCTGCCGCGCGCCGCGATCGCCGGCGCGAGCTGGGAAGAGCACGGCGCCATCGTCTGCGTCGACACGCTCACCGACGCGGTGCCGCTGGTCGATGCACTCGCCGCCGAGCACGTCGAGCTGGCGGTCGCCGATCCCGAAGCGCTAAGCCGGCGCATTCGCCACGCCGGCGCGATCTTCCTGGGCCGCTACACGCCCGAAGCCGTCGGCGACTATGTCGGCGGGCCCAACCACGTGCTGCCGACCGCGCGAAGCGCGCGCTTCGCCTCGGGTCTTTCGGTCCTCGACTTCATGAAGCGGACGTCGCTCCTCCAGTGCGACGCCCAGAGTCTGGCCGCGATCGGGCCGGCGGCGATGACGCTGGCCGACGCCGAGGGCTTGGCCGGCCACGCCCGTTCGATCGCCAAACGCCTGCCATCCAAAGGAACACCATGAAATACGTCCTCTATCAGAAAGACAGTCGGGTCCGACTCGGCGCGCTCACGAACCGCGACGCCGCCGTCGTCGACCTCGCCGCCGCATACGCCGCGCACTTGGAGGCGCGCGGCGTGTTCGCGGCCGAGCGCGTCGCCGAAGCGACCTTGCCGCCCGACCTCGTCCATCTCTTGCAGGCGGCTCCGGTCTCGACCGAAGCGGTCGGCCACGCCATGGTCGCGGCCGCCGGGCGCGCCGACCTCGTGCACCCGCGCGCGGGCGTCAAGCTCTTGGCGCCGATCCGGCCCGGGAAGATCGTCGGCGTCCGCCGCAACTATCTCCTCCACGCCGAGGAAGCCAAGCGCCAGACGACCGACGAGCCCAAGATGTTCTTCAAGCTGACGCAGGCGGTGATCGGTCCGGGCGAGGCGATCGAGCGCAATATCACGGAGAAGCTCGACTACGAGGCCGAGCTCGTCGTCATCATCGGCAAGCGCGCGAAGAAGGTGGCGCGCGCGAACGCGCTCGATTACGTGGCGGGGTACGCGCTCGGCAACGACGTCTCGGCGCGCGAGCTGCAGCTCGACTGGAAACCCGAACAGACCTCGCTCGCCAAGTCGTTCGACACCCACGCACCGTTGGGGCCATGGGTCGCGACCGCCGACGAGTTCGCGCACGCGCCGCCACAGGTGACGATCAAGTGCTGGGTCAACGGCGAGCTCCGCCAGGATGCCTCGACCACGACCATGCTGTTCGACGTGCCGCTGATCGTCTCCTACATCTCGCGGTTCGTGACGCTCCATCCCGGCGACGCGATCTACACCGGAACGCCGGCCGGGGTCGGCGCGTTCATGAACCCGCCCGGCTACCTGAAGCCGGGCGACGTGGTGAAAGTCGCGGCCGAGGGCCTGGGCGAACTCGAGAACCCGGTGATCGCCGCCCGCGACTGAGGGCTACGAGGAACGCGCCCGGCGCGACTCGTAGAGCAAGATATAGAGTCCGCACGCCATGATGATGGCGGCACCGCCGAGGGTCCATTCGTCGGGTACGTGGTCCCAGAACAGATAGCCCCACAGCGCCGCCCACAGCAGGAGCGAGTAGCGGAACGGCGCCACCGTCGCCGCCTCGGCGCGACGGAACGCGTCGATGGTGAAGAACTGGGCGAGCACGAACAGGACGGCGGCGAGCGCCAGGATCGCGACGGTTTCGAGATCGGGCAGCCGCCACGCGAACGGCAGCGTCGCCATACCGCCGGCCGCTTCGAGCACGGTCGAGAAGAACAAGATGGCGAGCGGCGTCTCGGTGTCGCTCAAGCGGCGCGTGAACGCGTCGCGAAAGCCCGAGAGCGCCGCGCACGCGAGTGGCACGAGCGCGATCCAGCCCAAGCCGGTACCGGTCGGCCGTACCAGCACGATCACGCCGACGAACCCGACCGCGATCGCCGCCCAGCGCCGGGCACCGACGATTTCGCCGAGGAGCGCGGGCACCGCAAGCGCGGTGAAGATCGGCACCGTGAACATGAAGCTGATCGCCGTCGGCAGCGGCAGCAGCGCCAGGCTCCAGATGAAAAGGAACGTGGCTGCGACCATCGCTACGCCCCGGATCGACTGGCCGCGCCAGTCGCGGACCTTGAGCATGCGCAGCCCGGGCCCGAGCCAGGCGTAGATCAAGATCAAGGCGACCGCGAACACGCCGCGGATGAAGATGACTTCGCCGACCGGAAGCGATTGCGTCCCCCACTTGGCGGCGGCGTCGTTGGCAGCGAGAAATAGGCACGCCGCGGTCATGCATGCGATGGCCCGCGGCGGGTCGTTCAGGCGCGCGGTCGGAGCGGATACGGTCACCGGCGCTTGCTAGCATCGGCGGCGCGGCAAAGGAAGCGCGAGGCGCACGCGACCGGACGCGCGAGGCGCACGCGACCGAAACCGCGAACCATTCGCGACCGCACGTCGAGCGTGCGCGGGTCGCGGCGCTCGCCTTGATTTTTTAAGGGTTCCCGCGCAAGGTGTGCACGCTCAGGCCTGACACCGAGCTCCTTCCCAACGCCATGTTTCGCGTCAAGCCCGCAAATAGTCATAAAGACCTCGCCCACACCTCCGGACGCATGCGCAAGAACCGCATTCACGTCCTGGCCGGCAACAAGGTCCAGGTCGAGATGACGCCCTACGATCTCACCAAGGGCCGCATCACCTGCCGTTTCCAGTAGGCGCGCCACGGCTCCCACCGCCGCGCCCGTCGTCCCTGCCGCCGCCCGCGCCGCGCCGCGGCTCGTGCTGGCCTCGGCTTCACCCCGGCGGAGCGAACTCTTGCGCACGGTCGGGATCGTGCCGGCGGCGATCGTGCCGGCCGCGATCGACGAAACGCCGCGGGCCCACGAACTGCCGCTGGCGCTCGCGTTGCGCCTGGCTATCGCCAAGGCCGAAACGGTCGCGCCAGCCCACCCGGGCGCCTTCATCCTCGCCGCCGACACCGTCGTCGCCTGCGGCCGGCGCGCGCTCGGCAAGGGCGAGGATAGCGCCACCGCGCGCCGCTATCTCGAGCTGCTTTCGGGTCGGCGTCACCGCGTCCACACCGGGATCTGCGCGATCGGACCTGACCGACGTCGGCGCGCGCGTACGGTGACAACGAGCGTCCGCTTCAAGCGCCTCACCGCCGCCGAGATCGCAACCTACCTCGCGACCGACGAGTGGCGCGACAAGGCTGGCGCTTACGCGATCCAGGGCCATGCCGGCCAGTTCGTATGCGCGATCAACGGCTCGCCCTCGAACGTGGTCGGCCTGCCGCTCTACGAAACGATCGCGCTCCTGGTCGGCCTCGGCTTTCCGCGTCCCTAAGGCGGCCGATGACCGTCGAGCTTCTGATCGACGACGGCATCGCCGAGACCCGCGCGGCGCTCTTTCGCGACGGCCGGCTCGACGACCTCTGGATCGAGCGAACGTTGGCGCCGAGTCTGGTCGGCAACATCTATGCCGGCCGCGTTCGCCGCGTCGCGCCCGGGCTCGGGCTCGCCTTCGTCGACATCGGCGCCGAGCGCGAGGGCGTCTTGCGCGCCCACGACGCGCGGTTCGCGCGCGGCACCGAGCCGGCGCGCTCGCCGCGCATCAACGCGCTCGTCGCCGAAGGCGATACGGTCGCGGTCCAGGTCGCCGCCGCCGCGCACGGCGACAAGGGCCCGCGGCTCACCACCGCGATCGCGCCGACCGGCGCCGACGACCGTACGGCCGACTGGCACGCAGTCGCCCGCGGCAGCCGCGTGCCCGCGCTGCTCCAAGCCGAGGTGGCGCCGCTCGAGGCGGCGCTCCGTGATCTGGCGACGCCCGATGTCGAGACGATCCGAATCGGCACGTTCGCGGGCGAAGCGCGGGCGCGGCGCTATCTCGATCGCCACATCGCGCGCGCCGCGGGCGCAATCGAGCGCGCGACACCGTTGGCCGTCGCCGCGGCGATCGACGCCGAAATCGCCGAGGCGCTCGAACCGGAGGTCGCGCTCGCGGGCGGTGCGCGGCTGACGATCGAGACGACGCGCGCGCTCACCGCGATCGACGTCGATTCCGGGAGCTACGCCGGCGCGAGCAACGCCGACACTGCGGTTGCGGTCAACCTCGCCGCCGCCGCCGAGATCGCGCGCCAGCTCCGCATCCGCAACATCGGCGGCACCATCGTCGTCGACTTCATCAACCTCAAGGACCGCGCCCGCGCCGCCGTTGCGACCGGCGCGCTCAAGCGGGCGCTCGGCCGCGACCGTATGGAGGTCCGGATCGGCGCGGTGTCGCGCTCAGGCCTCCTCGAGATGACGCGCCGGCGGGCGCGGCCGAGCCTGACCGAGCTCATGTTCGAAGCGATCGCACCGCGGCCGACGGCCGATGCCCGCGCCGCATCGGTGCTGCGCGCAGCCGAGCGCGCGGCCACCGCGCACCCGGGCAAGGCGCTCGCCATCCTGGCGTCACCCGCGGTCGCGCGCGTCCTTCGCGCCGCCGACCAACGGCTTCTCCGCGCCCTCGGCGACCGCGTCGGCCAGCCGGTTGCGATCGAGGAAACCGCGACCGCGGCCGGCGATGACGCCCGGGTACGGGTCGGCTAAGCTCGCGCGCCATGGCCAAACGCAAAGGATGCCCGATTTGCGGCCGGCCGCCGGCGACGGCGACGGCGCCCTTTTGCAGCGCGGCGTGCGCCAATCGCGACCTCGCCAACTGGATGACTGGGCGTTACGCGATCCCGGCGCGGGCCGAGACCGACGAGGACGACGACGCGCTGGCGCCGACCCGGGAGCGTGAGGAGTGAGCCGGGAGCGCGAGGCGTAGGTCGGAAGCGCGAGGCGTGAGGACGGCTCGGCTGGACAGGCGGGGCCTAATTTCCTATAAACCAACGCCTTTTCGGGCGCGGGCTACCCGCGCTCGGGTGTGCCCGGGTCGCTCAGTTGGTAGAGCAGCGGACTGAAAATCCGTGTGTCGCTGGTTCAATTCCGGCCCCGGGCACCATTCCTTGCGCATCGAACATCTGAAAGACGGGGGCAACCACCGCGCTGCGCTTGACCCGAAGGCGCAA
>CAMDOQ010000069.1 GCA_945903685.1 Rhizobium sp. Q54
TCAAACAGCGCGAAAGGATCAAGCGACAGACCATCGAACATCGGCGCTTGCAGCACCGCAAGATCGCCGCTTAACATCAACACCAGGACGAGCCAGGCACTCCGCTAATCGGACCCGCAATCTGAGCCAAATCATCTGACGACGGACAGTGTGTGCAAATTGTCATGCCATGATCCATCGACATGGCGAGTGCCGCCCTATCGAATATTTGATCGCTCAAGTGCGATGACTGCTCAGGGGCTCCCGCCTCTCACGCGCGCAAGCCTTCTCCCCGGTCTTCCTCTCCAACATGTCCGTGCAGACCAGGTGATTACGTTTCGAATCGATGCGATCGAGAACGAAATCGTCGATCTCGACCTCGAGGACTACCATTGAACCGAGGACGCATGGTTAAAACAATAAACTACCGGCTCACAAGGCCGCCGCATCCGGGTGGGTTTGTACGGACTGAGATCGTCGAAGCGAACGCGTTGTCGGTAACCGACGCGGCGCGCGCGCTCGGGGTGACGCGCCCGGCGCTTTCGGCATTCCTCAACCAACGGTCGGACTTGTCCGCGGACATGGCGCTGCGTCTCGAGAAGGCGTTTGGCGTTCGCATGGACACGCTGATGCGAATGCAAAACAGCTTCGATATCGCCGAAGCCCAAGTCTGGCCCGACGCAACGAGCATACTGAGGGCATCATAGCGCCGGCACTTACTGCGCCGACGGTCCGTCTCGCGCGGGTCAGCGCTCGATCAGCGCGAGCTGCGGGCGGCGGAGCAGGCTGAGCGGCGCGGCGCCGTCGGCGGGCTGCCATACCAGCGCGACTTCGAACGCGCGGAGCGAGCGCGCCGGGTCGTGCGGTGTGACCAGGGGTTCCGGCAGCACGATGTCGATCACGCGCTGGCCGGCGGCGACCGCGGTCTTGGCGATCGTCGTCATCGTCAGCGCCTTGCCGGCGTTCTCAGGGTAGGAGCGCAAGTAGATCTGCGCGTGCACGGTGCCGGCCGGTGCCTCGGGGTGGGCGCGGAGCGAAAGCGCGCCGATTCCGGCTTCCTTGCGAAGATCGTATTCGAAGCTCGTCGTACGGGTCCCGAGCGTCAGGTGGGACGGCGCCGCGAGCACGAAGAAGCCGGTGTCGGGGAGCGAAGGCCGGATCGAGCGGAACGGCTCGTCCGGGTCGAACGCCGCCATTGCGCCCGAGATCTCGCGCCAGCCGGGATTGCGGCCGAGGAAATCGCGCACCGCCCAGAACACGCCCGGCAGGCAATAGTCGTCGACGATGATGATGCCGCCCGGCCGCGTCCACTTGGCGGCGAGCGTCAGATCGTAGAGCGCATAGGCATAGGCGTGGTTGCCATCGACGAAGCTCACATCGAGCTTGGGCTCGATCGAGTCGAAATGGATGAAAAGCTCCATCGAATTGATGGCGAGGAAGTCGACGTTGTGGGCGAGATCGCCCTGCCAGCTCGCCAGGATCGGCGGCACGCGTTCGGCCCCGAACGGATCGATCGTCAAGAGATGGCCGCCGCCGTTCGCCCACAGGGCGCGCGCAATCACCTCGGTGGTGCCGGCGTGGAAGGTACCGATCTCGAGCGTCAGTTTCGGCCGCAGCGCCCTGACCAGGTGATACATCGCGGCGCGCGAGCCGGGACTTGTGAGGGCGCGCGCCGGATAGGCGGCGAAATAGTCGAGCGCGGCGCGATAGGAGGGGAGCGCCGGCAACTCGACCAGCCGCTCGGCCGGCTCGGCGAAAGCACCGAGATCGCCGGGGGCGAGGTCGATCAAGGGTCGAATCGCCGGGTCGAGATCGCTAACGGCCACGGTCATGGTGAGCCCGCCTGTCCGCGGGTCGGAGCGACCCTGCGCCAGCGGCCTTTCTAGGGCCGCCATGGTTAACGAAGGCTGAAGGGCTGAGGTCCGACCTTAGTCCGCGGCCGGCAGCGCGGCGGCGAGGGCCGGCCCGGGTTCGACCCCGGAAATCTCGATCACCAGTTTTTGCACGATCGCCTGGGCGAACGAGGCGAACCCTTCGACCTGGAGCGTGAACGCACCGCGCCCGCCGATCACATAGTCCTTGAAGTAGTTTTCGAGCCCGCCCGGCGGATGCGTGTGCTCGGGGAACATCGGGATCGGCACCGGGCTCAGGATCACGAGCGCGTTGATGGTGATGCCGGCCGCCACCGCCTCGTCGCGCACCGCGCTCGGGAAACGGCCGTTGGTGTTGGTGCCGTCGCCCGAGAGGTCGATCACTTGGCGCGGCGCCTGGCCTTTGACCTTGTCGAGCCGGCGCATCGCGAACTCGACCGCGTCGCCGATCGCGGTGCGGCCCCAGAACGATCGCGGCGCACCCAAGAGCGTGGCCGCGACCGCGGCGGCGTCGTTCGCGCTCCGGACCACGGTCCAGTCGATTACCAATTGCTGCTCGCCGATACCGGCCCACTCGAAATAGCAGATCGCGATCGCACCGTTCTCGCCCGAGCGGATCGCATTCAGGACCCGCGGGTCGGTCAGCGCCTTGGCGTAGCCCTCGCGCTGGAGTTGGAACTCGCCGGCATCGACGCTCCGCGACACGTCGGCGCCGAGCACGAGCGCGAGATCGACAGTCTCGGCCGCGACGCCGCGCGCCGCACCCAGCAACGCGAGCGCGCCGAGGACGAGCGCGCGAAACGCTTTCAGCATCGCCGCCGACCTTAGCATCGGGCCCGCCCAGGCTCTACGGCTAGGCTGGGGCGAGCGCGGGCCGTACCTGATCGGCGATCAGGTCGATCGCCGCCACGCGGTCGGGCCCGAGCGCGTGATAGAGCACCGGCCGCTTGAGCCCGGCGGCGGCGTAGGCGCGGAGCCCGGCGATGCACTCCTCGGGCGTGCCGGCGACTGCGAGCGCAGCGACGACGTCGTCCGGCACCTGCTCGACCGCTTGCGCCCACCGTCCGGCAGCGAAGGCGGCGTTGAGATCCTGCTTCATTGCCGCCATCCGCGCCGGATCGAGGCCTGCCGCCTGGTAGCGGAGATCGTCGCGCATGCGGCGCACGTAATGGGCGATGAGCTTCTTCGCCGTGTGCCGGGCGGCGGCGCCGTCGCGGTCGACCGCGAAGATGATGTAGCCGGCGATGTCGAGGTCGGCCGCCGCGCGCCCGGCCTTGGCGAGGGCGGCGGTCACGTGCGTCATGCGCTCGGCGACGAAGCGCGGGCTGCAAAAGACGCTGAACAGCAGGCCATCGGCGATCGGCGCCGCCATCGCCAGCGTCTTCGGGCCCATCGAGCCGTAGTAGAGCGGAACACCCTTACGCGCGAGCGGAAACGAGAGCCGGGCGCCGGGCGCGGGCAGGCGGAAAATCTCGCCGGCATAGGTCACCTGCTCGCCCTTGAGCAAAGCCCGGCAGATCTCGCCCGCCTCTTTCAGCGCTCGGATCGGGCGCGGATTGGCGATCCCGTGGGCGCCGATCGCCGACCACGCGGCGCCGAACCCCAGCGTCATGCGTGGGCCGCCTAGTTCCTCTAGATCGGCCACCCCCATCGCGATCTGCGCCGGGTGGCGGGTGT
Source organism: Rhizobium sp. Q54 (assembly GCA_945903685.1). Taxonomy (GTDB): domain Bacteria; phylum Pseudomonadota; class Alphaproteobacteria; order SHVV01; family SHVV01; genus SHVV01. Next base: position 3,528 of record CAMDOQ010000069.1, read on the forward strand.
AGGGGTTGACGATACCGAGGCCGATCTCGATCGATCGGGTCGAGGTTGCGATCGCCGCCGCTTGCACGAAGATATCGCGGTTGTGGTGGTCCTCGGCGAGCCATACGCGCTTAAAGCCGCGCGCTTCGGCCTTGCGCGCAACGGCGGCATTGTCGGCCGTCGCAGCGATGCTGTAGAGGCCGATCTCGAGGCGTTCGAACGGAATCGCGGTCATTGGTTGCTCCTTTGGGTTACGCGGTGTGGCCGCCGGCGGCGATCCGCGCCGCGAGGCGGGCTTTGACCGCCGGCCACTCCTCGGCGGTGATGCTGAAATAGACGCTGTGCCGGATCCGGCCCGAGGCGCACACCATGTGGTTGCGAAACGTTCCTTCTTCGGTCGCGCCCAACCGGGCCAACGCGGTCCGGGTCGGCGTGTTGAGCGAATCGGTCTTGAACTCGACCCGGAGGCAGCCCCAGGTCTCGAACGCATGGGCGAGCATCAGAAGCTTAGCCTCGCTGTTGGCGGCGGAGCGATGGTAGCGGCGTGCGAGATAGGTCCAACCGATCTCGACATGGCGGTTCGTGCGGTCGATCGCACCGAACCGTGTGGTGCCGATCGCGCGCCCGTTTGCGGCATCGAGCGTCGCGAACGGGAGCGCGGTGCCGGCCCCGGCCTGGGCGATCGCCTCGGCGACGAAGCCTTCGACGTCGGCCTGCGTCAGGAGCGGCTTGGTGAACCACTGGGTGAGCGTCGGGTCGAGCGCGGCCGTGAGGTCGGTGACGTGCGCCGATTCGAGCGGCACCAGTTTGACGTGGCGCCCGGCAAGAACGATCCGCTTGGCATCGATCATGTCGGCTCCTTCAGTGCGGCGGCCGACGTTCGGCGGCGGCGAGCACGACCGTTGCGAACTGGCGCGATAGTTCGTCTACCGCCGTCCATGCCGCGTTGAGATCGTGGGCGTGCAGGCGGATCGGCGCGTTCAGGAAGAACCACCGGTGCAGCGCGGTGGTTGCGCTCGGAATCCATGCCGCGATTGTCGCGATCGAGGCCGGCGCGGAGCCGATCAAATCGTCACGGTGGCCCAAGACATCGAGGTTGATCTGGAGCGCTTCGTCCGAATCGGTGACGACGTAGATATCGTCGGTCTGCGACATCGCGGCCTCGATCAAGCCGTGATCGACCGTACCCGTGAAGTCGCTGTAACGCCGGGGCCACACCATCGCCGGGTGGAGATGGAAGAGCCGGGTGAGGAGCCCGTCCTCGCCGGCGACCGGCCACGTGACGAGCGAGGGCCAGGTGGTGAAGGTCGGGCTGTCGATCATGGTGCTCAACGTCAGTCGATGCAGGTGCGGCATGACTGACGCGACCAGGGCGCGTGCCGGGCAGCGCGCGACGCTCAAATCGGGCGCGAGGAAGCGCTCGATATAGACCGACAGGAAGGTTTCGGCGCTGATCCGGATTCCGTTGGTGAGCACCGCCCGCCGCCCGGCGGCCAACTGCGCCGCCATCGCGCGGAGCGAGCCATCGGCCCAGATGCCGTCGGCCGGGAGAAAACAGAGCACCGCGTTCCGCTCGGCGGCCTTGGCGATCGCCAGCCGGTGGCAGACCGAGAGGTCGAGGTAGGTACGCGCGACCAGGTTGCTGCCGCCGATGTCCGCGACCGGTACCACCTCGACCTCGACCGTAGCGGGGAGCCGCGCGCGGTAGCGCTCGAGATCGACGCACGCCGCCTCGCCCGCGGCGACGTAGAGCCAGAGCGTAACCCGGCCGGCTTCGGCGAGCGCCGGGATATTGCCCGGCGCGCACAGGCTCGGAAATGCAATGCGCTCGAAGATGAGCGGATAGGAATCGCCCCACATGGCGACGATCAGGTCGAAATTCATGGGGCGGCTGCGTCGCCGGCGGCGGCGAGCAGTTCGCGCGCGAACCGATCGGACTGCGTCGCCGCCTGGTCCCATGCCGGGCCGAGCGCGCCAGCATGAAGCCGAACCGCGTGGCGCGAGAACATCGCGCGGTGCAACGGATCGGCGTTGTCCTTGATCCACGCCGCGATCGCCGCCGGATCGGCCGGCGCGTGGCCGAGGAAGTTGGGCAGGTGGGTTTCGACGTCGAGATTGAGCTGGAGCGCCTCGTCGGAATCGGTGACGACGTGGATGTCGTCTTCGCCATCGACCGCGTTCTTGACGAAGTCGAGGTCGACGGTGAGCGCGAAGTCGCCGTAGCGGCGCGGCCACACGAACTCCGGGTGGAAATGGAAGGCGCGGATCAAAAGCCCGTCGGCGCCGACCGGCCAAACCAGGGTCGAGGGCCAGGTAGTGAAGGCGGGGCTGGCAACGAACGAAGCGCGGGTGATCGGGTGCAGGCACGGCAGCGCCGCCGCGACCAGGTCGCGCGCCGGGCAGCGCGCGACCCAGCGCGCCGCGTCGAGGAAACGACTGGCGAAGACTTCGATGAAAGTCTCGGCGGTGACGCGGGTTCCCAGCAGGAACACCGCGCGCTTGCCGGCGACGATCCGGTCCGCCATCCGCGGCAGCGACCCCTCGGCCCAAACGCTGTCGGCCGGGATGAACGAGATGACGGCATCGCGCTCTTCTGCGGTCTTGATCGCGTTGCGATGACAAAGCGACATATCGAGGTAGTTGCGGACCGTATGATCGGCGCGGCCGATCCCCTCGAGCGTGACGACGCGAACGCCGATCGCCGCCGGGATCCGTGCCCGCAGCGCCGCGACGTCGAGGCGTCCGACCTCGGCCGCCGGCGTATAGATCCACAGCATGACCTCGCCGCGCCGACCGAGCGCTTCGAGGTTTCCCGGCGTGCACAGGCTCGGCAGGCAGAGTTTCTCGAACAGGCCGCGGAACAAGTCGCCCCACACCGCGACGACGAGATCGAACCGGAAGGACGCCACGGTCGGATGCGGCGCTAGGCGGTCGCGGCAATCGGCCGACGCCAGCCGATCGCAGCAAGGACGAGGGCCAAGCCGAAGCCGGCCTCGCGCGCGCCGAACAAGGCGCCCGCGTCCCGCGCCAGGGCGCCGTCGACCCCGGGTCCGAATAGCAGGAGGACGCCGCTCACCACGAGCAGCACGCGCTCGGAAACGGTCACTGGCGCCCGCCACCGTCCTTGCAGCGCCGCGGTCAGAACCGCGATCGCGAGCGCGGTCGCGGTGACGATCAAGGCGACGTCACCCCAGTCGGCGCCTTTCGGCAGCTTGAGCAGGAGCCCGATGCCGTGGGGGTCGAGTACGAACACGAACGGCGCCAGGAACGCCGAGAGCGTGTATTTCCACGCCTGCAGCGTCGTCAGGTAGGGGTTGCCGCCGGTGATGGCGGCGGCGGCGAACGGCGAGAGCGCGGTCGGCGGCGAGACCTCCGATAGCAGCGCGTAATAGAAGATGAACATATGGGCGGCGAAGTCGGGGACGCCCAGCTGAATCAGCGCCGGCGCCGCGATCACGGCGCAGATGATGTAGGACGCGGTCACCGGCACCGCGAGGCCGACCACCCACACGATCAACGCGGTATAGAGCGCGGTGAGCGCGAGACTGCCGCCGGCATAACCGATCGCGATCGCGCTGAACTTGAGGCCGAGGCCGGTCAGCGTCACGACGCCGACAATGATGCCGGCCGCAGCGCAGGTAGCGGCGACGTTCAGGACCTTGAGCGTCCCATCGGCGAGCGCAGCGCCGAGCTTGCGCGGCATCAGGGCCGCCGCGCGGTTGAAGAAGCTCGCGGCCGCCGCGAGTACGGTCGCCCAGAACACCGCCAGCACCGGCGTGAAGCCGATCAGCATGAAGACGACGATCGCCACCAACGAGGCAAAATGAAAGCCGCCGGTGAGCGTGAGCCGCCAAAGGCTCTGACGCGGCTGCTCGACTGCGCCCTGCGCCTCGCGTCGTTCGAGCTCGACCATCATCAGGAGTGCGAAGTAGTAGAGGCAGGTCGGGATCACCGCCATGCGGATGACGTCGAGGTAGGAGATCTTCAAGAACTCGGCGATCAGGAACGCGGCCGCGCCCAGGACCGGCGGCGACAGGATCGCACCCAAACCGCCCGCCGCGAGCAGGCCGCCGGCGGCGTTGGCTGAAAATCCGGCCTTGGCCAACATCGGCGCCGCGACCGAGCCGATCGTGACGGTGGTGGCGACGCCCGAGCCGGACGGGCCGCCCAACAGGAACGAAGCCAGCACCACGGTGCGGCCGGCCGAGGCGCGCTTGCCGCCCAGCGCGGCGAACGAGAAGTCGATGAAGAACTTGCCGGCGCCGGAATGGTGGAGCACGGCGCCGAAGATCGAAAACAGAATGATGAGCGAGGACGAAACGTCGACCGCCGAGCCGAAGATGCCTTCGAGCGTCATGTAGAGATGCCCGACCAGGCGGTCGATGCCATAGCCGCGATGGGTCCAGGGCGGCGGCAGCGACGCGCCGACAAAGGCGTAGGCGATGAACGCGACGCAGATCGCCGGCATGATCCAGCCGGTCGTGCGTCGCGCGCCTTCCAGTACCAAAAGGACGAAGACGACTCCGACCGCAATATCGGTGCGGTTGGGGAGCGTGTTGCGGTCGGTGAAGTCGTCGCCGCCCGCGAGCATGTAGGCGACGACGCCGACCGCGGCGGCGGCGAGGGCGAGGTCCCACCAGCGGATGCGATCGCGAAACCGTGCCGCCATCGGATAGACCAGGAACGCGAGGACCAGGATCAGCGCGACGTGAACCGGGCGCAGCGTCTGGGTCGGAACGATGCCGTAGGCGGCATACAGGTGAAACAGCGTGGTCGCGACCGCGAGGCCGAGCACCGCGATCGCGACCGCGCCGCGCAGCCGGTTGGCGACACCTTCCTCGGCTTCGAGGTAGAGCGCCGCACGATCGATCCGGGCGTCGGCTTCTTCCGTGGCTTTGGCCGCCTCGGTCACGGGCCGGGCCCGGCCCGGTCAGTTCACCTTGACGCCTTTTTCCGCGAAGAATTTGACGGCGCCGGGGTGGAACGGCAGCGGCGAACGCCCGGCCTGGGTGGCGACGTTGAAGCTCTCGGCTTCCTTATGGACCGCCACCATCTCCGGCTTCTTGTCGAAGATGGTTTTGACGATGGTGTAGGCGACGTCGTCCGTCATGTCTTTGTGTACGACGAGGATGTTCCAGACGGTCGCGACCGCATTGTCCTTGGCCATGCCGGCGTAAACGGATGCGGCAATGGTGTCCTTGGCGTAGAGGTCGCCGTACTTCTTGTTCATGGCGTCGACGACTTCGGCGGTGTCGACCATTTTGATCTTGGTACCGGGCGTGTTGGCGAGATCGGTGACCGCTGCCGTCGGCAGGCCGCCGACCCAGAAGAATGCGTCGATTTTCTTGTCCTTGACCGCATTCACCGACTCGGCGGCGCCTAGACGTTCGCGGGTCATGTCCTTGTCCTTGTCGAGGCCAGCCGCTTCGATGACGCGGAACGCCATTACCTCGGTGGCGCTGCCGGGCGAGCCGGTCGAGACACGCTTGCCTTTGAGGTCCTTGAGCGTGTTGATGCCGCTGCCCTCGACTGTCGCGACATGCATGCGGTTGGGATAGAGCACCATGAGCGTGCGCACCGGTACCGGCGCGCCCTTGAACTTGTCCTCGCCCTTCATGGCATCGAGCCCTGCGTCGGCCATCGAGAAGCCGATTTCCGACTTGCCGGCGCCGAGGAGCTTGAGATTGTCGACCGAGCCGCCGGTTACTTCGGCGGTCGCCTGCCAGCCCGGTACGTGTTTCGAGAGGATGTTGGCGAGCCCGCCGCCCATCGGATAGTAAACGCCGCCGGTGCCGCCGGTGCCGATCGAGAGCTTGACCGATTGCTGGGCAGCGACCGGAGTCGCCAATGCGAGCGCGGCGGCCGCCGCCGCAAGCAGTGCAAAGGTCGTTTTCATGGTTGTCTCCCAGATGTGCCGTGGTTTGGCGCGATAGTAATCCGGCCGCCGCCGATTGCGAAGGCTGGCGTTCGAGCCGCTACCGGCCGGTCCACCGTGCCACTATCTGCGGGCGGACAACGACGGCGACGCCGGCAGCGGCCACCGCCAGCCCGAGCCAGGCCAATGGCGCCAGCGCCTCGGCAATCACCACCCACGCGATCAGCGCCGCGGTCGGCGGCACCAGGAACAGGAGCGATGAGACGCGCGAGGCTTCGCCACGACGGATCATCGCCAGCAGAAGCGTGATCGAGATCAACGAATTGCCGATCACGAGATAGGCGAGGGCGCCGGCGAACTCGATCGTCCACGTGACCGTCATGTCCTCGAGCGCGAACGCGAGCGGTAGCGTCGCCGCCACGCCGACTGCGTATTGGATGGCGTTAGCGGTGACCGGGTGGTGGCCGGCGCCAAAGCGCTTCTCGTAAAGCGTCGCCGCGGTCATGCCGAGCAGCGCGCCGACGGTCGCTGCCATGCCGGCGATCGAGGCGAGCGCGACGGTCGACTGCACGAGAATAACGCAGGCGGCACCGGCGAGGCCGAGGGCGAGGCCGGCCCAGCGTAGCGCGCTCACGCGCTCGTCGACGACTCGCGCGGCTAATAGCGCGACCAGGATCGGCTGCAGCGACGTGATCAGCGCGACGGTGCCCGCCGGAACGCCGAGCGAGAAAGCGAGGTAGTTGAAACCGAAATAGACTCCTTGAATCAGAAAGCCGACCACGGCGATATGCAACCATTCGGCCGGCCGGCGCGGCAGCGGCGGCTTGAACCAGAGCGCGAGCGGTACCAAGATCGCGAGCGCGCACGCGTAGCGGAGCGCGAGCAGCGTCATCGGCGGGGCATACTCAACGCCGATCTTGCCGACCGTGAAGCCGCCCGACCACAACAGCAGAAATACGACCGGGGCGAGAACCGGCCAGCCGGCTCCGACGAAAGATCGATTCATCGACGGCTCAAGGCTTCGGTTTGGCGGCGGCGACATTGCCCTGGCGCGGCAACGTATCGCTCAGTTGCAGCCACGGAATCCGGTCGTCGAAGTTCCAGTGGCGCTCGGGCACCGCGACCTCGGGCCGATCGAGGCTACCGATCGCGACCGCCACGTAGGCGGGATAGGCATCGTATTGGAACGTGAGCGGCGAGCCGCACTGCGCGCAAAAGCCGCGCACCGCGATGTCCGACGATCGATAGCGCTTGATCTCGCCCTTAGCGATCCGGAAGCCGGCGCTCGGCAACCGGGCGAATGCAGCGACCGGTGCGCCGGTCGCGCGCCGGCACATCGAGCAGTGGCAGTAGCTCGCGTGGTCGGGCGCCGCGTCGGCTTCGTAGCGGACTGCACCGCACAGGCATCCGCCGGTCGTCTTGGTCATCGTCATCTCCCCGTTCAATCGAACGCGTAAGCGCCCATGCTGAGGCTTCCCAGCATGAAGCTCGAATGGAGCACCCGTCCGCGCCCGCCGGCGCCGGCAGCGACGAGGAGCGGGAGGAAGTGCTCGTCGCGCGGATGCGCCATCGCCGCGTGCGGCGCCCTGGCACGATAGTCGGCGAGCGCTGCGTGATCGCCCTGCGCGACTGCGGCGTTAACCCAGGCATCGAACGCCAACGCCCACGGCGGCGGCGCAGGCGGCTCGGCCGCTGCCCCGCGCAGGTGCTGGAGCGCGTCGCGCAGATTGTGGGTGGTGTTACCGCTCGCGAGGATCAAGACGCCCTCATCGCGAAGCGGCGCCAGCGCTCGGCCGAGCGCCAAGTGGT
>CAMDOQ010000070.1 GCA_945903685.1 Rhizobium sp. Q54
GCGACAACCGCGCGGCGGCGGCCGCGGCGGCGGTCCGCGCCGGCGCGAGATCGGCGGCCGCGCGATCGCCCGCGGCGCGGCGCCACGTCCGTACCAGGTTGTCGATCGCGATCATCGTCGGCCGGGCACTGGCTAGCGCTTCCGCTCGCCGGTCGAGCAGGGCCGCGAGTTCGGCCACGGTCTGCGCCGGCGCCGTACGCGCACTTTCGCCGCACCAGTCCAGGCACTGGCGCGCGAGCGCGCTAGCGCCGCGGCTGCGATCGGCATTGAGCTCGGCGAGACATGCTTCGAACCGCGCCTCGTCCATGCGCGATCCTAGACCGCCGGCCCGGGGACGCGCTACGCGGTGGCGACCGAGCTCGGCGCGGGCGTCTCTTCGTGAGCGACCAGCCGGCCGCCGCCGGCCTGTTTGGCGCGATACATGGCGGCGTCAGCGAGTTGCGTCAGCGCGCTGAGGTCGTCGCTATGCTGCGGATAGATCGCATAGCCGATGCTGGCCGTCACGCGCGCGGTCGCGTTACCGATCGCGATCGGGCGCGCCAACTCATCGACGATGCGGCCGCCGACCTTGGCCGCGATTTGCGCATCGACATCGGGCTGAAGAATCACGGCGAACTCATCGCCGCCCATGCGCGCCGCGGTATCGGTCGAGCGCAGCAACGCCACCAGCCGGCGGCCGGTCTCACGCAGAATCGCGTCGCCGCCGTCGTGTCCGAACTGGTCGTTGACCGGCTTGAACAGGTCGAGGTCGATATAGAGCACCGCGAGCGACGTCTGCCGCCGCCGCACCTGGGCCGTCGCCAGCGTCAGGCGATCCTCGAACAGGACCCGGTTCGGCAGCCCGGTCAACGAATCGTGGAGGGCTAGATGCTCCAACTGTTTTTGAAACTGCCGCTCCGACGTGACGTCGGCGAATCCCAGGACGAAACTACCCGACGGCGTGCGTTGGTCGCGCACCAGCATGATCCGGCCGTCGCCGAGCGAAGCTTCGGTTTCGACGTAGTCGTCGGTCCGGCGCGACAGGCTTTCGAACGCGTCGTAGTTGGCGCCGTGCGCGCTGCGCACGCCGCTCAGGTACATGGGGAAAACGTCGTCGTAGTGGACCACGGCGCCGGCCTGGCGATCGAGCGACGGGAACAGTCGGCGGAGCCCGGCATTGGCAAGCACGATGTAGCCGCTGGCGTCGAGAATCGCCAACCCGTCGGGCAGGCTGTCGGTGGCGTCGGCCAGGAGCGAGCGCGACTGACGCGCGATCTGTCGGGCGCGGACGATACGGCGATCGAACGAAACCGCGACCGCGACCAGCCCGAGCGCAAGCACGGCGGCAACGCCGGCGAGCGCGCCGATTCCCAGCGCATCAAGGGCGCCGGCGACGCGCGGCCGTCCGGTCGGGAAGAACACCGACGCCAGTTCGCTCGCGTAGTGCGATAGAACGATCGCCACCCCGAACGCGGCGCCGGCGGCGAGGCGCCCGCCATCGAACCCGCCCAGCTCAACCCCCGACAGTCGGAACTTGAGTTCGAACGCGGCGACGCTGCCGATGACCGCGGCTGCGATCGCGACGACGAACGGGAGCGGCGCGAAGAAGACGATCACCTCGATATTGATCGCGGTGACACCGACGTAGTTGGCGACCGCGATCGCCGCTCCGGCGATCACGCCGGCGGCGAGCCGCCGACCGCGGGTCACCCACTCGGGCGCGACGAGCAGCAACGCGGCGCCGCATCCGACCACGGCCGCCCCGGCGGCCAGGACGACGCCGCCGAGATCGTAAGTGCGGGCGACCGGAAGCGTAAGCGCGAGCCACGCGATCGCGTGCGCCGCCCACACGCCGATGCCGCCGCCCAGTCCGCCGGCCAAGATCCATCCTTTGCGCGCCGTCGGGGACTCGTAAGAACGCATCCGCTCGAGCGCGCCGAACAGGACGTAGCCGGCGCCGATCGCAACGACGATCGCGACGACGACCGAGAACGGGGCGTGGGTTTCGGTGAGCGCCGACGATCGATCGATGGCGCTGGTTAAGAATCGAAGCGGTTGCAGGTCCATGAGTCGAGCCGATCGGCGCGGGCGTAAGCTAACAGGATTCGAGTCCGGCGGGTAGAGTTGGCGGCGCGCGGCGGCTAAGGTGGCGCGCCCAGCCAACGAGGTTCATCCGTGAAAGCAGCCGTGATCGAGCGCCAAGGTGGCCTCGAGAATATCGTCTATCGCGATTGGCCCGATCCGACCCCCGGCCCGGCCGACGTCGTCGTGCGCGTCCGGGCGTGCGGGCTCAATCACCTCGATATCTTCGTCCGCCGCGGGATGCCGGGATTCCCGGTGCCGATGCCGTTCATTTCCGGGGGCGACATCGCCGGCGAGATCGCTGCGCTCGGATCGGCCGTCGGCACCTGGCGTGTCGGCGATCGGGTGATCGTCAACCCGCAGACCGACGCCGGCATGATCGGCGAGGAGATCCTGGGCGGTTTCGCCGAGTTGGTGCGGGTCCCGGCCAAGAACCTGCTCCAACTTCCCGCCCCTATCGGGTTTGCGACCGGCGCCGCGATCCCGATCAACTACGGCACCGCGCAGCGCATGCTGACGACGCATGGCCGCATCCAGGCCGGCGAGTCGATTCTGATCGTCGGCGCGAGCGGCGGCGTCGGTGTCGCCTGCCTTCAGATCGCCAAGCTCCACGGCCTGCACACCATCGCGGTCGCCGGCTCGGCCGAAAAGTGCGCGCGCCTGAAGACCCTCGGAGCCGACGCGACGATCGACATGGGCGCCGGCGATTTCGGCCGCGCCGCTTGGGCCCTCACCGGCAAACAGGGTGTCGACGTCGTCGTCAACAACACCGGCGGCGATACCTGGGTCCCGAGCTTACGCACACTGAAACGAGGCGGCCGCATCATCACCTGCGGCGCGACCGCCGGCTACGACCCCAAGGAAGACCTGCGCTTCATCTGGGTGCGCGAGCTCAAAGTCCTGGGCTCGAACAGCTATACCCAGGACGACATCGCGACCGCACTTGCCGCGGTTGCCGCCGGCAAGCTCGAGCCGGCCGTGACCGAGCGGCTCCCGCTCGCGCGCCTGGCCGAAGCCGAAGCCATGATGGAGGCACGCGCCTTTTTCGGGAAGATCGTGCTCGAACCCTGACCCGTCAGGCGCTTGTCGCCGCGATCGGGCTGGCGGCGAGGAGCTTCAAGCCCAACTCGCGCACCGCTTTGGGATCGACTTTCTCGGTCCCGCCCAGCGGGATCGCGTCGATGAAGAATACCCGCCGCGGGTGAGCGTAGGCGGGGCCGTTGGCGAGGCAATATTGCTTGAGGTCGTCTTCGCTGGCACCGGTTCCGGTGCGGCGGACGACCAACGCGATCGGCACCTGGCCTTTGATCGGATGCGGCGCCGGCATTACCGCGGCGTCGGCAACGCCGGGATGGCCGAGCAGCAGGTTTTCGACTTCCTTCGGGTAGATGTTCTCGCCGCCGGAACGAAACGCATCGTCGGTGCGGCCGAGGAAATAGTAGAAGCCCTCGGCGTCGCGTCGGAATACATCGCCGGTACGGAGCCAGCCGTCGGGCAGCCGTTCGGCCGTGAGGTCGGGCAGGTTCAAATAGCCGACCGCGACCACCGGGCTCTTGACCCACAGCTCGCCTTGCCCGGTATTCGTGCGCCCGTCGCGGTCGACCAGCCTGAGCTCGACTTCGGGCGCCTGGACGCCGCAGCTTTCCGGCGGCATGCGACGTCCGTCCAAGGGCGAGCCCAACGGCCCGCCGCCCTCCGTCAACCCATAGGTGTCGCGGGCGGCGACGCCGAACGCGGCCTCGACCGCGTGCAGGAGTTCGGCGCCGACCACCGCTGAACCCATGGCGAGGCCTTTGAGTTTGGGAAACTTGAGCCGCGCCAGCAGATCGCGCTGTTGCAACATCAGCTTGAACATCGCCGGCACGCCGGCGAAGTGGACACAGGCATGCTCGGCCAGCGCGACCAGCGCCGCGCGCGGATCGAATCGTGGCATCAGCACGACCGAGCCGCCGGCATGCAGCCGGGGCTTCACGCCCTCGCGCATCGCGTTTTTGTGGTAGAGCGGCCCGGCGACGAGCGCGCGGTCGTCGGGCCCGGACGGGCGATATTTCTGGGCGGTGCGGATGCTCCAGAGCAGGCCGCGGTGCGCGAGCATCACGCCCTTGGGCCGCCCGGTCGAACCCGAGGGGTAGGGGATGAAGGCGATCTGTGCGCCCTCGATCGTCGGTGGGTCGAGCGCGGCAGGGTCGGCCGCGTCGAGCCAGCGCGCGTAGCTCTGCCAGCCGGCCGGCGGCGCGGGTGCGAGAGCGACCCGGGTCTTGAGCCCGGCTGCGTCGACCAATGCGACCACGTGCGGGTTGGCCTCGGGCTCGACCACCGCGGCGACCGCGCGCGAATCCTCGAGTATGAAGCGGATCGTGTCGGCGCCGAGCTTGATGTTGAGCGGGATCGGCACTGCTCCCGCCCGCATCAGGCCGAAAAATGCCACGATGAACTCGGTGCGGTTGGTCATCGCCAGGAGGACGATGTCGCCCGGCTTCAAGCCGGCGCCTTGCGCCGCGGCGCCGACCCGCTCCATCGCCGCGAACATCTCGCCATGGCTGACGATCCGGGGCGGCGTCGTCGCGTAGTCGACGATCGCCGGCCGCGCGGCATGGGCGGTCGCGGCGTCGAGGTTCAGATAGCCGAGATTGGCGCGTCGGCGCGCTTCGAGCGAGGAGGACATCGGAGTTCGACTATTGCCATGCAGCGTATATCTTGCCAAGCAGACTTCCGGTTCGTCGCGTTTCCCCACCCATGAGATGACCCTATGATCCGCTTCGGTGCCGGCCACAGCGTCGCCCGCAAGGAAGACTTCCGGTTCCTGACCGGTCGCGGCCACTACACCGACGACCTCGCGGCGCCGGACCAGGTCTATCTCCATGTCGTCCGCTCGCCGCACGCGCATGCGCGGGTGGGTGCGATCGACGCGACCGCCGCCACGGCCGCCCCCGGTGTCTGCGCGGTCCTGACCGGTACCGACGTCGCACGCGCCGGGTTCCGGCCGATCCCGTGCCTCCTGCCGCTTACCGATCGCGCCGGCAATAAGTCGGTGACGCCGCTCTACCCGATCCTTGCGCACGACAAGGTCGCCTATGCCGGCCAGCCGGTCGCAGCCGTGGTCGCGACCAGCCTCACCGCGGCCCGGACCGGCGCGGACGCGCTCGCGATCGACTACGCGGTGCTGCCAGCCGTCGCCGACACTGCAACCGCGGCGGATCCCGGCCAACCGACGATCTGGGACGAAGCGCCGGCGAACGTGTGTTTTCGCTGGGAGGACGGCGATCGGGCAGCGACCGAAGCCGTCTTCGCCGCCGCACCGCACGCGGTCGAAATCCGCGTGGTCAACAATCGCGTCGCGGTCCACCCGATGGAGCCACGCGCCGCGCTCGCGCACTACGACTCCGCGTCCGATTCCTACACCGTGACGACGCCGACCCAGGGCGTTTTCATGGTGCAAAAGGTGTTGGCCGAGGTCTTGAACGTCGCGCGCGAACGGGTGCGGGTGATCTCGCCCGACATCGGCGGCGGCTTCGGCGCCTATTTCTGCTTCTACCCCGAGCACGCGTTAGTGGCGTGGGCGGCTAAGCTCTGCGGCCGGCCGGTCAAGTGGACCAACGATCGTTCGGGCGCGTTCGTGAGCGACACCCAGGGGCGCGACCAAGTGACGAGGGCGGCGCTCGCCTTCGACGGCGACGGGCGCTTTCGCGCAGTCCGTTTCGAACTGATCGCCGCGATGGGGGCGTTCTGCCCGAATGCCGGGCCGGTGGTGCCGGTGCTGGCGCCCAAGGCGATGCAGACCGGGGTCTACCGGATCGCCGCCGCCCACGTCGCCGCGACCGGCGTCTTCACCAACACGGTTCCGATCGATGCCTATCGCGGCGCCGGCAATCCGGAAACGCACTACGTGCTCGAACGGCTGGTCGACGCCGCGGCACACGAACTCAAAATGGCGCCCGACGACATCCGTCGCCGCAACATGATCCCGGCCGCCGCGCTCCCCTACAAGACCGTGCTCGGCCAGACCTACGACAGCGGCGACTTCGCCGCCAATCTCGAACGCGCGCTCGCGCTGGCCGACGCCGCCGGCTTCCCGGCGCGCCAGCGCGCCGCCGCCGCACGTGGGCGCTACCGCGGGCTCGGGCTCGCCAACCACATCAAGCCCGCGTCCGGCTCGGCATTCGGCCCCGAGGCCGCCGTGATCCGGATCGAACGCGACGGCGGCGTCACGCTGCTCTCGGGATCGCAGTCGATGGGCCAGGGCCACGAGACCGCCTACGCCCAGATGATCGCCGGCTACTTGGGGGTGCCGTTCGAGCGCATCCAGGTCCGCCAGGGCGATACCGCGACCACGGCCGAAGGCCACGGCACGTCGGCCTCGCGCTCGATGGTGGTGGGCGGTACCGCGATGCGCCAGGCGATGGACCAGATCGTCGCCAAGGCACGGCCCACGGCCGCAGACCTGCTCGAGGTTGCCGCCGCCGATCTCGATTTTACCGCGGGCGACTACCGCGTCATCGGCACCGACCGGCGGGTCGCCTTCGTCGAGGTCGCGGCGGCGCTCGGCCGCACCGGCGCCGGCGATGACGGTCCCAACGCGATCCTCGAGGGCGAGGGCCGATTTCGCGCAACCGGGCCGACCTTCCCGAACGGTTGCCACGTCTGCGAAGTCGAGATCGACCCCGAGACCGGGGCGCTCGCGCTGATCGGGTACTGGGTGGCGGACGACTACGGACGCGTCATCAACCCGCGCCTGCTCGAAGGCCAGGTGCATGGCGGCGTCGCGCAAGGGATCGGCCAGGCGCTGATGGAGAACGTCGTCTACGACCCCGCGAGCGGGCAGCTCTTGTCGGGGACGCTCATGGACTACGCGCTGCCGCGCGCCGAGGACATCCCACCGCTCGCCGTCCTGCTCGACGACACCCACCCGTGCACGACCAACGTGCTCGGCGTCAAAGGCGGCGGCGAGTCGGGCTGCGTCGGGGCGCTCCCTGCGGTCGTCAACTCGATCCTGGATGCTCTGGCACCGTTGGGCGTCCGCCACATCGATATGCCGGCGACCCCGGCGCGGGTATGGGCGGCGATCGCGGCAGCCAAACGCGGTGAGCGTTAGATCGACGGCTCTGCCTAGGAGGGGGCGACCCGGAACCGGCGCAGGCCGCGCAACACGATCGAGACAAGCCAGTCGCGCTCGGGCTCGATCGCGCGCAACGCAGGGAATCGCGCGAGCAACGCTGGAAGCGCGATCTGTGCTTCGAGCCGGGCCAGGGGCGCGCCGACACAAAGATGAATGCCGGCGCCGAAGGTGAGGATGGGGTTGGGGCGGCGCCGGATATCGAAGCGATCCGGATCGGGAAAACGCGCCGGATCTCGGTTGGCTGCGTTGATCATGGCGTAGACCCGATCGCCGGCGCGAAGCGGAACGCCGCCGAGTTCCAGATCCTCGCGGACAATCCGGGTCATCGCCGCCGTCGGTCCTTGATAGCGGAGCACTTCCTCGACCGCCGACGGGGCTAACCCTGGGTCGGCGCGGAGCGCGGCGAGCTGGACCGGGTGACGAAGAAGCTCCGACAAACCGTTGGTAACGAGGTTGGTGGTGGTCTCGTGGCCCGCGAACAGCATCAGGATCGCGGTCGCGACCAGCTCGTCGTCCGCGATCCGGCTGCCGTCGTCACCCGGCTGCATCAAGTCGCTCAAGAGATCGTCGCACGGCGTGCGCCGGCGCTCGGCGATCATGGCGGCGAAATAATCGGCCATGGCCGCGGTCGCGGCGTCGGCGCGGGCGTACTTGTCGGGCGCGAGCAGGCCGGAGCCGATGAACTCGGCGAGCGCATCCGACCACACCCGCATCGACGCAATGTCCGCGAGCGGCGCCCCCATCATCGTCATGATGACCGCCGCCGGCAACGGATAGGCGAAGTCGGCGATGACGTCGAACTCGGCGCGTCCGTCCAAGCCCGCGAGGAGATCAGCGACGATCGTTCGAATCCGTGGCGTCATCCCCTCGACGCGCGGGATGAACGTGTGATTGAGGATCGTGCGGACGCGCGTGTGGACCGGCGGATCGTTGAACACCGCCCACGGCGTTATGTAGCGTTCGAGGTGCGCAACCGCTCCGCGCCGCGCCGGATCGAGGTGGTCGAAAAACGGCCGCATGCGGTCCGAGGAGAACCGGCGATAATCCATGAGCACGGTGCGGACGTCGTCGTAACGGGTGAGGATCCAGCCGCCCAGGGGGGCGCTCCACGCAACCGGGGTCTGCGCCCGCAGCACGTGGAGGGCCGGGTGCGGGTCGACGACGGCGGTCGCAGACGCCGGGTCGAAGGCGACCGCGGCTAGTGGTTCACGCGCAAGGCGCGGGCGGCGGGGATTCGCGGCGCTGGTCATGGCAAGCCTGTTGCCGCCCACCCTAGCACGGTGGGCCCACGCGTTACCGGGCGCGGCGGCGAAAGCCGGTCAGCTCCATTGCTGGAGGAACGCCAACCTGCACTCGGCTTGCTTGGTCCACACCACGCGCGCCGGCAGCGATACGGTGTCGGACAGCCATAGCGTAACCTGTTGCTCCGTCGCGACCCGACATTCGGCGAGCGCCACGGCGGCGCCGGTCACCGACAGGTTCTTGAGGGTACAAGCATGCAGCCGACCCTCGGTCTCGACTTGGACCGGATCGCTACTGTCCCACCGATCCGCGATGCGATGTTCTTCGCCCACGCCCCTCGCCCAACGTTTGTCCCTTTACTAGATAGGGACGGGTCCCCAGGCGGGCGAGCGGGGAATCTACTTAGGCGGCTAATGGATTTTGGGAAACCGATGGTGGCGCGGGCGCAGTCCCGCGCTATAAAAGAAGGCGTTCGACAACCGGTTCGCGTGTCATGGCATCCAAACACAACCCGCTCAATTTGAATTCGCTCCAGCTCCGGACGCTGACTTTGCTTCAGGAGCTCGCGCAATCGACGACAACCTCGACGCGCGACGAGGCCACCGGAGAAGTCCGGATCGTCAATTTCCCCCACCCGCATGGCAACCACTTTCACATCGGCGCCGCGATCGCGTTCTCGAAGGACGCCAACGGGTTGCGCAACGAAGCGGTATGGAAAGCACTCGAGCGCAAGGGTCTCGCGCGGTCGCACTTTCCGGCGGCCCTGGTCTTGACGCCGGCGGGGCTCGACTACAACACCCGGCTCAAGAACGTCATCCTGGAGCGCCTGGACCATTAAGGGTTCGCTAACCGCTCGGGTCTTGAATCGCGGAATGACGAGCCGCCCTATCGACGTCCGGGCCGCCTTGGCCTTCGCGGCGCTGACGTTCGCCCTGCCGCTCCCCACCGCGGCCGCCGAGCCGGCCAAGGAAGTGGGCGCCGCCACCCGTGTCGTCCGTGACGTCTACGGCACCAACCTCAACCGAAAGATGGCCGAGGGCGAGACCCTGATCTTCAATCAGATGGTACGAACCGGCGCCGACAGCGCGGCCGAGCTCGCGTTGGTCGATCGCTCGCACATCGCGGTCGGCGAGCGCGCCGAGATCAGGATCGACGAGTTCGTGATCGACAGCAACGCGCTGGTCGCGAAGGGCGCGATCAACGTGACCCGGGGCGCGCTCAGGTTCGTCTCTTCGAAGCTCACGCTCGACGTCAAGGTCAAGACACCGACCGCGACGATGGGCATTCGCGGCACCATCTTCGATCTCAACGTCACCGGCCAATCGACCGAGGTCGCGGTACACGAAGGCGCGGTCGCGATCGAATCGCCGTTCGGCAACCGCACCGTCAATCCCGGCGAGGTCGTGCGCGTATCGCCGGCGGGCGGGCTCGCGCCCGGGACCAAACCCTCGCCCGAGCTTGCGGCGGCGCTGGTCAAGATGTTCGCCTCGCTTCAGGTTCCGGCCGATCAGTATGCCGAACGCGTGCGCGTGCCCGGCGCCAAGACGGCCGCCAAGGCCGCCCCCGCGCCGGCCGCCGCGCGCGATCATTTCGCGCTCGATCTCGCCAAGGGCCGGATCGTGATCAAGCTCCGGCCCGACTTGGCGCCCAAGAGCGTCGCCCAAATCAAGGCGCTCGCCGAGCGCGGTTTCTACGACGGCCTCGTCTTCCACTCCGTCGTCAACGGCAACGTCGCGGTAACCGGCGATCCGACCGCAACCGGCCAGGGCGGTTCGGGCCAGACCTTGCCGCTCGAGACCTCGCGCGAGACCTTCAAGCGCGGCAGCGTCGGCATGGTGCAGAAGCGCGGCGATCCGGCGAGCGCCGACAGCCAGTTCTTCATCTGCCTGGCACCGCAGCCGCATCTCGACGGCAAGTATACTTATGTCGGCGAAGTCGTCCGCGGCCTCGACGTGGTCGAGAAGCTCGCCCGCGGCACGCCACCCAAGACGCCCGACCGGCTGGTCAAGGCGCGGCTCGCCGTCGACGCCGGCAGCTGAACGTCGCCCACGGCTCGACCTTCCTTCGCCCACCGCTCGACCTTCCTTAAGTAGGGTTAGGGGCGCCTCCCGCACCCCGCTCGGGAAAGGTGGCAAGCGATGAAGATTGTCGATACCCTTGTTTTTGCTCGGCGTTTGCACGATGCGGGCGTCCCGCGCGAGCAGGCGGAGGCGCACGCGGCGGTAATGGCTGAAATGGTGCTCTCCGAAGTCGCGACCAAGGCGGACCTAGCTCTCCTGCGGGACGACATTGACCGCAAACTCGTCGAGATTCGCAAGGATCTGGATCGCGTGCGCGATCAACTGACGATCCGGCTCGGGGCGATCCTGGTCGTCGGCCTGACGGCGCTCGCGACCTTGCAGAAAATTCTCTGAGCACGGTCGCTGCCGTGCGGCTCAAGGACAAGATGGCGTTGGTGACGGGCGGCGGCCGCGGCATCGGCGCCGCGATCGCCGCGTTCTATGCGCGCGAAGGTGCGTCGGTCGTCGTCGCCGACAAGGACGCCGCGACCGCGCACGCGACCGCCGATGCCATCGTCGCGGCCGGCGGAACCGCGCGGCCCTTCATCGGCGACGTCGGCAATCCGGACGATTGCACCGGGATGGTCGAGGCGTGCGCCACCGCATTCGGCCGGATCGACAT
>CAMDOQ010000071.1 GCA_945903685.1 Rhizobium sp. Q54
CAAAGCGAGCGCCCCGCCAACGCGACCGACGCGGGCCCAACGCGAGCCCGAGTGGCGGGGCGCGGCGCTTTGGCTATAGTGGCGGCGAATGCGTACGCTGTATCACCAGTGGCTGTCGCCGTTCTGCCGCAAGGTTCGAATTGTTCTCGCCGAGAAGGGGCTCGCGTTCACCCTAGCGCTCGAAAAAACGTGGGAGCGGCGCGATGAGTTTCTGGCGCTCAATCCGGCCGGTGACGTGCCGGTGCTGGTCGACGGCGATGCCGTGGTCGTCGACAGCCAGGCGATCTGCGAATACCTGGACGAAGTGCATTCCGAGCGGCCGCTGGTGGGTGCGACGCCGACCGCGCGCGCCGAAACGAGGCGGCTGGTCGCCTGGTTCGATCTCAAGTTCAATACCGAGGTCACGCGTTACATCGTCGACGAGAAATTCCTCAAGCGATTCCTGCGCATGGGCGAGCCCGATTCGCAGGCGATCCGCGCCGGCCATGCCAATATCGCGTACCACCTCGAATACATCGCTTACCTGTGCGAACGGCGGCGCTGGTTGGCGGGCGACGATTTCTCGCTGGCCGACATCGCTGCGAGCGCGCACCTTTCGGCGATCGACTATTTGGGCGACGTGCCGTGGGATCAGTTCGCCGACGTCAAGGACTGGTACGCCCGAGTCAAGTCGCGGCCGAGCTTTCGGCTGCTGTTGGCCGATCACATCCCCGGGCTCGAGCCGCCCAAGCATTACGCCGACCTCGATTTCTAAGGGCGGCGGTCGCAGCGCATGACGGCGGCGCCAACCCCGGCCGTGGTGCCACCCCCCGATCCGGCCGCCGCGATCCGGGAGCGCCTACTGGCGGCGGGCTTCGCCACGGTCGGCTTCGCCGCGCCGGATGCGGTGGTGGCGGCGGGTGCGCGCTTGCACGACTTCATCCGGGCGGGCCGCCACGGCGAGATGGGATGGCTCGCGGCACACGCCGATCGGCGCGCCGACCCGCGCACGCTGTGGCCCGCGGCGCGGACCGCGATTGTCGTCGGCGTCAACTACGCGCCCGATCGCGACCCGCTCGCCGATCTCGCCCGGCGCGAGCGCGGCACGATCTCGGTCTACGCCGCCCGGCGCGACTATCACGACGTCATCGGTCGGCGCTTGAAGGAAGCAGGCCGCTGGATCGCCGCGACCTATGGAAGCGAATGCAAGTCGTTCGTCGACACCGCGCCGCTGCTCGAAAAGCCGCTCGCAGCCGCGGCCGGGATCGGCTGGCAGGGTAAGCACACCAATCTAGTGTCGCCCGCGTTCGGTTCGTGGCTGTTGCTGGGTGTCATTCTGACGACGCTCGATCTCGCGCCCACGCCCGCCGGCGTCGACCGGTGCGGCAGCTGCCGCGCCTGTCTCGATGTCTGCCCAACCGCGGCGTTTCCTGCGCCCTACCAGCTCGATGCGCGACGCTGCATTTCGTACCTCACGATCGAGCACAAGGGACCGATCGCGCGCGAACTCCGCCGCGCCATCGGCAATCGCATCTTTGGTTGCGATGACTGCCTGGCGGTGTGCCCGTGGAACAAATTCGCGCAGGCCGCATCCGACCTTGCCCTTGCGATTCGCCCCGATCTCACTTTGCCGGTGCTTGCCGAACTGGCGACGCTCGACGATGCCGCCTTCCGCGCCCGCTTTCGCGGCACCGCGCTCAAGCGCACCGGCCGCGACCGCGTGGTCCGGAACGTCGCGATTGCGCTCGGCAACAGCGGCGCGCCGGCGGCGGTTCCGGTTCTCGAAGCCTTGTGCCGCGATCCGGCGCCGCTGGTGCGCGCGATGGCGGTGTGGGGTTTGGGCGAGCTCTATGACCGTGCCGCGCGCACGGACCTGAAATCGCGTGTCCTACGGGACGACGCCGACCCAGCGGTGCGGGCCGAGGCGGAAGCGCTCGATGCCTGACGCGCTCTTTTGTTTCGGCCTCGGCTATAGCGCCGAGGCGATTGCCGCCCGGCTCGCGCCGGCGGGCTGGTCGATCGCGGGGACTGGCCGCGACCCGGCGACGCGGGCGCGGCTCCAAGGCCTAGGTTACGCCCTGGTTCCGTTCGACCGCGAGCGTCCGGTCGCGGGGCTCGACCGGCGCATGGCGCAGACGACCCATCTCTTGATCTCGGTTCCGCCCGATGACGATGGCGACCCGGTGCTGGCGATGCACGGGCCTGCGATTGCCGCGGCGCGTACGCTGCGCTGGATCGGCTACCTCTCGACCACCGGCGTCTACGGCGATTCTGGCGGCGCCTGGGTCGATGAAGCGACGCCGCCCCGGCCAAGCAACGCGCGGAGCGTCCGGCGTGCCGAAGCCGAAGCAGCGTGGCTTGCCTTGGGTCGCGCCGCCGACATCCCGGTCCACGTCTTTCGCCTGGCGGGAATCTACGGACCGGGGCGGAGCGCGGTCGATCAGGTGCGGGCCGGCACCGCGCGTCGGATCGACAAGCCGGGGCATCTGTTCTCGCGCATCCACGTCGAGGACATCGGCTGTGCCCTCGCCGCTTCGATGGAGCGGCCGAACCCGGGCGCGATCTACAACGTCTGCGACGACGATCCAGCCCCGCAGGAAGCGGTTATCGCCCACGCCTGCACGCTGCTCGGCGTCGCGCCGCGGCCGCTCGTGGCGTTCGCGGACGCTGACCTATCGCCGATGGCGCGGAGCTTCTACGTCGACAACCGGCGCGTCTGCAACGACCGCCTCAAGCGCGAGCTCGGCGTCCGGTTGCGGTACCCGAGCTACCGCGACGGGCTGGCCGCGATCGTCGCCGCGCGCTCGACCTGATCGCAAAGCTCGAGCACGGTCCGGCACACAAGCGCAATATCGGCATCGCGCGACAGGCGATGGTCGCCGTCCTTGACGAGCTCAACCCGCACGTCGGTGCCGGCCAGTGTCGCCGCTAAATCGAGCGCGAGCGGCCACGGGACGTCGGGATCGCGCATCCCATGCAACAGGCGGACCGGGCAGTCGATCGCGATCGGCCGGTCGAGCAGGCAATGCCGGCGCCCGTCTTCGATCAGCCGGTAGGTGATTTGTGTCGGCTCCGGGTCGTAGGCCGACGACTCGCGGATCGCGCCGTCGCGCGCGAGCTGGGCGCGCGTCGCCGGATCGAAGCGCGCCCACATCAGCCGCTCGGTGAAGTCGGGCGCGGCGGCGACCCCGACCAGGCCGGCGATGCGCGCCGGCCGCGCCAGTGCTGCCAGCAGCATGACCCATCCGCCCATGCTCGATCCGACGATCACGAGCGGACCGGCGGTCACGGCGTCGATCACCGCGAGCGCGTCGTCGCGCCAGGCGCCGATGGTGCCGTCCGTGAAACGGCCCGCGGAAGCGCCGTGCCCGGTGTAATCGAATCGGGTATAAGTGCGCCCGGCATCGGCGCAGGCGCGCGCGAGCGCCGTCGCCTTGGTGCCGGTCATGTCGGAGCGGAAACCGCCGCAGAAGAGAACCCCTGGGGTTCGCCCGGCGCGGGTTCGGTAGGCGAGGGCGGCACCGTCGCTGCGCGCGAGCCGCGCCGGCGGGTCGACAATCGGCGGAGCCGTCACGATATGGTAAACCTGCGTTTTTATTGAGTATGTCGGTGAGCGCACGTCACTCTATCACTCCAGGCCCGGCGCCCCAACGCGGCGCCCCCGTCGTCATGCAAGTCGTGCCCGCGCTCGAAATGGGCGGGGTCGAACGCGGTACTGTCGAGATCGCGCAGGCACTCGCCAAGGCCGGCTGGGGCGCGCTGGTGGTCTCGGCCGGCGGCCCGATGGTCCACGAGCTCGACCGTGCCGGCGCCAAGCACATCGTACTGCCGGTCGATAGCAAGAACCCGCTCGTCATGGTGCGCATGATCAAGCGCCTCGCCGAGCTGATCGACGAATACGGCGTCAGCCTCGTCCATGCCCGTTCGCGTGCGCCAGCGTGGGTCGCGCAGGCCGCCGCCAGGCGCCGCCGCAAGCCGTTCGTCACGACCTTCCACGGTACGTACGACGTCGGCACCCCGTTCAAGTACTGGTACGGCAAGGTGATGACGCACGGCATCCGCGTCATCGCGATCTCGAATTTCATCGCTGGGCACATCAAGAAGGTCTACCGCAACGTCGACCCCGGGCGAATCGTCGTCATCCCGCGCGGGGTTGACACCCAGCGCTTCGACCCCGAACGGGTCGCTGCGCACCGCATGATCGAGCTTTCGACCCATTGGCGCCTGACGGACGGCATGCCGGTGGTGATGCTGCCGGGTCGGCTCACGCGCTGGAAAGGGCAGCTCGTTCTGCTCGACGCGATCGCCAAGCTCGGGCGCAAGGACGTCCAGTGCGTGCTGGTCGGTTCCGATCAGGGCCGCCACCACTATCGCCGCGACCTGGAAGCGGCGATCCGCGACAAGGGGCTGGTCGGCAGCGTCCGCATCATCGACGACTGCAAGGACATGCCCGCCGCCTACATGCTGGCCGACGTCGTGGTCTCGGCTTCGACCGACCCCGAGGCGTTCGGCCGGATCGCGGCCGAGGCGCAGGCGATGGGCCGGCCGGTGATCGCGACCGACCAGGGCGGTTCACGCGAAACGGTCGAGCGCGACAAGACCGGCTGGCTGGTGCCGCCCAACGACGCAGGTGCGCTCGCGGCGGCGATCCAGGACGCGCTCGCGCTCACTGCCGCCGAGCGCAACGTGCTGGCGCGCCTGGGGCGCGACCGCATCGTTCAGAACTTCACCGTCGAGCGTATGCAGACGGCGACGCTCGAGCTTTACCGCGCGATTCTCGCCGATTGGCCAGCGCCGCCCTCGGCCGCGGCTTGACACCCGCGCTCGCGCTTCTTTATGTCGGGGCGCGGCCGCGGCGGGCGGCCTTGGTTCTCGTGACGCATTCATGGTCGCACTGACTCTTCCCGACGGCAGCGTCCGCACCTTCGAGCGCGCGGTGAGCGGCGCCGAACTGGCAGCGGCGATCGGTCCCGGCCTTGCCAAGGCCGCGCTCGCGGTCAAGGTCGACGGCGAGTTGCGCGACCTCGCCCGCTCGATCGGACGCGACGCCAAGGTCGAGATCGTGACCGCAAAGTCGGCCGAAGCGCTGGCGCTCATTCGCCACGACGCGGCGCATGCCCTAGCGCAGGCGGTGCAGGAGCTCTATCCGGGCACCCAGGTCACCTTCGGTCCGGCGACCGAGGACGGCTTCTATTACGACTTCGTCCGGCCCGCGCCGTTCACGCCCGACGATTTCCCCAAGATCGAGCAGCGCATGCGCGAGATCGTCGATCGCAACCTGCCGCTGGTGCGCGAGGAATGGTCGCCGAGCGACGCGGTCGAGCATTTCGAGTCGTCAGGCGAGGCTTACAAGGCTGAGTGGGTGCGAGAAATCGGTACCCGCGGCGAGGCGATTTCGATCTACCGCCAGGGCGAATGGCTCGACCTCTGCGTCGGCCCGCATTTGCCTGCGACCGGCAAGCTGCCAAAGGCGTTCAAGCTGATGAAGGTTGCCGGCGCTTATTGGCGCGGCGATGCCAAGAACGCGCAGCTCCAGCGCATCTACGGCACCGCGTGGGCGAGCGAGGCCGATCTCAAGGCTTACCTCACCCGGCTCGAAGAGGCCGAGAAGCGCGACCACCGCCGCATCGGTCGCGAAATGGGTCTGTTCCACGTTCAGGAAGAAGCGGTCGGCTCGGTGTTCTGGCATCCCAAGGGTTGGGAATTGTGGCGCACGCTCGAGAATTTCGTGCGCGGGCGCTTGCGCGCCTCCGGCTATGTCGAGGTGCGGACGCCGCAGTTGGTCGATCGCAAACTGTGGGAGGCCTCGGGCCACTGGGAGAAGTTCGAACAAGGCATGTTCCTGGCTGCGCCGCGCTCGGCCGGCGCCCGCGCTGAGGAAGGCGAGCGCGTCTACGCGATCAAGCCGATGAACTGCCCGTGCCACGTACAGATCTTCAATCAAGGATTGGTCAGCTACCGCCAACTCCCGATCCGCATGGCCGAGTTCGGTTCGTGCCACCGTTACGAGCCGTCCGGCGCCATGCACGGCATTATGCGCGTGCGCGCCTTCACCCAGGACGACGCGCACATCTTTTGCACCGAGGACCAAATCGTGCCCGAGGCGGTGGCGTTCTGCGCGCTCCTGCGCGGCGTCTATCGTGCGCTCGGCTTCGACGAATTCATCGTCAAGTTCGCCGACCGGCCGCCGGTGCGGGCGGGAACGGACGAAACCTGGGACAAGGCCGAGGCCGCGCTCAAAAATGCTGCCAAGGCGGCCGGACTCGAACTCATCCACAATCCCGGGGAAGGGGCGTTCTACGGACCCAAACTCGAGTTCGTGCTGCGTGATTCGATCGGACGCGACTGGCAGTGCGGCACGCTCCAGATCGACTTCGTCATGCCCGAACGGCTCGATGCTGCCTACGTCGGGGAGGACAACCAGAAACATCGGCCGGCGATGCTGCACCGGGCCATGCTGGGGTCGTTCGAGCGCTTCATCGGCATCCTGATCGAGCATTATGCCGGTCATTTCCCGCTGTGGCTGGCGCCGGTCCAGGTCGCGGTCGCGACCATCACCCAGGACGGCGACGCTTACGCCGGCGAGGTCGCGCGTGAGCTCGCCGATAGCGGGCTTCGCGTCGTCCTCGACACCGCCAACGAGAAGATCGGCTACAAGGTGCGCGAGCATTCGCTCGCCAAGGTCCCGGTCATCCTCGCCATCGGCAAGCGCGAGGCCGAGCTGCGCACGGTGTCGGTGCGGCGCCTGGGTTCGAACGCGCAGGAGACGCTTGCGCTTCAAGACGCGCTCGCTAGACTGGTCGCCGAGGCCGAAATTCCCGGTCCGTGACGCCTTCGCTTGCCAGCGATTTCCCAGGAAAATCGGTCTGTTCGTCTTAACCGTTGCCGGCGGGGTCGCGGCTCCGCCAGCGTCAATGTAGGAGGTACTTATCGCACGTCGTCCGTTTCAGGGGCCCCCGCCAACAACCGACAAAGGCCCCCGCGTTAATCGCATGATCGAGTCGGCGCAGGTCCGGCTTGTCAACCACAATGGCGATATGTTGGGCGTGGTATCGCGTAACGATGCGATCCGAATGGCCGAAGAGGTCGGTCTCGACCTGGTCGAAGTCTCCCCCAACGCCGTTCCTCCCGTTTGCAAGATCATCGACTACGGCAAGTTCAAATACGAGGCCCAGAAAAAGGCCAACATCGCTCGCAAGAAGCAAAAGACGGTCGACATCAAGGAGATCAAGATGCGGCCGGCGATCGACACCCACGACTACGAGACCAAGATGCGCTCGGCGCGCCGGTTCCTAGAGGAGGGCGACAAGGTCAAGGTCACGGTTCGCTTCCGCGGCCGCGAGATGATGCATGCCGAGCGCGGCATGATCGTGCTCGAACGCATCCAGACCGATCTCGGCGAGGTCGCCAAGGTCGAGCAGACCCCGAAGATGGAAGGCCGCATGATGACGATGATCGTCGCGCCCCGTTAGCGCGGCGACGTCGGTGAAAATGCGGGGCTAGGCCAAGCTTGCCTTGGCCGGGCGCAGTCGATATAACCCTCGCCGGCTGCCCGCGGGGCGGCCTTCAGGGGCCGTCTCGGCGGCCTTTCTCATTTGTATTCAGGGCGCTATGCCGAAGCTCAAGACCAAAAGCAGCGTTAAGAAGCGCTTCCGGTTGACGGCGAGTGGAAAGATTCGCACCTCCCAGGCCGGCAAGCAGCACGGCATGATCAAGCGCACCAGGAAGCAAATCCGCAATCAGCGCGGCACCGCGATCATGTTCGCGGGCGATGCGCGGCGCGTGAAGAAATTCTTGCCCTACGGCTAGGAGAGCGCCATGGCACGAGTAAAACGCGGCGTTACCGGGCACGCCCGCCACAAAAAGGTCCTCAAGCGGGCGAAGGGCTATTACGGCCGCGCCCACTCCACGATCAAGACCGCGCGCCAGTTCGTCGAGCGCGGCCTCATATACGCCTACCGCGACCGTCGCCAGCGCAAGCGTGAATTCCGGGCGCTATGGATCCAGCGCATCAACGCTGCGGCACGCGAAGACGGGCTCACCTACGGCCGATTTATCAGCGGCCTCAAGGCGGCCGGGGTCCTGCTCGATCGCAAGATCCTCGCCGATCTCGCGGTGCGCGAGCCTGAGGCCTTCCGAACCTTGGTCGAGCAAGCGAAACAAGCTCTGGCCAAGGCCGCGTAGGGCGGCCCGCGCATATCGGATGGAAAGGGGCCGCGATTGGGGCCCCTTTTTCGTGCCGGGCGGGCCCTCTAGGGAGGCGGGAGTGGCGAACGGTGTGGACGGCGATCTGGTAGGGCTCGAAGCCGAGCTGATGGCGGCGGTGGCGGCCGCGGGCGATCTCGGCGCGCTCGAAGAGGCACGAGTCGCCGCGCTCGGCCGCAAAGGCAAGCTCACCGCGCTGATGCGGGGTCTGGGCGAGCTTGACGCGGACGCGCGCAAAGCTCGCGCTACCGCGCTCAATCTCCTGAAAGATCGGCTCGCTGCGGCGCTCGATGCCAAAAAAGAAACGTTGGGCTCGGCCGCGATCGAGGCCCGGCTCGCGCGCGAGCGGATCGACGTGACGCTTCCGGTCCGGCCTGAAGGGGTCGGGCGCATCCACCCGGTGAGCCACGTCGTCGATGAGATCACCGCGATCTTCGCCGACATGGGTTTCGCGATCGCCGAAGGCCCCGATATCGAGGACGATTTCCACAATTTCGAGGCACTCAACATCCCGGCCGAGCATCCGGCGCGGCAAATGATGGATACGTTCTACTTGCGCGAAGACGCGAACGGCGCGCGCAAGGTGCTCCGCACCCACACCTCGCCGGTCCAGATCCGCCACATGCAGGCGCACCAGCCGCCCTACCGGATCATCGCGCCCGGAAGGGTCTACCGCTGCGACTCCGACATGACGCACTCGCCGATGTTCCATCAGGTCGAGGGCCTGGCGATCGACCGCGCGATCCACATGGGCCACCTGAAGGGGTGCCTGTTCGAATTCGCGCGCAGTTACTTCGAGGTCGAGCGGCTTCGCGTCCGCTTCCGCCCGAGCCACTTCCCGTTCACCGAGCCCTCGGCCGAGATGGACATCGGCTGCGCCTGGAAGGACGGCGAGCTTCGGATCGGCGAGGGCGACGACTGGCTCGAGATTTTGGGCTGCGGCATGGTCCATCCCAAGGTCCTGGCGGCGGCGGGCGTCGATCCGACCCAATGGCAGGGCTTCGCCTTCGGCATGGGGATCGATCGCATCGCCATGCTGAAATACGGCATTCCCGATCTGCGCGCGTTCTTCGAGAGCGATCTCCGCTGGCTCCGCCACTACGGCTTCAGCGCGCTCGATCAGCCCTCGCTTGCCGAAGGGCTCGCGCTATGAAATTCACGCTGGGCTGGCTCCGGGAGCACCTCGATACCCAGGCCGATGCGGGCGCGGTCGCCGAGAAGCTCACCGCGGTCGGACTTGAGGTCGAAGCGGTCGAAGACAAGGGGGCGGCGCTTTCAGCGTTCACCGTCGCCTACGTCGTCGAGGCCAAGCCGCATCCCAACGCCGACAAGCTCCGCGTCTGCATCGTCGATACCGGCACCGAGAAGCTCCAGGTCGTGTGCGGCGCGCCCAATGCCAAGACCGGCATGAAGGGTGTGTTCGCGCCGGTCGGGACCACCATCCCCGGCACCGGTGTCAAATTGACGCAAGCCAAGATCCGCGGCGAACTTTCGAACGGCATGCTGGTCTCGGAGCGCGAGATGGGTTTGTCGGACGAACATGCCGGCATCATCGAGCTACCGGAGGACGCGCAGGTCGGCAAGCCGTTCGCGAGCATCCAGGGCCTCGACGATCCGGTGTTCGACGTCGCGATCACCCCCAACCGCCAGGATTGTCTCGGCGTCCGCGGCATCGCCCGTGATCTGGCGGCGGCGGGGCTCGGCACACTCAAGGCCTTCGCCGTCCCTGCGATCGTGGGCGCGTTTGCAAGCCCGATCGGCGTCAAACTCGTCTTCGAGTCGGCCGAGGCCAACGCTTGTCCGCTGTTCGTCGGCCGCTACGTCCGGGGCGTCACGAACGGGCCGAGCCCGGCCTGGATGCAGGCGCGCCTGAAGGCGATCGGGCTCAGGCCGATTTCCGCGCTGGTCGACATGACCAACTATGTGACGTTCGACTTGGGGCGGCCGCTGCACGTGTTCGATGCCGATAAGATCAAGGGTGGCATTCATGTCCGGCTGTCGCGCGCCGGCGAGCGCATGGCGGCGCTAAACGGCAAAGACTACGAGGTCGAGGCCGGTGTGACGCTGATCGCCGACGATGCCGGTCCGGTCGGCTTTGGCGGCGTGATCGGCGGCGAAGCTTCGGGGTGCACCGAAACGACCCGCAACGTCTTCATCGAATCGGCGTTGTTCGACCCGATCCGCACCGCGCGTACTGGGCGCCGCTACCAGATCGAGTCGGACGCGCGCTATCGCTTCGAACGCGGCGTCGATCCGGCGTTCGTCCACGCCGGCGCCGAGGTCGCGACCATGTGGGTGCAGAAGCTTTGCGGCGGCGAAGCGAGCCGTCTCGCGGTCGCCGGGCAGGCGCCGGAATGGCGGCGGAACGTAACGCTCCGGCCGACACGGGTACGCGAACTCGGCGGGATCGAGGTCGACGAAACCGAAAGCGCTCGCATCCTGACCGCCCTCGGGTTCACGGTCGCGAAACAAGACGATCGGCTCGAAGCGGCGGTGCCGCCGTGGCGGCGCGACATCGAAGGCGAGGCCGACCTGGTCGAAGAGGTGACCCGGATCAAGGGGTTCGATGCGATTCCCTCGGTTCCGGTGCCGCGCAACGTCACGGTGACGAAACCGGTTCTGACCGAGAGCCAGCGTCGCGCCCGCACGGTCCGGCGCGCGCTCGCGGCACGCGGCTTGACGGAAGTCGTCACCTATTCGTTCACGCGCCGGGCCGAGGCCCAGCTGTTCGGCGGCGGCCACGATCCGCTCATGCTCGCCAACCCGATCAGCGCCGATCTGGACTGCATGCGGCCGACGCCGCTCGCGAACTTGGCGACCGCGGCGGTGCGCAACCACGCCCGCGGCGCCGACGCGGTCGCGCTATTCGAG
>CAMDOQ010000072.1 GCA_945903685.1 Rhizobium sp. Q54
GCCATGTCGAGTTCCATCTGACTAGCTAGTCAGATGGAACTCGACATGGCCAAACGAACCAGCAAGCAAACCGCACCGGCAAGACGCCTGCCGGCTTGGAAACTCGAGGATGCCAAGGCTCGCTTCAGCGAACTGGTGCGATGCGCGCAAAACCATGGGCCGCAACTCGTGACGCGCCGCGGCGAAACCGCGGTTGTCGTGATCGGCGCCGAGGACTTCGACCGTTTGGTGCCGCCGCTCGCAGCAAAGGGGGCGTTGGTCGAGTTTCTACAACGCACGCAGCTTGGCGAGATCGACGTCGAGCGCGCGATCGACCGCGGTCGTGAGCCGCCGGCGTGAAAGGCTGGCTACTCGATACCAACGTCGTCGCCGAGTTGGCGCGGCGAACACCTGATCCTCGGGTCACGGCGTGGGCCGGGTCGGTCGAAGAAACGGCGCTCTACATCAGCGTGCTTGTCCTTGCTGAGTACGACAAAGGGATCGCCGCTGTCCCGGCGCATGCCCCCGAACGGCTTCGCTACGAGGCCGATGTCGCCGCGCTCGAAGCGCGTTTCGCCGGACGCGTCCTCACGCTCACCAATGCGATTGTGCGCCGGTGGGGTCGTGTGAGCGGCACCATCAAGCGCACGACCGGCTTAAGTCCGCCGGTGGTCGATACGCTGATGGCAGCGACAGCGATCGAGCACGACCTCTACCTTGCGACCCGTAACGTCAAGGACGTTGCAGATTCCGGCGCGCGCGTCTTCAATCCGTGGATCGATGGCCCCGCTCTTCTCACATAGCGAACGCGACTCTGTCGGGCATCGTTCACGCCGTTTCGGCGCTGAGCCGTCCCGGCCGGCGCGCGACTTGCGAATCGCGATTTCGACGCCGCGCCCAAGCCACAAGGGGGGAGGGGCGGATCTTTCCGATACGGACTTGTTCCTACCGCCCGCGCCGCTACTCTGCGGGCGGCAGTTTTGCGTGGGAGGAGCGCCATCATGACCGACCGGCATAGCGTGATCCTGATCAAGAACGGGCGGGTGTTCGACCTGGACGGCGACACCGACCAGCCACCGGCGGCCGACGTCCTGATCGCGGCCGGCAAGATCGCCGCGATCGAACCGGGCCTGGCCGAGAAGCTCAAATCCGGCGGCACGCACCCGGCGCTGAAAGGAACCGGCGTCGGCACCGTGATCGATGCCAAGGACAAGCTGGTCGTTCCCGGCTTCATCAACGCCCACTACCACTCGCACGACGTGCTCTTGAAGGGCTGCTTCGAGACCATCCCGTTGGAGCACTGGGTGCTGGCGGCGCTCCCGCCCTCCTACCCCAAGCGCAGCCGCGACGAAGTGCGGCTCCGCACGCTCCTGGGCGCGTTCGAGTGCCTTCGCTCGGGCATGACCACGGTCCAGGACCTGCTCACGATCTATCCGTGGGACGAGGACCACGTCGACGCCACGCTCGAAGCCTACGAGCAGATTGGCATCCGCGCCGTGTTCGCGTGCCAGATCGGCGACGTCACCGGCTTCAAGACGGTGCCGTTCTGGGAAGAGATGGTGCCGGCCGAAGTGCAAAAGGGCATGACCGGCGCGGTCGAGCCGTTCGGGACCGACGTCGACCTGGTCGACCTGGTCGCCGACGTGATGCGCAAGCGCCGCAACCGCCACCCGCGCATCAGTTGGGCGCTGGGGCCGACCAGCCCCGAGCGCTGCACGCCGCGGCTCCTTGAGCGCCTGGGCGAGCTCGCGCGCAAGGAGAAAGTGCCGATCTACACGCACCTTTACGAATCGAAGGCGATGACGCTGATCGCCCGCCAGCTCTTCCGCGACCGCGACCAGGGTTCGCTCATCAACTACATGGAGCGGACCGGCATCCTCGGGCCGCAGACCTCGCTCGCGCACTCGGTGTGGCTCCTGCAGGACGAGATCGACAAGCTCGCCGCGACCGGCACCAACGTGGTCCTGAACCCGGTCGGCAACTTGAAGACCAAGAGCGGCGTCGCGCCGATCCGCCGGCTCCTGGACGCCGGCGTCAACGTCGCCTTGGGCAGCGACAACTGCTCGTGCTCGGACGCGCAGAACATGTTTCAGGCGATGAAGATGTTCACGACGCTGGCGGCGGTGAGCGATCCGGAGCAGGGCGCGCCCACGGCGCGCGACGCGCTGCATGCCGCGACCCGCGCCGGTGCGCGCACCGCCGGGCGCGAAGCCGAGTGGGGCGCGCTCAAACCGGGCATGGCCGCCGACCTTTCGCTGGTCGACCTGACCGACCCGTCGTTCGTGCCGATGAACTCGGCGGCGCGCCAGCTCGTCTATACCGAGTGCGGCCGCGCCGTCGACACCGTGCTGGTCGACGGCCAAGTCGTGATGCGGGACCGCAAGCTCACCATGGTCGATGAAGAGGCGCTCCGGCGCGAGATCGAAGGCGTGATGAAGGTCTTGCGCAAGGACATCGACCAGGTCGCCTCGCGGAACGTCAAGCTGTTCGGCTACCTAGACCAAGTGGTGCGGCGGATCTGGGCCGAGGACATCGGCACCAACCGCTACGTCGCGAATGGGTTGGGGTGAGCTGCGGCCATGAAACTCCGTATCTTGACCGAAACCGACGTCCGCGCCCTTCTCTCGATGCGCGAGGCGATCGACATCCAAGCCGAGGCCTTCGCGGTCCTTGCCGCCGGCGCCAGCATCGAGGGCCTGCGCAGCTTCGCGCTTTCCAAGGAGCCGCCGGGGATCGCGATCTTCAACCCCTCATTCCTGAAAAGCGGCAAGGGCTACGGCATCAAGGTCGTCTCCGACTTCTACGACAACGAGAAAAAGAAAGTGCCGCGCATGACCGCGCTGATCGCGCTGTTCGACGGTGCGACCGGCGCGCCCAAGACGGTGATGGAAGGCGCGCACCTGACCGATCTACGCACCGGCGCCGGCACCGGCTTGGCTGCCCGCTACTTGGCGCGCAAAGATAGCCGCGTCATGGCGGTGATCGGCGCCGGGCGCGTTGCCCGCAACCAGGTCGAAGCGCTCTGCCAGGAGCACGCGATCGAGCGAATCGTGCTCGCGACGCGCACCCCGGCGCGAGCCGAAGATTTCGTAAAAAAAATGGCGGCCGTCGGGGCCCCGGTGCCGCGCGACATCCGGGTCGTCGCCTCGCGCGCGGACGCCGTCAAAGACGCGGACATCGTCGTCGCCGCCACAACCTCGCACGAGCCGGTGTTCGACGGCCGCGACTTGAAGCCCGGCACGTTCGTGGTCGCAGCCGGCGCCTACGAAGCTACCGCGCGCGAGGTCGATTCGGAGACGATCCGGCGGGCGGCGAAGCGCGTCATCGACAGCAAGGCCGACTGCCTGGCCGATGCCGGCGATCTCCAGATCCCGATCGCCGAAGGAATCCTAAGCGAGGCCGACATCGCCGGCATCGCCGAGCTCGTCGCTGGGACGGCGAAGGGCCGCGAACGGGCGGACGAGATCACCTACTACAAGTCGACCGGCGTGCCGATCCAAGACTTGATCACGGCGCAAGCGGTCGAACGGCGCGCGCTCGCGCGCAACGTCGGTACCGTAATCGAGATCGGCGGCGACCACGATTAGGTGAGAGCCCCTCCGGCGCGCTCCGCTCGCGCCCTCTTCCAGCAAAGCAAGGGTCGGGGTTGGGACCGGTCGGCCGCACGCGGGTCGACATCGGCGACCCGATCATCGGCCGTCGCGTTCGGCGCGCACCGCCACCTCGCTCCCGACCGCGAGACGCGGCATCGGTGCGCGCAACTCGGTGTGCGAGGGCAGCGGAGGCCGCGGCGCCGCCGCGACGACCCGCGCCAGCACCTTGCCGCGCCGAGTGACGAGGATCTCGCCCGCCTCGGCGAGGACCCGTTCGAGGCGCGGCAACGCCGCCCGCAGTTGCCGGACATTCAGGCGCTTCATGCTGGACACTCGCTTTTGTGTCGCATCAAACCCACCGAACGCGCCACCAACGATCGAGCGTCAGCGATGCGACCCCTGCAAGGGTGTGAAAGGATTCAGCGTTCGAACGCCGAATGGAGCGAAGTCGCGGACATTGCGCGTCACGACGATGAGATCGTGAACGAGCGCCGTCGCCGCGATCAGCGCGTCCTCGATCAACGCATCGGAGCGGCGATGCATGAGACGCGCCCAAAGGCGAAAGGTTCGGCCGTCTACCGCGAGGACGTTCCACGTCTGCTCGACCTGCTCGAGCCACGTCTCGATCGCGGCCGCTTTGGCTGGGTCCTGTTCGCGCGTGATTTCGATCCCGGCCTGAAGCTCGCCTAACGTCACCGCCGCGAGATGGAGATCGTGGTTGCGAATACCGCCGAGCCACGCAAGCACGCCGCCGTGCGGTTTTGGCCGGCGCAGTTCGGAGACGATGTTGGTGTCGAGCAGGTACACGCGATCAGCCGACGCGCGTTGGCTTGCGCCGGGCGAGCGCGCCGCGCTTGGGAACGGGAATCTCCCCCCGCGGCGCCGCGGCGGCGAGAAGCTCCTTGAGCGTCGGACGGGCCGATTGCTGCAGGCGCCGCCACTCCACTACCGGGACCAGCACGGCCGCTTCGATGCCGCGCTTGGTCACGATTTGCGGCCCTTCCTTGAGGCTCGCTTCCAACAAAGCGCTGAACCGCGCCTTGGCGTCCTGAACCGCCCACGTCCCCATCGATCCCTCTCAGAAATGACTAGTTATCTGACTAGATATATGGAGCGAAGCGGGCGCGGTCAACCCGGCGCGCGCCGCGATCAGCGCGGGCCGAGGCGGACCAGTGCCGCCGCCGCGTCGCGCGGGTCGACCACGACGCCGCGCTCGGCGATGAGGGCGCCGTCCACCCACAGCGTCTGCTCGGTGACGACCCCGTCGGGATGATTCTCGCCGCCGCCCGGCAGCCACCACGGCGTGCCGAACCCGACCGCGTTGGTGCCGGCGACGCGGATGTCCTCGATGAAGCCGTGGCCCCAGCGCGCGGCCGGATGGAAGCCGAGCGTGAAATGGATGATGTGGCCGTAGCCGCCGCCGGCAGCACGGCGCAGGGCCCGCTCCATGACCGCGCGCTCGGCGCCGCCGCCCTCGACCGCGCGGATGCGCCCGTCGAGGTGTACGGTCATCGGCGTCGGTAAGGCGGCGTAATACTCGTGGAACACCTTGGCGAGCACGACCCGGCCCTTGACGCTTTCGAGCTCGGGGTAGATCAAGCACGAACCCGGCGGCGAGATCGTACCGGGGCGGTCGGCCCGGCGTCTCTTGTTGGCGGTCGACTTCGCCAGCTGGAAGACGATGTCGGTGCCGGCGGGATTGACGATCCGGCAGGCCTTGCCGGTCGCGCGCGCGATCAGCGCATCGAGCGCGTCCTGCGCGTCGTAGAGCCGATCCAGATCGACGTCGCCATAGAGGCGGGCGAGCCCGGGGCCGCCCAAGTCGACGCCCAGGAAATAGCGCGTGCGCCGGTTCTTCATCGCCCGGTCGTGCACCTCCGAACCGGCAAAGTACGGGAGCGTCAAGTCGATCCACACGTCGCTCGCCGCCGCCGCTGCGGCAAGCGCCGGACTGACGTAGGGATCGGCGAGCTTGCCCTGAAACGGGAGCTGCGGCAGCACCATGAGGTTGGGTCTGGCCCCAGCCGCGCCGGCGGCGGCGAAGACCGCGGCGGCCGCTCTCGCGTCAGCGGCGGTATCGGTGGTGATCAGCACGCCCTCGCCGGCGCGCACCGCCATCTGATCCCGCACCAGCCGCTCGGCCGCGCGCGCCAAGTCCGGTTGCATGCTCCCTCCTGGCAGGGCGAAGACGGCCGCTTGCGCCGGCGACCGGCTACTCCGCCGCTTCCCGCTCGCCGTCGCCGAACGTCCGCTCGAGATAGTTGTTCAAGACATGGTGGATGCCGGCTTCGAGCACCGACAACGGCCCGGGACGGAACGTGCGCGCCGCCGATCCCTGTTGCAGCGACTTGACCAGGGCGATGTCTTCGTCGACCACCAGCCGCACGAAGTCCTTGTAGCGCTCGACCTTGGCGGCGAATTCCGGGTCGGCGAAGCAGCGCTCGGGGAACAGGAAATAGGCGACCGCCCGGGTCCGGGTCGGCGAGAGCGGCCACGTCACGTACGGCCGCACGTAGTCGGAACGCGCGAGCAAGTTGAGGTTCGGCTGCAGGAAGCCGATGCAGCCGAGCAAGTCGTGGCTTGGATCGAGCCACGGCATCCGCCCGAACAAGCTTTGTTTGCCGAACACCATCGGCGCGGCGTTGTAGAACGCGGCGACGCCGCCCCCCGGCCGGAGCTCGAACAGCCGCCCTTGGGTGTCGAAGCGGTATTCGGGCCCGGCGAACGAGGCCTTGTGGATGGTCTCGACGTGATAGAAGTCCATCAAGTTCTCGACGATGAGCTTCCAGTTACAGTCGAACTCGGCGACGATCTTGCCGGCGAGACGGCAATCCTCCTGGCGCAGGAACGCGAAATCCTTGGCGTAGTGGGCGAGATGCGTCGCCAACGGCGGCGCCTGGTCGTCGAAGGTGAGGAAGATCCAGCCCGCCCATTCGCCGGTGCGGATCGGCCGCAGGCCGCAGGCGCGGGGATCGAACCCGGCCTTGTCCTCCAAGCCCGGTGCCGCCACCAGGCGGCCGCCGAGGTCGTAGCGCCAGCCATGATGCGGGCAGCGAAATTCGCCGACACGCCCCGCGCCGATCGCGACCGCGACGCCGCGGTGCGCGCACACGTTGCTGAACGCCTTGATCGAACCGTCGCGGTCGCGGACCAGCAGCACCGGCTCGTCGAGCAGGCGCTCGGTCACGTAGTCGCCGGGCTGCGCCAGCTCCTCAGCCCGGCCGACGCAGAGCCAGTCGCGCATGAACAAGCGCTCTTTCTCGAGCTGGAACACCGCGGGCGAGTGGTAGATTTCGCCCGGCCCGTGGCGCGCCTGCGCGAGCGGCGCGCGCGTGGCGGCGCGCGCGCGGGCGACCTCGGCGAAGCGATCTCCGGTAGCGGGCATGGCCGTCTCCCGTCGCGGCAGCCAACTGCGGCTGCCGGGCGCCAAGTATAGCCGGTCGCGGCCGGCGGCAATCGGCTCATTCTCCGCGCGCCGGCGCGGCAACCCTGCGCCGCCGTGCTACGCTCAGCTGCATGCCGACCGCCCGTATCGACGAGATCGCGACGGACATCTTCCGCGTAAGCGTGGCGCTGCCCAAGAGCGACGCCTTCGACGGTTTCACCTTCAACCAGTACCTGATCGTCGATGAGCGCCCGCTCCTCTTCCACACCGGGCCGCGCGGGCTGTTCGCGCCGATCAAAGCAGCGATCGAGCGCGTCATGCCGATCGCGCGGCTCCGCTACGTCGGCTTCTCGCATTTCGAAGCCGACGAATGCGGGGCGCTCAACGACTTCCTCGCCGTCGCGCCCGACGCCGAACCGCTCTGTAGCGAAGTCGCGGCGATGACCTCGGTCAACGACACGGCAACACGTCCGCCGCGGGCGGCGGCCGATGGCGAGACTTTCGAGTTGGGGCGCCATCGCGTCCAGTGGCTCGCCACCCCGCACGTACCGCATAGCTGGGAGTGCGGCTTTCTCTGCGACACGACGACGCGGACGCTCTTCTGCGGCGATCTCTTCACGCAACCGGGGGACGTTCATCCGCCGGTCACGAGCGGCGACATCCTCGAATCGAGCGAAGCGCTCCGCTTAGCGTCGGGCTATTTCGCGATCGCCGCCAACACAAGGCGCGAACTCGAACGCTTGGCCGCACTCGAGCCCACGCTCCTCGCCTGCATGCACGGCGCCGCGTGGCGGGGCGATGGCGCAGCGCTCCTGCGCGCGCTCGCCGACCGGGTGGTACCGCGCGCCGGTTAGCGGGTGTGGCCTCCTCCCCGCTCGGAGCGGGCAGAAGAGGGCCTCAGCGGGAATCGGCCGGCTAGGTCGACCGCCGTGGCGCGCGACCGGCCACCACCGCATTGGTGAGCGTGCCGATCC
Organism: Rhizobium sp. Q54; assembly: GCA_945903685.1. Classification (GTDB taxonomy): domain Bacteria; phylum Pseudomonadota; class Alphaproteobacteria; order SHVV01; family SHVV01; genus SHVV01. The sequence continues at coordinate 7,932 of CAMDOQ010000072.1, forward strand.
GCTCGCACGCGACTTCGACCGTGTCGCCGGGCTTCAAGTAAAAGGCCGCCGGATCAGCCTGGCCGATCGCCGAGCCGGACGGCGCCCCCATCGAGATGAGATCGCCCGGCTCGAACGGCACATAGCGCGAGAAGTGGGCGAGCGCGGTGCCGAAATCGAACAACTGGTCGGAGATCCGGTAGCGGATACGCTCCTCGCCATTGACGCGGCAGACGAGCTCGAGCGCGTTGGGATCACCGACTTCATCCAGGGTGACGAACCAGGGCCCGAGCGGCCCGAACCCCGGCATGTTCTTGGCAGTCCAAAACCGCGTTCCCATCTTGACCTCGCGCTGCTGGATCTCGCGCGCGGTCAGGTCGTTGAAGAGCGTGACCCCGGCCACGTAGTCGAGCGCCTCCTCGCGTGCGATGCCGTGGGCGCGCCGGGCAATCACAAACACCAGCTCAGGTTCGTAATCCATGGTGGTGATTCCGGGCGGCCGCGCGACGCGCGCACGGTCGCCGACCAGGCAGCCATTTACTTTGAGAAAGCCGGTCGGCTCGTCCGGAATCTCGCGGATCAGCGCGTTGCGCTTGAGTTCTTCAAGATGCGTGCGGTTGTTCTTGCCGACGCAGAGGAACTTGCCGGGGTCGGGAATCGGCGGCAGCAGCTCGACCGCAGCGAGCGCCACTCCACCGTCGCGCGTCCGTTGTGCGGCGCCGGCGAGGAACCGATGCCACTCGTCCCAGCGCTCGATCGCCGCCTTCAGGGTCTTGACCGGGCGTTTGGGCGCGGCCGGGTCCGTCCGCGCCAGCGTGGCGAAATCGTGGATGCGCTCGCCGACCACGAGGCCGGGCCGCGCATTGCGGCTCCCTTTGGCGCGAAACGTGGCGAGCTTCATCGTCGTCCACCCGTTAGGTGCGCTTGTAAAGCCCCATCAACGTCGCTTTGGCGAGCGTCGCGAAGTGAAGCTGGAAGCCGACCTGCGCCGCCGGCGTGTCGGCGGCGACGTTGACCTTGCCTTTGACCGCGTAGAGCGCGAACAGGTAGCGGTGCGGATGGTCGCCCGGCGGCGGGCACGGCCCGCCATAACCGGGCTTGCCGAAATCGGTGCGCGTCTCGATCGCACCGGCCGGCAGCGTTCCGCCCATGCCGATGCCGCCCGGCAACTCGCGACAATCGGCCGGCAGGTTGCAGACCAGCCAGTGCCAGAACCCGCTCCCAGTCGGGGCGTCGGGATCGTAGACCGTGAGCGTGAACGACTCGGTGCCGGCGGGCGGGTCGTCCCACTTGAGCCGCGGTGAGCGGTTGCCGCCGGCGCAGCCAAAGCCGTAGACCGCACTCAAGATCTGGTCCTGACCCAGATAGTCGCCGTCCTTGAAGTCGGGGCTCGTCAGTCGAAACGCCATCGTTCCTCTCCTTGCTTGCTCGGTTACAGCAGCGAGCGGCCGCCGTCCAAGATGTGGATCGTACCCGTCATCCACCCCGATTTCTCGGGCGACGCCAGGAACGCAACCAGCTCGCCGAAATCCTCGGGCTCGCCGGTGCGCTTGACCGGGAACTGCTCGGCCCACTTGTCCAGCAGCGCGTCGTATTCGGCCTGGCTCATCCCTTGCGCGACATAGGCATCGCTTCGCATCAGGCCGGGGCTGATGCAGTTGACGCGGACCTCGGGCGCTAGTTCACGCGCGGTGATGCGGGTGAAGACCTCGATCCCGCCCTTGGTCGCACCGTAGATCGAAACGCCGCGGTCAGAGGATTGGTGGGCGATCGAGGAGCTCACGTTGATGATCGTGCCGCGGCTCTTTTTGAGCGCCGCCATGCAGGCGAGCGTCATGTAGATGGTGCCGAACATGTTGGCGCCGAATACCTCGGCGATGTGGTCGGGCGTAACCTCGGCGAGCTTCTTGACGCGGAACACGCCCGCGTTGTTGACGAGGACGTCGATCCGGCCGAAGCGCGCGAGGATCGCCTGGACAGTGCGGTCGGCCGCCGCCTTGTCGCCGACATCGCAGGTGAGCGGCTCCAACGCGGTACCGGCAGCCGCCTTCTTCAACTGATCCAACCGGCGCCCCAAGATGGCGACGGTATAGCCATCGCGTTCGAGGATCTTGGCCGCACCGAGGCCCAAACCGGTGCCGCCACCGGTGACAATCGCAACTTTTTTAGCGGTCATGTCGCCTCCACGCCATGCGGCGATGTCGTCTCCACGCCTATTCCGCTCGCCGTTCGCTGGTTCACGGGCAGGAAGGCCGCGAGCACCACCGCATAACCCCCTTGCCAGCCGCTGTACAGCGCGACCGATCCCCAGGAATAGTCGATCAGGCCGAGCAAGCTGCCGAGACCGCAACCAATGGCTAACAGCGCGAGATAAGGACGCGGCCGCTTCAGCGACGGCAGCATCGGCGCTGTCGCCGTCGTCAGGATCGCGCTTCCGCACAAGCCGGCGATCAAGCCGGCCTGCCACATCACATCGTTCAAGGGCTGGTGGATGGCCAGCGCCACCTGAACGGCGACCGCATAGGCGAGCGCCGACGCGACGACATAGAGGACGCCTTGGCGCAGGGTTAGGGCCTTGGTTCGGACCAGAGCGAAACCGACGGCGGCACCATAAACAGCTCCGGGCGCCGCGCGGAATTCGCCGGTCGTCTCGACAACGAGAGCGGCGAACGCGCCGGACGCGATACCGATCAGCCCCGCCGCCGCGATCGTGCGCGTCCGTGCCGGATCAGTCATCGAGGAATGGACCGGGATCGCGCCAGATCCGCATGGTCGAACAGTGGAGGCCGCCGCCGGTGCGCATGAACTCCGCGTAAGGAACCGGGGTCACGTCGACACCCGCTTTACGCACCGCCGCGATCGATTTGGGCGCCTCCGCGATCATCATGACGCGGCCCGGCTCGATCAGCGTGACGTTGGCGGGTCCGTAAAGCGTTTGTTCGTCGGTATCGATC
>CAMDOQ010000073.1 GCA_945903685.1 Rhizobium sp. Q54
CAATCTGGATAACGATTGCCAAGGTGGGGTTGCGAATTCCGCGTTCGATCCCACTTACGTAGGTGCGGTGTAACCCCGACCTTTCGGCGAGCTCCTCTTGCGACCATCCGTGCTTTAGTCGCAGCCTGCGGACGTTGGCCGCAAATTCCTTCCCATAGTTCATGGGAAGGAATCTTCACTGAATGGAAGAAGATGAGTCTACAGACAGAAGTTGACGTGCCCCCTGCCGCCTTGAACTGCTAGCCAGCCGCCGAGGAGCCGTCAAGGAAGCTCCTAGTGCGTGCGGGGGGAAGGCGGGCGGGAGCCATCTTCCGTTTTCTTGCGCCCAATGTCCGTCTCCCGCTCAGCCTTATCGACGACAACATCGCCGCTCAGCACTTATTGGTGGAAGGCGCGACGTAGCTGGAATTGCCCAGGCTCGGCCGCCGTAGGTACTCCGATGCACGGGTCAGGTCGTCATGGAACTCGTCCATGGCGTGCTGCATACGGAGCTCTGACGTCTGGTTGAGCGATCCCGAAACCTCTGGCTCCTTTTTGACGCCGTTTTTTCGGCGCGCGTGAGCCGGATCATAGCTGGGCGGAGGTCGAGGTTCTCTACCTTTTCGTCGGTGGCACGGCCGAGCGGTTGCCTTCGACGGCCGCCCACCGTTACCGCATCTCCAACCCGTTTATCCAGCAAGAACAGGACTTGACCCCGGCGCTTATTGGGCGCGGAGCACTTGGGCCGGTTTCTGGCCGAGCGCCCACCAGGTGCCGAGGAAGCCTAAGAACGCAGTCAACGCGATCCCGCCGATCGCGGTTACGCTCGCCGCCGCCGGCGCAAACGCCCAGTCCGAGCGCATGACCTCGGTCACCACCACGTAGGCCGCGACGGTGCCGATCGCGACGGCGATCGCAGCCGTGACCAGCCCCAGCAGCACGAATTCGAGCAGGTAGCCGACCACCAGATTGAAGCGGGTCGCGCCCAGCACCTTGAGGACGACCGAATCGTAAACCCGGCGGCGATGCCCGGCGGCGACCGCGCCGGCTAGCACCAGAATCCCGGCCGCGACCGCGAGCGAAGCGGCGCCACGGACGCCGGCGGCAACCTCCTCGAGGAAGCCGGCGATCCGTTCGGAAATGTCGCGGACTTTGATCGGCGAGATGTTGGGAAATTTCTCGGTAATGGCGCGGAACAGAGGCTCCTCGGCGGCCGGCGTCGCGCGCGCGGTCGCCAACTGCGTGTGCGGCGCACCGTCGAGCGCGCCCGGTGCGAACACGGTCACGAAGTTGATGCCGAGGTCCATCCAGTCGATGCGGCGGAGGTTGACGACGCGCGCCGTAATCTCGCGGCCCAAGACGCTGAAGGTCATGGTGCCGCCGATATCGATGCCGAGGCCGCGCGCGATGTCGGCATCGATCGAGATGATCGGCGGACCGCGATAGTCGGGCGCCCACCAGTTGCCGGCGACCAACTGCGTGCGTTTGGGCATGACGGTAGCGTAGGTGAGCCCGAGTTCGTTGCGGGTTACCCACTGCGCCTCGGGCGCGACCTTGACTTCCTCGACCGGGATCTCGTCGACCCGCGTCAGGCGCCCGCGCAGCATTGGAACGCGTTCGACCGCCCCGGTACCGGGGACGGCGGCGACAGCCGCGTCGAAGGCCGCGCCCTGATCGGGCTGGATATCGATGAAGAAAAACGCCGGCGCGTCCTGCGGTACCCGTTCGGCGACCTGGCGCGCGAGGTTGGCCTGGATCAGCGCGACCGCGATCAACACGGTGAGCCCGGCGCCCAACGACACGATCACGGCGGCCGAGGGTGATCCGGGCCGGCTCAGATTGGCCATCGCCAGCCGGAGGAGCGGCCGGCTCGGCCGCGGCATCCGGGCGACCAGGGCAATGACGCCAGCGGCGAGTACACGGAACGCGACGAGTGCGCCGACCGCACCCAGCACGAACCACTTAGCGAGGTAGGGCTGACCGACGCCGAATACCGCGAGCAGTGCGAGTGCGGCCGCGGCGCCAGCGATCGCGATCAGGTAGGGAGCCCGCGGCCAGCGCCGCGCCGGTTCGACCAAGTGACGAAAGAGACCGGCGACCGGAACTTCCCGCGCGAGGGCAAGCGGCCATAAAGTAAACACGAACGCGATCAGCCAGCCGAACACGGCGGCGAGCGCGGCCGGCTTCCAGTAAAAGCCGATCTCGGCCGGGACCGGCAGCCGATCGCCAATCGCGGCGTTGGCGAGCCAAGGGGCGGTCGCGCCAAGCGCAACCCCGATCGCGATCCCGAGCGTCGCTAGGATGAAGACCTGGACGAAATAGATGCGGACGATGGTCGCGCCCGACGCACCGACACACTTCAGGATCGCGATGGTCGCGGTCTTGCCGGCCAGGTAATTGGCGACCGCGTTGCCGACGCCGATGCCGCCGACCAGCAGCGCGGTAACGCCGACCAGGGTCAGGAACACGGCGAAACGGTCGATGAAGCGAGCGACGCCGGGCTGCGCTTGCGAGGTATCGCGGATCTGCCAGGTCTGGGTCGGATACGCCGCCTTGAGCCGGTCGGCGACCCGGCGCGCGCTCTGCCCTGCAGCCAGTTTGACGCGGTACTTGTAGCGGACCAGGCTCCCTTCCCGGATCAGCCCTGCGGCATCGAGCGTCGCATCGGCAACCAGGAGCCGCGGTCCAAACGTAAACGCGGTAGCGACCCGATCCGGCTCGCGGACGATCGCGGCGCGGATGACGATCTCGATCTCGCCGACCTTGACGACATCGCCGATCGCCAAATCGAGACGCGCCAAAAGCGATTCTTCGACCGCGGCGCCGTAGCGCGGGCCCGCCGGCGCCAGGGCCTGCGCCAACGGCTGCGGCGGCTTGAGCGTCACGTCGCCGTAGAGCGGATAGGCCGGCGAAATCGCTTTGAGCTCGACCAGCGTCCGCCGGCCCGATTTTTCCGCCGCCGCCAAAGCGCGCAGCTCGCGCACCATCGCGACCGCTTCGGCATCGCGGCCGATGTCGGCGACGATCGCCGGATCGAGCGCGTAGGACGAAACCGCGATGTCCATGTCGCCACCGAGCAGGACTTGCGCCTTGCCGCGCAAGCTCTCGGCGATCGCCGCGGCGAGCGTGCCGACGCCCGATACGGCGGCGACGCCCAACGCCAAACAGGCGAGAAAAATGCGAAAGCCCTTAAGCCCGCCGCGCAACTCGCGCAGCGCGAAGCGGCCTGCGAGCGCCCAGGCGCGGACTGAGAACGCGCTCTCAGCCATGGCCGTGGGCGCATGCCGGGTCGGCGGCGACGGCGCCGAACACACGCCCGTCGTCCATCCGGAGCACGCGGCCGCAGCGCTGCGCCAGACTGGTATCGTGGGTGACGAGGAGTAGCGTGGTGCCGCGGTCGGCGCGAATGCGGAACATGAGGTCGACGATCGCGTGACCAGTCGCGGAATCGAGATTGCCAGTCGGCTCGTCGGCGAGCACGAGCTTGGGCTCACCGGCAAAAGCACGGGCGAGCGCCACGCGCTGTTGTTCGCCGCCCGAGAGCTGCGCCGGGTAGTGGGTCAGGCGATGGCCGAGGCCGACCTCGACCAGCCGTTCGCGGGCGCGGGCGAAGGCGTCGCGGGCGCCGCCGAGTTCGAGCGGAATAGCGACGTTCTCGAGCGCGTTCATGGTCGGCACGAGGTGGAAGGACTGGAACACGATGCCGAGGTGGTGGCGGCGAAACACGGCGAGGGCGTCCTCGTCCATCGCGCCCAAGTCGTGGCCGGCGATCACGATGCGGCCCTTGGCAGCGCGTTCGAGGCCGGCGACGACCGAGAGCAGCGTCGATTTGCCCGAGCCGGACGGGCCGACCAGACCGACCGCTTCGCCAGGGGCAAGCGTCAACGAGGCGCCGCGGAGGATGTTGACGGCGCCGGCCGAGCTTTCCAAAGTCACGTGCACGTCGCTCACCGCGACGAGGGGGCCGTCCGTATTGGCGTGGGATGCAGACATGAACCGTACCGGGGCGTTCCCATCATATAAGCGAGCCGGCGCTCTTTTTACACGGCGGCACCGGGTTTTCGCCGTTGTTTTTGCGCTTTTCGCCGCCGTCCTGCTCGATTCCAGCCGCGCCCACGGGATCGTGATCGTGGCGTTGGGCGACAGCCTGACCGCCGGGTACGGCCTGCCGCCTGCCGATGCCTTCCCGGTTCAGCTCGAAAAAGCGCTCAAAGCACGCGGCGTCGTCGCCCGCATCGTTAACGCCGGCGTCTCGGGCGATACCACCGCCGGCGGCCGGGCCCGGCTCGAATGGGCGCTCGCCGACAAGCCCGACCTCGTCATCGTCGAGCTTGGCGGTAACGATGCGCTGCGCGGGATCGACCCCCAAGTCACCCACGACAATCTCGATGCCATCCTCACCCGGCTCAACGAGCGCGGCATCACGACGCTGCTCGCCGGCATGCGCGCGCCGCCCAATTACGGTGCCGATTACGTGGCCGCGTTCGACGCGATCTTCCCGAAACTCGCGGCCAAGCACGGCGTCGCGTTGTTCCCGTTCTTTCTCGACGGCGTCGCCGCCAAGCCCGAGCTCAACCAGAACGACGGCATCCATCCCAACCGCGCGGGGGTCGCGCTGATCGTCGAGCGGATCGTGCCCGCGATCCTGCCGCTGGTGACGCGTTAGCCCGATGCACCGCCTGTTCGTCGCGATCGATCTCCCCGACGCGGCCAAGACCCGCCTCGCCGGCCTGTGTTCGGGAATCCGCGGCGCACGCTGGGTCGAGCCCGAGCAGATGCATCTGACGCTCCGCTTCATCGGCGAGGTCGAGGGCCCGCTGTTCGACGATATTCGACTGGCGCTCGGCCGCATCGAGGGCGAAAGCTTCGCGCTGACGCTCGACGGCCTTGGGCTGTTTCCGATGCGCGGCACGCCGCAAACACTCTGGGTCGGGGTCACGTCCAATCCGGCGCTCACGCGTCTCCAGAGAAGGATCGAGGCCGCGGTGGTCGCACTCGGCCTCGAGTCCGAGCGGCGGAACTACCATCCCCACGTCACGCTGGCGCGGCTCAAAGGCGCACGCGCCTACCAGGTGAGCGAGTACGTGAGTTACCAGGGGCCGTTTCTCGCCCCGCCGTTCCCGGTCGCGACGTTCCAGCTTTACCAGAGCTTCCTCGGGAACGCCGGCGCGGTGCACCGGGTCGAGATGATCTACCCGCTCGCGGCGCCGGCACCGGCGCGGGCTGCGGCGGCGCCATGACCTTCCGCTCGATCGTCGTCCTGACCGGCGCCGGGATTTCCGCCGAGTCGGGCCTGGGCACGTTTCGCGACGCCGACGGGCTGTGGACCAAGTACGACTTGGCCGAGGTCGCGACGCCCGAAGGCTTCGCCCGCAACCCGGCCTTCGTCCATGAATTCTACAACGCCCGCCGGCGCAACCTCCTGGGCGCCGCGCCCAACGCCGCGCACGCCGCGCTCGCGCACCTCGAAGCCCACGGGCCGGCGCGCGTCACGATCGTTACCCAGAACGTCGATTCGCTCCACGAACGCGCCGGGTCGCGGAACGTCATTCCCATGCACGGCGAGCTCCTGAAGGTGCGCTGCCACGCCGCCGAGCATGTGCTCGACTGGCCGGACGACGTTTCGGTCGAAACGCGCTGTCCGCGCTGCGGCGATGCCGCACGCGGACCGGCCGGCCGCCTCGGCTATCTCCGGCCGCACGTCGTCTGGTTCGGGGAAATGCCGTTCGCGATGGAGCCGATCGGCGCGCTCCTCGGCGCCTGCGACTTGTTCGTCTCGATCGGCACCTCCGGGAACGTTTATCCCGCCGCCGGTTTCGTCGATGAAGTGCGCGGGATCGGCGCGGCGCATACGGTCGAGCTCAACCTCGAGCCCTCGGACGGCGCCAGCCGCTTCGCCGAAGCGATCTACGGCCCGGCGACCAAGGTCGTGCCGGCGTTCGTCGAGCGATTGTTGCGCGCCGACGCCTAGTACCAGCTATCGCGGAAACGTGAGTCGGGCGGCCGCGCTGCGTTAAGCCCTCATGGTGAGCGTATCGAACCATGAGGGCCTTCGTCCTTCGACGGGCTCAGGACGAGGGTCCTTGGACGGGTTCAGGACGAGGGCTTCTTCGAACACACGCTGTGTCATCAATCTGTGATTCCGAGTACTACGCGCCGGCCGCGGCATCGTCGGCTTCGGCTTCGATCGCCTCCATATCGGTGTCGGAGAGGCCGAAGTGATGGCCGATCTCGTGGATCAGAACGTGGCGCACGACCGCATCGAGCGGATCGGTACCCTCGGACCAATAGTCGAGAATCGGGCGGCGGTAGAGCAGGATCATGTCGACGTCGTGGACCACGTCGCCCATGCCTTTGTGGCCGAGGTCGATGCCGCGGTAGAGCCCGAGAATGTCGAACGGGCTCTCGAGCTCCATGTCGCGCATGGTCTCATCGTCCGGAAACTCTTCGATCCGGATTGCGACGCCATCGACCAGGTCGCGCAGCCGCTTGGGGATCGCGCCCATCGCCCGATCGGCGAGCCGTTCGAAATCGGCGAGCGTCGGCGGCGCACGGTCCCAGCCGATCCGATCGTTCATGCGCCGGCCCCGGTACCGCTTGCCGGTGCGCCCCAAACCGGGCGAGGCTCGCGCTCCGTCGCCCCCAAGGAGGTAGCCATGGCCCGACCGCAGAAACTAGAACCCGCGACGCGCGCCCGCGCGCTCCGAGCCCTCAAAGGCTGGAAATCGGTGGCCGGCCGCGACGCGATTGCCAAGACGTTCAAGTTCGACACCTTCAATGCCGCGTTCGGGTTCATGAGCCGCGCCGCGCTGGTCGCCGAAAAGATGGATCACCACCCCGAGTGGTTCAACGTCTACAACCGGGTCGAGGTGACACTCGCGACCCACGACGCCGGCGGCGTCACCCAGCTCGACCTCGAGCTCGCGCGCGCGATGAACGCGATCGCCCGCTCCTAGATCAGCGCGGCGCCATCCGGATCGCGGCATCGAGCCGGATCACCTCGCCGTTCAGCATCTGGTTCTCGAGGATATGGACAGCGAGCGCCGCAAATTCTGCGGGATCGCCCAAGCGGTTCGGGAACGGCACGCTCGCGGCCAACGACTGTTGCGCTTTTTCGGGCAGGGTGCGCAGCAACGGCGTCAAGAAGATACCGGGGGCGATCGTCATGACGCGGATGCCGAAGCTCGCGAATTCGCGCGCCAACGGCAGCGTCAGGCTGACGATGCCGCCTTTAGAGGCGGCGTAAGCGACTTGTCCGATCTGCCCGTCATAGGCGGCCACCGACGCCGTGTTGACGATGACCCCGCGCTCACCGCCGGCGAGCGGTTCGAGCGTCTGCATGCGCGCGGCGGCCAGGCGGGCCAGGTTGAAGGTGCCGATCAAGTTGATGTTGATCACCTTGGCGAACGCGGCGAGCGGCAGCGGGCCGTCTTTGCCGACCGCCTTGCCGGGCGTGCCGACGCCGGCACAGTTGACGAGGATGCGGGCCGGTCCGTGCGCCGCTTCGGCAGCGGCCACCGCGGCTTCGGCGGAGGCAGCGTCGGATACGTCGCAAATCACGGCACGGGCGCCAGTCTCGGCCGCGTAACGCTCGGCGTTAGCGCGGTCGAAATCGAGGATCGCGACCTTAGCGCCCTTGCCGATCAGCGCCTTGACCGTCGCCGCCCCGAGCCCCGAGGCACCGCCGGTGACGAGGGCCGCTACGCCGTTGATGTTCATCGTTCCTCCCCATGAATAACGCCGTTGTCTTAGCAGAGCGCCGCCCCACATAAAACCGATGACCGCCGAACGCGACCCCGATCCCGGCAAGCTCGCCCGCGACCGCGCGACCGTGCGGCGCGGCTTTTGGCCCAAGGCCAAGCGCACGCTCGGGCAGGTGCCGTTCCTCGATCAGGCACTGGCGGCGTATTACTGCGCGGTCGACCGGCGGACGCCGGCTTACGTCAAAGCGATCCTCTTGGGTGCGATCGCCTATTTCGTGATGCCGGCCGACGTCATCCCCGACTTCATCGCCGGGCTCGGCTACACCGACGATGCCAGCGTGCTGGCGGCGGCGATTACCGCCGTCAAACGGCACGTGACGACAGACCACCGCACCCGCGCTACGCAGGCGCTCGAACGGCTTCGCGCCGAGTAACGCCTCAGGTGACTTTGGTGGTCGTGGCCGCGTCGCGGTCGCGCTTGCGGATCTGCGCCTCGCGGCGCGCGATATAGAAGGACGAGAGGAAAATGATGCCGCCGCCGACCCACGTCCATAGATCGGGCACCTCGCCGAACAACAGGAACGCGAGCAGCGCGACGAACGGGAGCCGCGTGAAATCGTAAGGCAGCACCGCGGTGGTATCGCCGAGGGCGAAGGCGCGCACGGTGAGCCAGTTGGCGGCGGTCGCCGCGAAGCCCATGCCGGCGAGCCACAGCCACTCTGTCGGCGTCGGCCACGTCCACACGAACAGGGCGGGGATCAAAGCGAGCGGCGTGAGAAACAAAAGATTGATCGCGACCACGCGGTTGGTCGTTTCGGTCCGCGACAGCATCTTGACCAGCACCATCGCCAAGGCGCCGGCGAATGCCGAAGCGACCGCGGTGATCTCGCCGATGCCGATCGAACTCATCCCCGGCCGCAACACCAGGAGCGCGCCGCCGAACCCGACCAGCATCGCCGTCCAGCGCCGCAACCGCACGACTTCGCGCAGGAACACGATCGCGGCAACGGTCGCAAAGATCGGGGTCATGAACGAAAGCGCAGTCGCTTCGGCCAGCGGAATCTTGGTGATGGCGTAGAACCACGTCAGCATCGAGATGAGTCCCACGATCACGCGCCAAAAATAGAGCCGGGCCGCTTCGCCCATGCGATCGAGTACACCGGGCCGGAACATGAACGGAGCGATCGCGACCAGCCCGAAAAAGGTGCGGAAGAACACGATCTCGAAGGGGTGAAGGTTGGCGCTCAAGTCGCGGACGAGGATGGTGATGGCGCCCCATATCACGCAGGCGCAGACCATCGCCGATGCTGCCCGGGTCGGCGCCGGAAGCGCGCCTAGGCGCGCGCGCCAATGCATCGGATGGAACGCTGTCGCAACGGTCGGGGACACCTGTCGTACTTAGACGCGCGGGCGCACCCCGACCAGCGCCACGGCGACGCTCCTGCCTTGCGAAAAACGCAGGCCCGGGGCACTTTTAATCGCGCGACTGAAATCATGGGACCGGCGTTAGCAGCGGGGGAATCGATGCCGTCAGTACAATCGGGGCGGGTAGCGCGGTGAATTCTAGTCCAAAACCGCTGTGGACGCCCTCGCCGGCGCGCGTGGCGAACGCCAATCTGACGCGGTTCATGGCCCAAGTCCGGCTCGACTTCGGCGCCGCTGTCACGGACTACGAAAGCCTCTACCGCTGGTCGCTTGCCGCGCCGGAAGCGTTCTGGCGCGCGCTGTGGTCGTTCGGCGGAATCATCGCCGAGACGCAAGGGGCCGTGGTGGTGCGCGACATCGACAAGCTGCCGGGCGCGACGTGGTTTCCGGAGGCCAAGCTCAACTTCGCCGAGAACCTGCTGCGCCGGCGCGATCGGACGCCGGCGCTCGTCTTTCGCGGCGAGAACGGCGCGACCCGGACGGTGAGCCACGGCGACCTCTACGACGCCGTTTCTAGGCTGGCGCAGGCGCTGCTCGCCGACGGCGTCGCGCCGGGCGATCGCGTGGTCGGTTTTCTCCCCAATTTCCCCGAGGCCGCGATCGCCATGCTCGCCGCGCTTTCGATCGGCGCAGTGTGGTCGTCATGCTCACCCGATTTCGGGATCCGCGGCGTGATCGACCGCTTCGGCCAGATCGCGCCCAAGGTGCTGTTCGTCGCCGACGGTTATTTCTACAACGGCAAGGCGCTCGATTCGCTCGAACGCGCGCGCGGCGTCGCCGCCGAGCTTGGCGGGCTCACGCGTCTGGTCGTGGTGCCGTTCGTGACGGAACGCCCGACGCTCACTGGCTTGCCGGCGGGGACGACGCGGTGGGACGATTATTCGAGCCCGTTCCGCGCGCAACCGATCGCGTTTCGTCGCCTGCCGTTCAACCACCCGATCTACATCCTCTATTCGTCGGGGACGACCGGCGTCCCCAAGTGCATCGTTCACGGCGCCGGCGGCACTTTGCTCCAGCATTTGAAGGAGCATCTCCTCCACGCCGACGTGAAGCCGGGCGATCGGTTGTTCTATTTCACTACCTGCGGCTGGATGATGTGGAACTGGCTGATGTCGGGGCTGGCGTCGGAAGCGACGCTCATGCTTTACGACGGATCGCCCTTTCATTCCGACGGCAACGTCCTGTTCGACTTTGCCGCCGCCGAGCGCATCAACGTGTTCGGGACATCGGCCAAGTTCATCGACGCCTGCGCTAAGGCCAATCTTTCGCCCAAGGACCGCTACGACCTCGGGGCACTCAGGACGGTGCTCTCGACCGGCTCGCCGCTCCGGCCCGAGGGCTTCGATTGGGTCTATAGCCGGGTCAAGAAGGACGTCTGCCTGTCGTCGATTTCAGGCGGCACCGACCTGATCGCGTGTTTTGCCGCCGGCAATCCGATCGGCCCGGTGTGGCGGGGCGAGATTCAGGTGCGCGCGCTCGGCATGAAGGTCGAGGTGTTTGACGAGCAGGGCCGGCCGCTCGTGGGCGAGAAGGGCGAGCTCGTCTGCACCCAGGCCTTCCCGTCGATGCCGGTGATGTTCTGGAACGACCCCGACGGCGCCAAGTATCGCGCCGCGTACTTCGAAACCTATGCCAACGTTTGGCGCCACGGTGACTGGGTCGAACTCACCGAACATCAGGGTTTGATCATCTACGGCCGTTCCGATGCCGTGCTCAACCCCGGCGGCGTGCGCATCGGTACC
>CAMDOQ010000074.1 GCA_945903685.1 Rhizobium sp. Q54
ACCGGTCCTGGCAGTGCGACGTCATCGGCATGACCAACATGCCCGAGGCCAAGCTCGCCCGCGAAGCCGAACTTCGCTACGCCACGATCGCGATGGTGACCGACTTCGACTGCTGGCACCCCGACCACGACCACGTCAACGTCGCCGACGTGATCAAAGTGCTCTTGGGCAACGCCGAGCGGGCGCGCAGCCTGGTCAAGGCGCTGGCGCCGCGGCTCAAGTCCCGCACGAGCCCGTGCCCGACCACCGCCTGCAACCGCGCGCTCGACAACGCGCTCATCACCGCACCGCAAGCGCGCGACCCAGCGCTCTTGAAGAAGCTCGACTCGGTCGTCGGCCGGGTCCTCAAGGAACAAGCCGGGTCATGAACCTCATCAAAGACCGCATCCGCACGATCCCCAACTTCCCCAAACCGGGGATCATGTTTCGCGACATCACCACGCTTCTGAACGACCCCTACGGCTTTCGCAAGGTAGTCGACGAGTTGGTGCAACCCTACGCCGGGCAGCCGATCACTAAAGTCGCCGGGATCGAGGCGCGCGGCTTCATCCTGGGCGGCGCCGTCGCCCACCAGCTCTCGGTCGGCTTCGTGCCGGTGCGCAAGAAGGGCAAGCTGCCGGGGGAGACGATCAGCGCCAAGTACGAGCTCGAGTACGGGTTCGATCAGGTCGAGATTCACGTCGATGCGGTAAAGAAGGGCGACCGCGTCTTGATCGTCGACGACCTGGTCGCGACCGGCGGCACCGCCGAGGCGGCGATCCGCTTGATCCGTCTGGCGGCCGGCGAGGTGGTCGGATGCTCGTTCGTGATCGACCTTCCCGACCTCGGCGGCCGCAAAAAGATCGAGGCGACCGGCGTCAAGGTGCTGACGCTCTGCGAGTTCGAGGGGCACTAGATCGGGATGAAGATCGACGGGGTCGCGTACCGCAGCGTCTGGGTCGAGGAGGACGGCTGGTCGGTCGGGATCATCGACCAGACCAGGCTGCCGCACGCGTTCGCGACGCTCACACTGACCACGGCGTCCGACGCTGCTCGCGCGATTCGCACCATGCAGGTGAGGGGCGCGCCGCTGATCGGTGCGGTCGCCGCCTACGGACTTTGCCTGCAGGCGCGGGCCGACGCCGCCGATGCGGCGCTGAAGCACGCCTATGACGAACTGCTTGCCACCCGGCCGACCGCGGTCAATTTGAAATGGGCGCTCGACCGTGTCATGGCGGCGCTCGCCAACCTCGGGACGCAGGCGCGCGCCGCCGCCGCTTACGCCGAAGCAGCGGCGATTGCCGAGGACGATATCGCGACCTGCCGCGCCATCGGCCAGCACGGCCGCGGCCTCATTGAAGCTGCCGCCAAGCGTCGGCCCGCGGACCGGCCGGTCAACGTCCTCACTCACTGCAACGCCGGCTGGCTCGCGACCGTCGATTGGGGCACGGCGCTGGCGCCGGTCTACATGGCGCACGATGCTGGGATCCCGATCCACGTCTGGGTCGACGAAACCCGGCCGCGCAATCAGGGCGCCAGCCTGACCGCGTGGGAGCTCGGTAAGCACGGCGTCCGCCACACGGTGATCGCCGACAACGCGGGCGGCCACCTGATGCAGCACGGCCGCGTCGATCTCTGCATCGTCGGCACCGACCGCACCACGGCCCAGGGCGATGTCTGCAACAAGATCGGCACCTATTTGAAAGCGCTCGCCGCCCACGACAACGGCGTGCCGTTCTACGTGGCGCTGCCGCATTCGACCATCGACTGGGCGACCGGCGACGGCGTCAAGGAAATCCCGATCGAGGAGCGGAGCGCGAGCGAGGTCACCGAGATCACCGGCCGCACCACGGACGGACGGATCGCGACCGTCACGATAACGCCCGCAGGGAGCGCGGCGGCCAACTTCGCCTTCGATGTGACGCCGGCCCGCTACGTGACCGCGCTTATTACCGAACGTGGGGTGTGCGCGGCCTCGCGCGAGGGGCTGCTCGCGCTTTATCCCGAACGGCACCGGCCCGCCCGCGCTGCCGGCTGATAGCAACCAGGAACCGAGCGATGCAAAGCCTGTGGCGCGACGACGAAGCCGAGCGGACGGTCGAGCGCTACGCCGCCAAGGGCGTGGCGCGCGACTTGGCGCTTCGGGTCTATACCTCGCGGCTTCTCGGCACCGACCCGAGGCTGGTGCTCCACGGCGGCGGCAATACCTCGGTCAAGACCGCGATGCCCGACTTTCTCGGCGCGACGCGCGAGGTGTTGTGCGTCAAGGGCAGCGGCTGGGACCTGGCGACGATCGAGCCGGCCGGGTTGCCGGCGCTCCATCTGGCGCCGTTGCGCCAGCTGCGCCAGCGCGAGCGCTTGAGCGACGAAGACATGGTGACGTTCCAGCGCGGTCAGCTGCTCGATCCCAACGCGCCCAATCCCTCGGTCGAGACGCTCCTCCACGCCTTCCTGCCGCATAAGTTCGTCGACCACACCCATTCGACCGCGGTGCTCGGGATCACCGACCAGCCCGACGGCGAGGCGATCTGCGCCGAGGTCTATGGCGATCGCGCTCCGATCGTGCCCTACGTGATGCCGGGCTTCGCGATGGCCAGGATCGCGGCCGACGTGTTCGACCGCCATCCCACGAGCGAAGGTTTCATCCTCTTGAAACATGGCATCTTCACCTACGGCGCCGATGCCCGCGAAGCCTACGAGCGCATGCTTTCGCTGGTGAGTTTGGCCGAGATCCGGCTCGAACGCGGCCGGCGCGGGACGCTGGTACCGGCCGCAATGCCGGCCGCGCTCGCGCCCCTCCACGACGTCGCGCCTATCGTCCGCGGCGCCATCGCCGAGGCGGTCGATCGCGCCGATGGCGTCTGGCAGCGGCAGATCCTCGATTTCCGCGCGACCCCGGCGGTCCTCGCCTACGTCAACGGCGCCGAGATCGCCCGCTACAGTCAAGTCGGCGTCGTCACCCCCGATCACACCATCCGGACCAAGAACTGGCCACTGGTCGTACCCGCGCCTGCGGCCGGCGAACTCGGCCGTTTCGCAGACGGTGTCAAGGCGGCGGTCGCCGCATTCGTCGAGCGCTACCACGAGTACTTCGCGCGCAACAACGCGCAGGCCCAGCCCAAGAAGACCGCGCTCGACCCGATGCCGCGCGTCGTCCTGGTACCGGGGCTCGGTTTGTTCGGCACCGGCAAGTCGAAGAAGGATGCCGCGATCGCCGCCGACATCGCCGAGAATACGATCGCCGTTATCGCCGATGCCGAGGCGATCGGGCGCTACCAACCGGTCGCGGAAGCCGACATGTTCGATGTCGAGTACTGGTCGCTCGAGCAGGCGAAGCTCGGCAAGGCGGCTGACGCCGCGCTCGCGCGCCACGTCGCGGTCGTGACCGGCGGCGGCTCCGGCATTGGTGCCGCCACCGCCGCGGCGTTCGCCAAACAAGGCGTCACGGTCGCGGTGCTCGACAAGGACCTCGCCGCGGCCCAGGCCGTCGCCAAGAAGATCGGCGGTCTCGCGCTCGCTTGCGATGTCACCGACCCGGCTTCCGTGCGGGCCGCGTTCGATCAGGTCTGCACCGCGTTCGGCGGCGTCGATATTCTGGTCTCGAACGCCGGCGCCGCGTGGCAGGGGAAGATCGGCGAGGTGTCGGACGAGATCCTGCGCCGGAGCTTCGAGCTCAATTTCTTCAGCCACCAGACCGTCGCCAAGAACGCGGTCCGCGTCATGCAAGCGCAAGGGACTGGCGGCTGTCTCCTGTTCAACGTGTCGAAGCAGGCGGTCAATCCCGGCCCCGACTTCGGGCCCTACGGGCTGCCCAAGGCGGCGACGCTCTTTCTCTCGCGCCAGTACGCGCTCGACTACGGCGCCGCCGGCATCCGCTCGAACGCGGTCAATGCCGATCGCGTGCTGACCGGCATGCTGACGCCCGAGTTCGCCAAGGAACGTGCGGCCAAACGCGGCATCACGGTCGATGAGTACATGCGGGACGGCAACTTATTGCGGCGCGAAGTCAAGGCCGCCGACGTCGCCGATGCCTTTGTCGCGCTGGCACTCTCCCTCAAGACCACCGCCGCCGTCGTTACCGTCGACGGCGGCAATATCGCCGCGGCGTTGCGATAGTCTTCACCCTCCCCCTCGCAGAGGGGAAGGGCTGGGAGAGGGTTTCGTCTAGGGCTTCAGGTGCTTGGCGAACAGCGCGAGCGAGCGCTCGTCCGCGGTCTTACACGAATCGGTGTGGAAGGTCGGCCGCTCGTCGCAGCAGAAGCCGTGATCGCCCTTATCGTAGACGTAAACGGTGACGTCGGGCCGCGCCGCCTTGATCTTGTCGACGTCGGTCAAGGGGATCGCTTTATCGAGCGCGCCGAAGTGAAGAATGGTCGGGCACTTCGGCTTCTCGCCCGAATGGGCGACGATGTTGCCGCCGTAATAGCCGGCGGCGGCGGCGAAGTTGAGTCGGCACGACGACACGAACGTCACAAAGCCGCCGAAGCAGTAGCCGAGGATGCCGGCCGGCTTGCCGAGATAGTCGGCTGCGGCCTTGACGTCGGCCATGACGTTATCGAGGTTGAGCTTGCCGCGGATATCGCGCCCCTTGGTGAAATCGTCCTGGCCATATCCCAGATCGGCGTTCTTCTCGACGCGATCGAACAGCGCCGGAGCGACCACGCGGTAGCCGCGTCCCGCCCATTTATCCGAGATCGCCTTGATGTGGCGGTTGACGCCGAAAATCTCCTGGATGAGGACGAGGTTGCCTTTGGCCTGGCCGACCGCCGGCGCCTCGTAGGCGCTCAATTGAAATCCGTCGCTCGCTTTGAGCGAAATCATCTTACCCATGGGTTTTCCTCCAGATTTTCTTGGGTACGCCGGCGCGACTGCGCCGAATGAGAAGCATCAACTATAACATTCCCCGCGCACCCGAAAAGCGGGCGTTGCCCCGTTCCGTCCCTACCGCGCACGCCGCGGCCACTGCTCGGTCCCGTTCGAGCTGATCAACCAGGCGGACGATCTTTCGGCCGACGCTTGAAGAACGCCATGCCGAGCATGGTCATGACCGTGGTGCCGGTCTGATTGGCGACGACGTGCTTCATCTTGACGAGGCCGCGGTCGGGACGGCTGAGCGAGGGTACGGTTGCGGTGACCGTGGTCTCGACGGTGAGCGTGTCGCCCGGGCGGACCGGCTGGGTCCAGCGCACCTCGTCGATCCCGGGCGAGGCCAAAGCGGTGCCGCCCTGGAGGTACTGGTCGAAGATCATCCGCAGCACGAACGCCTGGGTATGGAGACCGCTCGCGACCAGGCCGCCGAAGATCGAGCCTTTCGCCGCTTCGGGGTCGGTGTGGTAGGCCTGCGGATCGAACTCGCGGGCGAAGCGGATAATGTCGGCGGCCGTCAGGCTGCGGCCGCCATAGCGCCGGGCCTGGCCGACGGCGAAGTCCTCGAAGTAGAGCGGCGTCGCGCCCGCGCGCTCAGACATTGAAGCGGAAATAGATCACGTCGCCATCCTGGACGACGTAGTCCTTGCCCTCGAGACGGTACTTGCCCAAGTCCTTGGTTCCCTGCTCGCCGCCGCAGGCGACGTAGTCAGCGTAGGCCACCGTCTCGGCGCGGATGAAGCCGCGCGCGAAATCGGTATGGATGGTGCCGGCGGCATCGACCGCCTGGGTGCTGCGCTTGACGGTCCACGCCCGCGTCTCGGTCGGCCCGGCGGTGAAGAACGTAATCAGGTCGAGCAGCGCATAGCCGGCGCGGATCAGCCGGCTGAGCCCGGGCTCCTCGAGCCCGAGCTCGGCCAGGAACGCTTTGCGTTCGTCCGGTTCGGCGATCTCGGCGAGCTCCATCTCGAAGGCGGCGCAGATGCGGACCGACTGGGCGCCCTGCGACTTAGCGAGCGCCTCGGCGCGCACGGTGAGCGCGTTGCCCTTGAGCCCGGCTTCGTCGACGTTCAACACGTAGAGCACCGGCCGCGCGGTGAGCAATTGCAGTTCCTTGAGAAAGCCACGCTCGGCCTCGGCCACCGCGACCGTGCGCGCCGGCTGGCCGTCGCGGAGCGCCGCCAGCACCCGCTCCGCCAGCGCCACCCGCGCTTTGGCGTCGCGATCGCCGCCGCGCGCCAGTTTGACCATGGCGTCGAACCGGCGCTCGAGGCTCTCGAGGTCGGCCAGCATCAGTTCGGTGTCGACGGTCGCGGCGTCGGCTTCGGGGTCCGGCGCGCCGGAGACGTGCGTGACCTGGTCGCCCGCAAAGCAGCGCAGCACGTGGACGATGGCGTCGACCTCGCGGATGTGCCCCAAGAACTTGTTGCCGAGGCCTTCGCCTTGGCTCGCGCCCTTGACGAGCCCGGCGATG
Organism: Rhizobium sp. Q54; assembly: GCA_945903685.1. Classification (GTDB taxonomy): domain Bacteria; phylum Pseudomonadota; class Alphaproteobacteria; order SHVV01; family SHVV01; genus SHVV01. The sequence continues at coordinate 6,320 of CAMDOQ010000074.1, forward strand.
TCGACGAAATCGAGCTGGGTCGGCGTGATCTTCGCCGACTTGGCGAGCTTGGCGAGGGTATCGAGGCGCGGATCGGGTACCGGCACCCGGCCCAGGTTGGGCTCGATCGTGGCGAACGGATAGTTCGCGACCAACGCAGCGCTGGTCGAGGTGAGGGCGTTGAAGAGCGTCGACTTGCCGACGTTCGGTAGGCCGACGATACCGCAGCGAAAACCCATGACCGTGGCGGACGGTTGCTCGAACGTGGCGCTAGGCGGCCGAGGGCTGCTTTTCGGCCGCGCGCCCCGGCTTGGTTGCGAGCGCAACCCGGTTCATGAAGCCGGGGTCGTCGCCTAGTGCCAGCAACGGCGCCGCTTCGGCGATCGCGTCGAGCAGCGGATCGAGCCACGCTTTGTCGGCGGCATCGAAGTCATCGAGCACATGGCCGATCACCGCCGCGCGTCCTTCGGGACGGCCGACGCCGATACGGACGCGCCGATAGTCGGGCCCGATGTGCGCGTCGAGGCTGCGGAGCCCGTTGTGGCCGGCGTTGCCGCCGGCGCGCTTGACCTTGATCTTGGCGGCCGCCAAGTCGATCTCGTCGTGGACGACGACGAGATCTCCGCCGCCGATCTTATAGAACTGGCTCGCGGCCTGGACCGCGATCCCCGATCGGTTCATGTAGGTCAGGGGCTTGAACAGATAGGTGCGGACGCCGCCCAACGTACCATCGGCGATCAAGCCGTGAAAGTTCTTGCGAAAGGCGGTGAACCCGTAGCGCGCCGCGATCGCATCGACGGCGAGGAAGCCGACATTGTGGCGGTTGCGTGCGTGTTCGGGCCCGGGATTGCCCAAGCCGACCAGAAGCAACATGGATCGGGCGCGTTACTTCTTGCCGCCCTTACCGGCGTCGGGCTTGGCTCCTTTGGCCAAAGCGCCGCCCTTGGCCGAAGCAGCGCCGCCCTTGGCCGAAGCAGCGCCGCCCTTGGCCGGAGCCGCCCCGCCCTTGGCATCGGCCGGCGCTTTTTCGCCGTCGGCCGGTGTTGCGGCTTCGCCTTCGGCCGGTACGGCGCCGGCTTCGCCCGCGACCGGTGCGCCTTCGACGGCGGCAGCGGCGGGCTTCTCTTCCTCGACGTAGATCGTCGGCGCCGTCACCGTGACCACGGTGAAGTTTCGGCGGATGGTCGGCACGACCCCGGCCGGGAGCTGGACGTCGTTGATGTGGACCGAGTCGCCGATGTCGCACTCGGCGACGCTGAACACCACCGTCTCCGGAATCGCGTCGGCGCGGCAGAAGAATTCGACGTCGTGGCGGACCACGTTGACGGTGCCGCCGCGTTTGATGCCGGGCGATGCCTCGAGGCCGGCAACCGTAATCGGGATATGCAGGCGGACGCGCGAAGTCGGCGACACCCGCATGAAATCGACGTGGATTGGAATGTCGCTGACCGGATCGACCTGAACCTCGCGCGGTAGTGCCCGGAACTTCTCGCCGTTCACCTGGATGTCGCACAGGCGATTGCCGAACCCGGCCTTGGTCAGCGCGCGTTGCAGCTGATCGCGATCGATCGTGACGGCGACGTTGCCTTTGGCGTCGCCGTAGATGTTGGCGGGGATGCGCCCTTGGCGCCGGTCCTCGCGCGCGCCGCCGCGGCCGGTCTTGCTGCGCGCTTCCGCCTTAAACGACATGGTCTCAGCCATCGCACCGTCTCCTTAGGACTTGTCGCCGGCCGTTCAGTAATCGAACAGGCTCGACACCGACTTTTCCGCACTGATCCGCTGGATCGCTTCCGCCATCAGCGGGGCGATCGTAATCCGTCGAATGTTGTTGGCGACCCGGACCGCTTCGGTCGCGCCAATCGAATCGGTCGTCACCAGCACTTCGAGCGCCGAAGCCGCCACCCGCGCCACCGCGCCGCCGGTCAAGACCCCGTGCGTCACGTAGGCGCAAACGCTGGCGGCGCCGGCTTTCTTGAGCGCATCGGCCGCGTTACACAGCGTTCCGGCCGAATCGACGATGTCGTCGACCAGGACGCAGGGGCGGCCCTGGACGTCGCCGATGATGTTCATTACCTCGGAAACGCCCGCGCGATCGCGGCGCTTGTCGACGATTGCGAGGTCGGCGTCAAGTCTTTTCGCCACCGCTCGGGCGCGGATCACGCCGCCGACGTCGGGCGAAATGATCATGAGATCCGCGCCGTTGTACTGCTCTTTGATGTCCCGATAGAACACCGGCGCGGCGTAGAGATTGTCGGTCGGGATGTCGAAGAAGCCCTGGATCTGACCGGCGTGGAGGTCGAGCGTCAAAACGCGGTCGGTGCCGGCAGTGGTGAGCAGGTTGGCCACCAGCTTGGCCGAGATTGGGGTGCGCGGCCCCGGCTTGCGGTCCTGGCGGGCGTAGCCGAAGTAGGGCATCACCGCGGTGATGCGCCGCGCCGACGAGCGCTTGAGCGCGTCGATGATGATCAAGAGTTCGAGCAGGTTGTCGTTGGCCGGATACGAGGTCGACTGCAGCACGAACACGTCCTCGCCGCGGACGTTCTCGTGGATCTCGACGAACACCTCGAGATCGGCGAACCGGCGAATGCTGGCGGAGGTCAGCGGCAGGTTGAGGTAGGCAGCAACCGCCTCAGCGAGCGGACGATTGCTATTGCCGGCGACAATTTTCATCGGCGAGCGACCCCGACCGAGCGACAGTGATGGAAAAACGAGCTGGGACGGGCTGCCCTCCACCCGTCGCGCGGCGCACTCTACCAGCGACCTCCGCCCCTGTAAACGCCACTAACCTATTGTTTAAAAAAGATTTTACATCACAACGCAGGTCGCGAGCAGACCGAGAAAAAGGATCACCACGAAGAAAAAGATGTAGGGCATGGCTCAACCCTCGAGCGCGATCACTGAGACCCCGAGCCCGTAGCGCCGCTCGCCGGCGAGCGTGGCGCGCCGATAGCTGAAAAAGCGGTCGGGGTCGGTCAGGGTATCGAGCGCGAGGTCTTCGATCATACCGACGCCGGCAGCCGCGAGTTCGGCGCGAACGTAACCCGGAAGATCGAAGCGCCGGTGTCCCGAGCGCGCGCCCGGGCCGAAAAAACGCGCGGCACCCGCATCCTTGGCCAAGAACGGCGCCGCGAACTCGGGCCCGACTTCATAGGACGCGAACGCGATACAGGGGCCGATCGCGGCTGCCATTCGTCCGGGCGCGGCGCCGAGCTCTCGCATCGCCGCGACAGTCGCGCCGATCACGCCGGCGAGGGCGCCGCGCCAGCCGGCGTGCGCGGCGGCGATGACGCCGGCCGCGGCGTCGGCCATGAGGATGGGCGCGCAGTCCGCGCTGGTGACGCCAAGCGCGAGCCCGCGGGTCGCGCTGACCAGCGCGTCGGCCTCGGGACCATGACCCTCGGCCCAGGCTTCGGTAACGACAACGGCGCGCGGGCTGTGGATCTGGCGCGCGGTCAAGAGCGCGGTCGCGGCGGGCGCGATCGCGGCGCGGGCGCGGGCGCGGTTTTCGATCACGTTCGCGCGCTCATCGCCCCCCGCGTACCCGACATTGAGCGAAGCGAACGCGCCGGCCGAAACGCCGCCCTGGCGCGTCAAGAATCCGTGCCGGACGCCGGCGAGCGCGGCGAGCCCTGGTGCGGCGATCGCGACCGCGGCGGTCACGGCGCCGCCTCGAACCCGGCGAGCGCCGCGAGTTTGGGATCGGCGATCGCCACAGCCTTGAACAGCGCGCCCATCTGGTCGGCATCGACCAGGCGCCGCCGCTCGGCTTCGATCCGCGCCGCTTGCGCGGGCGGCTTTCCGGCCTGGAGCCGATCGGCGCGGGTGCCGATACCGAGCGCCTCCAGGAACGCGCCCTGCGTGGTTGGGCCGAAGGTACGGGCGCCGGCGGTGCGCGCGCTCTCGATGAGTGCGGCGAAATCGACGTAGGCGGCGAGGTCGGCCTCGCCCGGCCGCTCGAACACCGGGTGCCCGGCGTGGCGCTTGACCGCCTGCAGCGTCTCGCCGGGCGCGCTCTCGGTGCGGCCGATATCGACCATGAGCGCCGCGCCGCCGGTTGCGACGACACGGCGCGCGACCTGTTCGATCAGCGCGTGCGCGGCCGGCGAAATTTCAACGACCGCGCCGATCGGGGCGCCGGCGAACGCATCGGGTAAATGGCGCAAGTCCTCGGGTGGCTCGGCCGCGAGCACCACGCGAAAGGCGTTCTCGCCGACGCAGTCGACCAGCCGCTCGCGCCAGCCCTGGAGCGTCCGTTGGTACTGATGAATCGGGAGCGCGTCCAAGAGCTCGTTCGAAACCAGGATCAAGGG
>CAMDOQ010000075.1 GCA_945903685.1 Rhizobium sp. Q54
AGGGCGGGTCCCCGAGCCGCCACCCGCCATCGCTGCGCTCGCCGGCCGGCCCGAGCGCTACGCCACCATCGCCAACGACATCGCCGCCTTGACCGAGTACGTTCGCACCCATGTCTAGCAACATATCTGCGCCGTCCGCGACGATCGAGAATGTCCGTGAAACCCGGCTCGCCAACGGTATGCGAGTCGTGACCGATGCGATGGCGGGGGTCGAGACAGCGGCGGTCGGCGTCTGGGTCGGGGTTGGCGGGCGCAATGAAACGCCGACCCTGAACGGCGTTTCGCACATGCTCGAGCATATGGCGTTCAAAGGGACCGCGCGGCGGAGCGCGCGCGCGATTGCCGAAGAAATCGAGGCCGTCGGCGGACACGTAAACGCCTACACCTCGCGCGAGCAGACTGCCTATTACGCGCGCGTGCTCAAAGAGGACGTACCGCTCGCGGTCGACATTCTGGCCGACATCCTGCAGCACTCGGCGTTCGACGAAAGCGAGCTTAAACGCGAGCGCGACGTCATCGTCCAGGAAATCGGTCAGACCGAGGACACGCCTGACGACCTCGTGTTCGACAAGTTCCAGGAGACCGCCTACCCGGCGCAGGCGCTCGGGCGCTCGATCCTGGGTTCGGTCGAACGCGTCCAAAGCCTCGGCCGTGCCGACCTGATCGGCTATATGAACGCGCAGTACGCGGCTCCGGCGATGGTGCTGGCGGGCGCCGGCCGGGTCGACCACGACGCGCTGGTCGAGCTGGCGGCGGCCCGATTCAAGGAGCTCCCGGGGCACGACGCCGCCGACGTCGAGGGCGGCCATTACCAAGCGGGCGACTGCCGCGACGCGCGCGACCTCGAGCAGGTCCACGTCGTCCTCGGGTTCGACGGGGTCGCGCACGAAGATCCCGATTTTTATACCGCCAACGTGCTCTCGACGCTGCTGGGCGGCGGCATGTCGTCGCGACTTTTTCAAGAAGTGCGCGAGAAGCGCGGGCTTTGTTATTCGGTCTATTCCTTCACCGCGTCCTACCTCGACGGCGGATTGTTCGGGGTCTACGCCGGCACCGGTGCCGACCAAGTCGAGGACTTGGTCGCCGTGACGGCGGACGAGGTCATGAAGTCGACGGTCGCGATCGGGGCCGACGAGCTCGACCGCGCCCGCGCCCAGATCAAAGCCGGGCTGCTGATGGCGCTCGAAAGCTCGTCGTCGCGCTGCGAGCGCCTGGCGCGCCACCTGTTGATTTTCGGCCGGCCGATCCCGACCGCCGAAGTGGTCGCCGCGATCGAGGCGATCGATGTTGCCACCGTGGTGCGGGTGGCCGAGCGCTTGTTCAAGGGCGCGCGTCCGGTCGTGACCGCGCTCGGTCCGATCGGCCAGCTTGAACACTACGACCGGATCGCGGCAAGATTTGGCTGAACGGGGCTGGCCCCGGTAAGGAAGGCAGACCTCCGTTGTCGATCCTAAAGACTTTCGTGACGCCGATCGCCGAGCGGACTGTCGTCGCCAGGGCGGTGTATCTACGGGCGCCGCAACTCCGCGATTTCGAGCCGTGGGCCCAGCTTCGCACCGAGTCGCGGGACTTCCTGGTGCCGTGGGAGCCGACTTGGCCGCACGATGCGCTGACCCGGGCCGCATTCCGGCGCCGCTTGCGCCGCTACGAGCAGGACGCGCGCGACGATTCGGGTTACGCCTTTTACGTCTTCCGCCGGTCCGACGACGCCTTGGTCGGCGGCGTCACGCTTTCGAATGCCCGCCGGGGCGTCACCCAGTCGTGTTCGATCGGCTATTGGATCGGGCGCCCGTATGCCCGACTAGGTCTGATGCGGGATGCGTTGATCGCTCTAATTCCCTTTATTTTCAATGATATAGGACTTCACCGCCTGGAGGCGGCGTGCATCCCGACCAATGCCCCGAGCCGGCGCCTGCTCGAGAGCCTGGGCTTCACCCGCGAGGGCTATGCGCGCGAATACCTGTGCATCAACGGGGTGTGGCAGGATCATTTGCTGTTCGCGATGATCGGGTCCGACATCCGGCCCGGCGACAGTGTATAAGGACGCATGGCCGCGACCGAAACCGCCCTCTGGCTTGCCGTGATCGAGCGCGCCTTCTCCGACGCGGTCGGCGAGGCGGGCGATGCCGCGTTCAACAGCGTCGAAGCGCGGCGCTGGATCATGACGCGGAATGACGACTTCGACCTGGTCTGCCAATTGGCCGGGATCGAACCGCACGCGGTCCGCGTCACCCTCGCCAAACGGATCGAGACGTCACCGGCGGCGATTGAAGTTGCGGTTCGGACGGCGTGAGCCGGGCGCCGGCGTGCGCTCGTCGCGGTGGCGGAAAATGACCCGCCCTTTCTCGAGATCGTAAGGCGACATTTCGATGGTAACGCGATCGCCGGCCAGGGTCCGGATGCGGTTTTTGCGCATCCGGCCGGCGGTATAGGCCATCACTTCGCGGTCGTTGTCGAGGCGGACGCGGAAGCGCCCGTCCGGCAAGACGTCGACGACGGTGGCTTCGAGCTCGATCAGGGCTTCCTTGGCCATGGGGTCCTCACCGAGGTTGGTGGCTGCGATAACTGTCGCGGTCGCGCTCGCGGCGCGGGGCGGGGGATGACCGCTGGTTGCGACCGCGGCCATGACGGGCGCCATCGCGGCCGCCGTCGCGGCGTTCGTGGCGGCGCGGTTCGTCGGGCGCGCGATCGGCGGGGCCGGCGGCCGGCAGTTCGTGGGTGGCGACCACAAGCGTCTTGCGGGTCAATTTCTCGATCGCCTTGAGGAATGGGCGTTCGGACGGGTCGCACAGGGCGATCGCCGCGCCACCCGAGCCGGCGCGCGCGGTGCGGCCGATGCGGTGGACGTAATCCTCGGGCACGTTCGGAATGTCGAAGTTGACGACGTGCGAGATGTCATCGACGTCGATCCCGCGCGAGGCGATGTCGGTTGCGACCAGGACACGGACGTGCCCGGCGCGGAAGCCATCGAGGGCGCGCTGGCGCGCGCTCTGCGACTTGTTGCCGTGGATGGCATCGGCCGCGACCTTGGCGCGATCGAGATGCTCGGCGACGCGATTGGCACCGTGCTTGGTGCGGGTGAATACGATCACCCGCGTCATGCCGGGATCGCGCAGGAGATCCGCCAACAGGCGGCGCTTGTCGGCGGCGGCGACGTGGATCACGCGTTGCTCGATCCGCTCGACCGCGACTCCACTCGGAGCAAGGTCGACGCGCTCGGGTGAACGCAGCATCTCGCCGGCAAGGCGGGCGATGTCGGTTGGCATGGTGGCTGAGAATAGGAGCGACTGGCGGTCGCGCGGCAGCTTGGCGACAATGCGGCGGACGTCGCGGATGAAACCCATGTCCATCATGCGATCGGCCTCGTCGAGCACGAAGGTGCGCGCGCGGTCGAGCCGGACATGGCCTTGTTCGATCAGGTCGAGCAAGCGCCCCGGCGTTGCAATCAAGATGTCGACCCCGCGCGCCATCGCCTGGACCTGCGGGTTCTGACCGACGCCGCCGTAGATGACGGCAATGCGGAGCCCGACATTCTTGCCATAGGTACGGCAATCGTCGGCGATCTGGATCGCGAGCTCGCGGGTGGGTGCGAGGATGAGGGCATGGGTGGAACGGGCGCCGGCCGGTTCGCGGTGCTCGGACAGGCGCTGCAGGATCGGGACGGCGAAAGCGGCGGTCTTGCCGCTGCCGGTCTGGGCGATGCCGAGAAGGTCCTTGCCCGCGAGCAAAATCGGAATCGCGCGCGCCTGGATTGGCGTCGACGCGGTGTAGCCTTGGGCGGTGAGGGCAGCCCGAATCGGCTCGGAAACGCCGAGTTCGGCGAAACTAGGGAGAGTCATCAAACAATTATCCTTGTGGCGTTGGCGCGGGAAAAGTCTTGGGACTCCCGACGCCGCTACGCTGTTGCCATCCCCACGCGCAAAGCGGGGGTAGCGGTTTATAAAAGATTGTCCCGAGATAAGGCGCTTCAGAGAAGCGCGTTCGCGCAATCGCGAGAAACCAAGTGCGGTGGACCATACGCGTCATGGTTGCCGCGGTCAACCGAATTCGGCGCGGCGCCGACTTAGGCGCGGCCGGCCTCGCTCGAAAGCTTGGCGACGTCGAAGCCGAGCTTGTTGACGGCGCGGTGCCACTTCTCGTGATTGGCGGCGCCGAAAACGAGCTCCTGATCGGCTGGCGCGTGCAGCCACCCATTCGACTGAATCTCCGAGTCGAGCTGGCCAGGCGCCCAGCCGGCGTAACCCAGGGCAAGCAGGAACCGCAGCGGGCCTTCGCCGGCGGCGATCAACCGGAGGATATCGATCGAGGCGGTCAAGCCGATGCCGTCGTCGACCATCAGGGTGCCGGGTTGCTGGTAGTCGGCGCTGTGGAGCACGAACCCGCGCGAGGTCTCGACCGGTCCGCCGAAATGGATCTTGAGCGAGTCGGGAATCCGCTGAGTCTCGATGCTGAGCTGTTCGAGCAGGTCGCGAAAGCTGATGTTGTCGAGCAGCTTGTTGATGACGATGCCCATCGCCCCGGTCGCCGAATGGGCGCATAGGTAGATTACGGTGCGGGCGAAACGCGGGTCGGGCATGGTCGGCATCGCGATCAGGAGTTGACCGCTCAGCGACGGTGCGTCGGTGTCGCGCGCCTCGGGCTCGGTCGTCGTTTCGGACCTCGTCATGGTCTGCTCCCTCGCCAGCCGCTCCGTCGCATCGACGTCGTGCCAGCGAGCACGTTCACAATTTTATGAAACGCCATCGCGCCTGGGAACCTATATTTCCTGAAGCGGCGGGCTCGACCCGCGCAAGGAGAACGACCTGTGCACCTTATCCTTTTCGCCGCGACGACGATCGCTTGGCTGGCCGCCGTGCCGCCGGCGGCGGCACAAGCGACCGCTTGGCAAGACCTCGAGCACGCCAAGGCGCGCTTGATCGCGGCCACGTCGGCGGTCGGGACCGCGGCCGAGGTCTGGCTCGGCCTGCAGGTCAAGCTCGATCCCGATTTCAAGACCTACTGGCGTTCACCGGGCGATGCCGGCGTTCCGCCCGAACTCGACTGGACGGCATCGCGGAACGTCGCCGGCCTCACGATCGCGTGGCCGACGCCCAAGCGCTACGTGCTCGCCGGCTATCACACGTTCGGCTATGCCAACGAGGTCGTGCTGCCCCTCAAGGTGACGCTGGAGCGCCCCGGCGAGCCGGTCGCAATCCGGCTCGAACTCGCGATCGGTATCTGCCGCGATATCTGCGTGCTCGGCGAAGCTAGTTTCAAGCTCGACCTGCCGGTCGGAGCGGCGACGCCCTCGCCCCACGCCGCGACAATCGAGCGTTATCGTGCCCGCGTACCGGGTACGCCGCAGGGTATCGCGATATCGGGGTGGGTGGAGAATCGATCCGGCGAGGTGGCGCTGACGGTCGATGCGACTCGCGACGACGGGCCGGGGTTCGGCGCGATCGACGTCATCGTCGAGGGGCTCGACGGGGTCGCGATCCCACCTCCTGCGATCGAACGGCGCGGTGCGCGCGAGGTGGTGGCGGTATATCGCTGGTCGGCGAAAGATGCGGCCGCTGTGGTGCCGGGGCGTACGATCACGGTGACATTGATCGAGGCCGGCCGCGGCGTCGAACAGCGCGTGACCCTCGGCGCGCGCTGACGCGTGACCTTTTCCGTCTGCAACCTTTCGCGTAGAGTCGCGCGCTAACGTGCGTTCGACCGCGGACGCGCCGACAAGAAAACCGCAGGAGGACCGATGACCATCAAAGTAGGCGACAAGATTCCGAGCGTGACCCTTCGCTACATGGGCGCGAGCGGCCCGGCGACTGTCACCACCGACGATCTCACCAAAGGTAAGAAGGTCGTGCTGTTCAACGTGCCGGGCGCGTTTACGCCGACCTGCTCGGCCAAACATCTGCCCGGATTTGTCCAGAACGCCGACAAAATCAAGGCCAAGGGTGTCGACACCGTCGCCTGCGTGTCGGTCAACGACGCGTTCGTCATGGACGCGTGGGGCAAGGCTCAGAACACCGGCGACAAGGTGATGATGCTCGCCGACGGCAACGGCGATCTCGCCCGCGCCATGGGCGTCGAAATGGACGGCACCGGCTTCGGTCTCGGCCAGCGCGCCCGCCGCTACTCGATGGTGATCGACAACGGCAAGGTCACCAAATTGAACCTCGAAGAAGCCGGTAAGTTCGAGATCAGCTCGGCCGAGAAGATGCTCGAGCAGATTTGAACGCGCGGTCTCTAAGCCACTGCCGAACGGTACTGCGACGCGCCCGGCCCGAGGCCGGGCGCGTTTTCATTGGCGCGCGAGGTCGGCGATCGCGGCGCGAGCCAGGCGATCGGCGCGCTCGTTCTCGGGGTGGCCGTTGTGGCCGCGAATCCAGAACCATTCGACGCGATGGCGGGCGAGCGCCGCGTCGAGCCGCTGCCAGAGATCGACGTTCTTGACCGGCTTGCGGTTGGCGGTACGCCAGCCATTTTTCTTCCACTTGTGGATCCACTGGGTGATGCCGTCCTTGACGTAGGTCGAGTCGGTGTGGATGCGGACCTGCATCGGCCGGGTCAGTGCGACGAGGCCGTTGATCGCGGCCAGGAGTTCCATCCGGTTGTTGGTGGTGGCCGATTCGCCACCCATCAGCTCGCGCTCGCGGTCGCCATAGACCATGAGCACGCCCCATCCGCCGGGTCCCGGATTTCCCGAGCACGCGCCGTCGGTGTAGAGATCGACGATCCCGGCGGTTTCGGTCATGCGACGCCGTAGGCAGCGGGGCCGGCGACGCCGCGGTGGAAGCGGAGCTTGCGCGCGTATTCGAGCGGGTCCTTGGGCTTGACCAGCGCGCCTTCGACGAGGTGGAGCCAGTCGTAGAGGCGGGTCAGCAGGAACCGCAGCGCCGCACCGCGCGCGAGGATCGGGAGCGCCGCGAGTTCGGCCGGGTCGAGCGGGCGGCTCTTGCGGTACGCGGCGATCAGCGCGCGGGCCTTGGTGGCGTTGAACTCGCCGGTCGGCTCGAAGCACCAGGCGTTCAGGCAGACGGCGAGGTCGTAGGCCAGGAAATCGTTGCAGGCGAAATAAAAGTCGATCAACCCCGACAGCCGATCGTCGAGGAAGAAAACGTTGTCGGGAAAGAGGTCGGCATGGATCACGCCGACCGGCAGGTCGCAGGGCCAAGTCGAAGCGAGCGTTGCGAGTTCGGCCGCGATTTCGCCGGCGAGGTCCGCTTCCACTTCGTGTGCGCGTGCCGCGACCCCGTCATAGAGCTCGCGCCAACCGGCCAGTCCCAAGTCATTGGCGCGCGTCAAGCGAAAGTCGCGCCCGGCGAGATGGAGCGCGGCCAGCGCTTCGCCGAGCGCAGAGCAATGCGCGACGGTCGGGCGACGCACCCACAGGCCCTTGAGGAAACTCACGACCGCTGCCGGACGTCCCGCGATCGTGCGGAGCGCGGCGCCGTCGCGGCCGTGAATCGGCGTCGGGCAAGCGATGCCCTTGGCCGCGAGGTGGTCCATCAGCCCGAGGAAGTAGGGGAGATCCGTCCGCGCCACCCGCCTCTCGTAGAGCGTCAAGATGTAGGTGGCGCGGGTCGTGCTGAGGAGATAGTTGGAATTCTCGACACCCTCGGCGATGCCCTTGCAGCTCACCACCGCGCCGATGTCGTATTCGGCGATGAACGCTTCGAGCTCGTCATCGGAAACTTCGGTGTAAACCGCCATCGCTTAGGCCTCGAGCGCATGCGGTACGCGGAAGTGAACGTCTTCGTGCGCGACCGCGACTTCCTCAACCGCAACCGCGAACCGCTCGCGTAGCGCCGCCAGCACCTCGTCGACCAGGACTTCCGGCGCGGAGGCGCCGGCGCTAAGCCCGAGGCGGCGGACGCCGGCGAGCGCGCCCCAGTCGATCTCGGCGGCGCGCCGGATCAGGAGCGCGCGCGCGCAGCCGGCGGCCTTCGCCACTTCGACCAAACGCAGCGAGTTCGACGAGTTGGGGGCACCGATGATGATCAAGGAGTCGCAGCGTCCTGCAATCGCCCGCACCGCAGCTTGGCGGTTGGTGGTGGCGTAACAAATGTCGTCCTTGTGCGGCCCTTGGATCCTGGGGAAGCGGCGTTTGAGAACGGCGACGATGTCGGCGGTGTCGTCGACCGACAACGTCGTCTGCGTTAGATAGGCGAGCCGATCAGGCGTCGCTGGGGTGCAGCTCTCGGCGTCGGCCGCGGTCTCGATCAGGGTGATCGCGCCGGGCCCGAGCTGACCCATGGTCCCGATCACCTCGGGATGGCCGGCGTGGCCGATCAGGAGAATGTGGCGGCCGTCGGCCGCGTGGCGCTCGGCTTCGATATGAACCTTGCTGACAAGCGGGCAGGTGGCATCGACATAGAGCAGCGCGCGAGCTGCGGCGGCAGCGGGTACCGACTTCGGCACGCCATGGGCCGAAAAAATGACCGGTCGGCCGTCCGGCACCTCGTCGACCTCGTCGACGAACACCGCACCCTTGGCTTCGAGCCGCTCGACCACGAAACGGTTGTGGACGATCTCGTGGCGGACAAAAACCGGCGCCCCGAACTTCGCGATCGCGCGCTCGACGATCTGCACGGCGCGGTCGACGCCGGCGCAAAAACCGCGCGGGCCGGCGAGCAGAACGTTGAGCGGTGGGTGTGTCATCGCGCTTCGGGCGCTGCCTTGTTTGCCCGCGTCTGCTCCGCTACAGTCGCCCGGCTTTTCGAACGTGTCGCGTGCGCGCACGCACGTTGCAGCCGGGCATGCGGAACAGGCTCAAGACGTGATTACTGGAGGAACTTGGTAATGGCAACGCCAAATATCGCGCAGAAGGGTCCCTACGGCACCCCGGTCGAAGCCGGGCAGTCCTATTGGTGGTGCTCGTGCGGGATGAGCAAGAAGCAGCCGTTCTGCGACGGCTCGCACAAGGGCAGCGGGTTTACGCCGCTCGAGTACAAAGCGACTCAGTCGACCACCGTCTATTTCTGCGGCTGCAAGCGGACGGCGAAGCAGCCGGCGTGCGACGGTACCCATAGCAAGATCTAATTGACCGACCGGCGACGCGGAACGGTTGCGGTGACTAGCCCCCCCGCCCGTTGGCTCGCGCTCGCGGCAGCGGCGATCCTGCTCAGCGGCTGCGGCTTATTCGACAACACACCGCCGCCGCCGTGTCCTCGGATTTCGATTCTCCGCGACGCCGAGCGCGTCACCTTGTTCCGCGCCGGCGCCGGCCGCGACGTCAGCGACATCGAGTTCGAAGCCGAGATCGGCGAAATCCGCGCTGCCTGCGAGATCAAGGGCAAGCAGGTCGCGGTGCGAACCCAAGTCGCGATCTTCGCGGCGCGCGGTGCGGCCTCGGCCGGGAAGCCGCTCGCGCTCGCTTTCTTTGTCGCCATCACCGATCCGGGCGGGCGCATCATCGCCAAGGAAGTGTTCGAGAGCCCGTTCGAGTTCAAAGCGAATCAGCAACGAGCCGGCGTTACCGAAGAGATCGACCAGGCAATCCCACTTGCCGGCCAAGTCCAGGCCGAAGACTACGATATCCTGGTCGGCTTCCAGCTTTCGGCCGAGCAACTCGAGTACAACCGCCGCAGCCGGCCGCGCTAACGGCCTTCCATTGACTTGAGGGACCCGCCGTCTATCATGCGGACGCGGTTCGCATGCAAGTGCGGGCCGCGCAGTCGAACCCTGCGGGAGAGACCGGCCCGCCGGCCGGCGCCGAAGGAGCAACCGCCCCCGGAAACTCTCAGGCCAACGGACCGCAGGGGGATCAAACTCTGGAAAGCGGGCGGTGCGTCTTTGCCGCCCCACCGAAGAGGCAAGCCGGCCATCGCCGGTCAATCTTTCAGGTCTCGGACAGAGGGGGGCAGCCATAAGTCGGCGCGCTATTCCGCGCGTCGGGCTGCCCGAGGTGTTATGTCCGAGCCCGATCTCAAGACGACGCCCCTCTACGCGCTCCATCAAGAGCTCGGCGCCAAGCTGGTGCCGTTCGCGGGCTATGCCATGCCGGTCAATTACCCGGCCGAGATCTTGGCCGAACATCTGCATACGCGGGCGAAAGCTGGGCTGTTCGACGTCTCCCATATGGGGCAAGTGCGGATCGACGCAGCCGATGCCGCCCAGCTCCTCGAAGAGCTGGTGCCCGGCGACATCCAGGGCTTAGCGCCGAACGCGATCCGCTACACGCTATTCACCGACGACCAGGGCGGCATCCGCGACGACTTGATGGCGACGCGTACGGCAGACGGCGTCTTCTTGGTCGTCAACGCCGCCTGTAAGGACGCGGATCTTGCCCATCTCGAAGCGAATCTCGGCCGGCGCGCGCGGATCGCCATGCTCGCCGACCGCGCCCTCATCGCACTGCAAGGCCCGGGCGCGGCCGCGGCGCTCGGCCGGCTCGAGCCGGCACTCGCGAAGCTTCCGTTCATGACCGCGGGCGCGTTCGCGATCGCCGGCATCGCGTGCCAGGTAAGCCGCTCCGGTTATACCGGCGAGGACGGTTTCGAAATTTCGGTTCGCGACCGCGACGCCGACGCGCTCGCGCGTACGTTGTTGCGCGACCCCGACGTCATGCCGGTCGGGTTGGGGGCCCGCGATTCGCTCCGCCTCGAGGCC
>CAMDOQ010000076.1 GCA_945903685.1 Rhizobium sp. Q54
GCGCCGCGACCAGGTGATCGAAGCCCTTTTTTTCGACCGCGCGGCCGACCGCCAGCAGCCGCACCGGCTCGCCCGCCTGGCGACCGTCGCGAGCGCCCGGTTGACCGCCGCGGGGCGGAAACCGAACTGGGTCGATCCCGTGATAGACGAGCTCGACCCGGCCGGGCGGGGCCAACGCCGCCAAATGATCGCGCGCCGCCCCGCTACAAGCGACTGCCCAGGCGCAACTCGCGAGTTTCTCGCGCTTTTCCCAGGCCGGGGTGGTCCAGATGTCCTTGGCGTGGGCCGAGCAGGTCCAGGGCAGGCCGCGGATCAGACTCGCGTAGCGCGTGACCGAGGCCGGCGTGTGGAGAAAGTGGGCGTGAAGGTGGCCGATATCGCGCCCGAGCTCGGCGGCGAGCACGAGCGCCTGGCCGAAGCGGCGGACGCGGTTGGGGGTCGGATCGCGCGCGAGATCCTTGAGCCACACGGCGCGGGCCGCGCGATAGCCGGGGTAGCGCCGCGCGATCCGCCAGGCGCGGGCGACACGCGCCGGATCGTCGCGCAAATACTCGGGCAGATACGCGACCGGGGCCTTGATTTCGTCGTGGATCGGGTGGCGGCGAGGGTCGGTCGGGTGACGCAGCGCGACGATGACGAGGTCGAGGCCGCGTGCTTCGAGGCCGCGGATTTCCTGGGCGATAAACGATTCCGAGAGCCGCGGATAACCTTTGAGGACGAACGCGATCTTGCCCGCGCTCGGCCTCACGCCCGGTGCGGCATGATCTTGCGCGCCTGAGCTTCGTCGTTGCTCGGCGTGATCCACGGTTCGACCAACCGGCTGACGTTGACAAGACCTTCGAGCAGGCCGGGCACGACGATCTCCGAGGGGAGCTTCTGGCTCGGCAACGCCCGCAGCGCGGCGGCCATGACTTTGGCATCGTAGCGGCCGTCGTCAACCAGCATCCGCACCAGCCCGAGCTCGGCGGCCCGGCTGACCCGGATGTACTGTTCGAGTCTGGGCGCCATGCGCGGCACCATGATCGCTCGCTTGTCGAGCGAAAGGACCTCGCAGAAGGTGTTGTAGCCGCCCATCGACACGACCCCGGCCGCGTTCTTCTCTAGAATTTCCATGTGGGGGTCGAACGTGATGGCCTCGATCCGGCGCAGGCGGTTGGCTCGGTCGAGGAAATCGGCTTGGCGTTCGGGCTGCATGAAGGGTCCGAACACGAGCAGCGCCGGGTACGGTAGCATCGGATCGCTTTCGTAGGCGCGCAGCACCCAGTCGACCAACGCTTCGCCGTCGCCACCGCCGCCAGTGGTCACCAGGATGTAGGGGCGGCGGGTGATGTCGAGCGTGCGCGCGGTCGGCAACTGAACCGAAACCGAACGCGGCAGATAGCCGGTATAGGTGATCTTGCGTTCGATTTCGCGCGGCAGGCTGATATCGGCCAGCGGCTCGCAAATTTGCGGCAGGCCGTAGATCCAGACCTCGTCATAGACCCGGCGCAGCGCCGGGAGTGCGCGCTTGCGCTGCCACTCGGGCTCGAGCAGCGCCGGTTCGTCCAGAACGTCGCGGAGCCCTAGCACCAGATGGGTGCCACGCTCCTTCAGCATGTAAAGCGTCTCCTCGACTTCGCCGCGCAAGCCGAGCGGCTCCTTGTCGACGATGAACACGTCCGGGTCGAACGCCTCGGCGGTGTGCTTGATGATCGAAGAGCGCATCTTGAGGGTCTCTTCGATATCGATGTGGAGGTTGAGCGAGGTGTACTCGCCGTTCCGAAGCTTGATCACGCCCGGGATGCGGACGAAGTCGACGCGGGCGCGGAAATCGAAGCTGCCGATGATGGGCGATCCGGAGAGGATCAGAACCGAAAGGTCCTGAAAGCGTTCGACCAACGCATGGGCGATCGTGCGGCAACGCCTCAGATGGCCGAGGCCGAACGTGTCGTGACTGTAAATGAGGACACGTGCCCCCGGTCGGGTCCTGGCCACGGTCGCTCCCCCTGCCGTTTTGTTGGGCTCACTATCGCACGCCCGAAATAGGCCAGGAAAGCTTTTTTGCCCAAGGCCTTAGACGAAAGCGCGCGTCGCGGCGCCAAGAATCGGCGGCGGCCCTGGCTGGACATCGGTGCGGTCGGCACGATATGGATGAACGAGCGGGCGCGGTCCGGCGGGTGCTTGGACGGCGTTGGCTGCGTATGGCGTGGTGGCGGAGGGGTAGCTGCCCAGTTCGGCCGACCTACTACCGGTAGGGTATTAGAGCCGAACAATTCAACCAGGAGGTCGGTGTGAGTCTCAACGAAGAAGTCGAACTCCTGCGCAACATCCCGCTCTTCGCGCGGATCGAACCCTCGAAGCTCAAACTGCTGGCGTTCACGAGCGAACGCTTAAGCTACCAGCGCGGTCAGGACTTGTGCGTCCAGGGTGAGGACGGCGATTCCGCCTACATCATCATCGAGGGCACTGCCGAAGTCATCGTCAACACCCCGACCGGGCCGCTCACGGTTGCCGGCATGAAAAAGAACGACGTGGTCGGCGAAATCGCGATCCTCTGCGACGTGCCGCGGACGGCGACGGTTCGGGCGACCAGCGATCTGACGGCGCTCCGTATTTCGAAGGACCTGTTCTTCCGGCTGGTGATGGAGTTTCCGCAGATGGCGGTCGAGATCATGCGAGTGTTGGCGGGCCGCCTCAACACCACGACCGCGCAGTTGATGCAGGCCCGCGCCAAGCACTAGCCGGTCGTCCACGTCGTCGGTCTCGGGTCCCGCGTATGGCGCGCGAAAGCCGCCTCGAGAGTTTCATCCATCGCATCACGGCGCAGCGCGCGTGCTTGAACTACGCGGCGTTGCTGGTCCGCGGGCTCGGTGGTCCGGTGATCGAATTGGGGCTCGGCAACGGCCGCACCTACGATCATCTGCGGCTGTTATTTCCGGACCGCGACATCTACGTATTCGAGCGTCGGATCGAAGCGCATCCCGACTGCGTCCCCGACGCCCAGCACGCGATCGTCGGCGATTTCCGCGTCACCATGCCAAACGCGCTGGCGCGGATCGGCCGGCGCGCCGTCTTCATCCACGGCGACTTCGGCAGCGCTGACAAGGCCAAGACCGCGGCGCTCGCGCGCTGGCTAGGACCCCGCATCGTCGAACTTGCGGCGCCGGGCGC
This sequence comes from Rhizobium sp. Q54, assembly GCA_945903685.1. Classification (GTDB taxonomy): domain Bacteria; phylum Pseudomonadota; class Alphaproteobacteria; order SHVV01; family SHVV01; genus SHVV01. The sequence continues at coordinate 3,151 of CAMDOQ010000076.1, forward strand.
GATCGTCGCCACCGATCAAGTGCTGACTACCCCCGGCCTCGAACCGATCCCGCTCCCGGCGGCGGTCAGCGCCGGGCGTTATTTCATGTATCGCGTCCGGCTCGTTCCGGTGCGAAATCGACCCACACCGGCACGTGGTCGGAGGCGCGCGCCCACCCGCGCACGCGTCGTTCGGCCGCGGCGGCGACGAGGGCGCTCGTAAGGGCGGGCGTTACCCACACGTGGTCGAGGCGGCGGCCACGGTCGCTCGCGGCCCAGTCGCGCGCGCGGTAACTCCACCAGCTATAGAGCTTGCGGTCGGCTGGCACGAAGTGGCGGACGGCATCGACCCAGGCTTGCGTGCGTTGCAGTCGGTCGAGCCTGGCGATCTCGACCGGGGTGTGCGAGACGACATCGAGCAGTTGTTTGTGCGACCACACGTCGTGCTCGAGCGGCGCAATGTTGAGGTCGCCGACCAGGACGGCCCCGGCCTTGGGCACGGTTCGCGCTCCGAACCAAGCCGTGATCTCGTCGAGGAAGCGCAGCTTGTGCGCGAATTTCGGGTTGGTCTCGGGATCGGGCTCGTCGCCGCCAGCGGGGACATAGACGTTATGGATTTCGAGCCCGGTGCCGAGCCTCGCCATCAAATGCCGGGCATCGCCGTTGCCGCCCCAGCTCAGGATTTCGTGGGCGGCGATCGGAACCCGCGAAAGCACGGCGACGCCGTGGTAGGCCTTTTGGCCGTGAAAGGCGAGATGGTCGAAGCCCATCGCTCGGCAGGCGGCTTCGGGAAAAAGCGCGTCCTCGACCTTGGTTTCCTGCAGGCACAAAATGTCGGGGTCGAGCGCGCGAACGACGCGGCGCAAGAGCGCCAAGCGATGGCGAATCGAGTTGATGTTCCAGGTCGCGATCCGCACGGCTGCGATTACAACAAGTGAAGCGTTTCGCCGATGATGCCGATCGGCCAGCGCCCGCGCTCGAACAGCCGGTACTTGCGGGCGAACGGATGATCTTCCTCGCCGACGGCGAGTACCACGAGTAGGGCGCCCTGACAGACGCCGTGCGCGGCTTCGAGCGCGGCGTTCAACGTTTCCTCGTCGTCGTAGCCGACCTGGGCGGCGCGCTGGATCGCGAGGTCGCGGACCGCCGTCTGAACGATGTTGCCGGCATCCGCCAGCGCAGCCTCGAGATTGTCGGGCCCGACCGTTGCCGCCGCTTCCTCGGCCAGGGCACCGGCGAGTTGGCCCTCGAGATCGGGCGAAGCGAGGTCGGGGTCGGCCGCGAGTTGGGCGGCATCGGCCCACTCGGCGGCGGCGACCGCGATGCCCGGGAACCCGAGCGCCTCGGCGTAGACGAGTCCGAGCTCGGCGAGATCCGGCTCGAACGGCCGGCCGGCATGAACGAACCACGGCACATGCTGGATCGACTTCACGAACCGGACGCCGGCGATCAGGCTGGGATAGTCGTCGAGGTCGAACGCGTCGTCGGACTCGTCGCTCACGATCGGGTCACGCCGAAGCCGACGCGCGCTTGTGGTCGAGGTAGTCGGCGAACCAGTTCTTGCGCCGCACGCCGGCCTTCTCGAGCACCTTGGCGGTCGCTTCCACCATCGGCGGCGGACCGGCGATGTAGACGCGGACGTTTCGGCCCGGGGCGAGGTCGGCGGCAAGCGCGTCCGACACCAACCCGGGACGGCGGTTCTTGCCGGGCTTGGCCTCGGACAGCGCGAGCGTGAACGTGAAGTTCGGAAACTTCGCGGCCAAGCCGCGGAAGTGGTCTTCGAGGTAAATATCGCGCTCGGCGCGTACCCCGAAGTAGAGCTCGAGCGGTTGGCGCACACCGGCGGTCAAAGCCATGTCGATGATCGACTTGATTGGTGCGATGCCGGTGCCGCCCGCGACGGCGATGATCTCGGTGCCGTGGTACTCGCGAAAGAACGCGTTGCCGTAAGGTCCCATTGCCCTGGCGGTCGTCCCGACGCGGAGCTTTTGCTCGATGAACGCGGCGATGTCGCTGCCCGGCATGCAGCGGATGTGAAAGTCGAGCGTCGGATCGCCGGGTCGATTGGCCATCGACAGATCGCGCACAGCGAAGCCATCGAACGCCACGCGCGCGTACTGTCCGGCCGTGAATACGAACGGTCCGCCGGCGACGATCGCCAGTTTGACGATGACGACATCGTGAGTGGCGGGCACGATCGCCTCGACCCGGCAGGGGAATTCGCGCGCGACGTTGGTGAAGCGCGGTATCACGTCGCGCGGGATCAGCGCGACCGTGCAATCGCTCGTCGGCCGCGCGCGACAGGCGAGAAATCGGCCAAGGCCACGTTCCTCGTCGCTGCAGGCGACCTGGGTGTGGCTGTCATGATCGATCGTGCCGGCGATCAGGATCGACTTGCACGATCCGCACACGCCGGTCTTGCAGTAGCGCGGATAGCTGATGCCGGCATCGAGCGCCGCGTCGAGCACGAATTGATCGGCCGGCATGGCGAAGCTCGCACCGGTCTGATCGATGGTGACGGTGTGGAATTTGGGCACAGGGAGGCCTGACGCCGCGCATCCTATGAATCGCGCGGCACCGCGTCAAATCGCGCTCAGGGAATGCTGGGCCCCGAGTCGGTAAAGACGAACAGGCGGATATCGAGGGCGAGATTGGTCTCGATGTCGAATAGCGAGACCTTGGTTTCGAAATTTTGCGGATCGGTCACGATCCATTGCCTGAGCTGGAGCGGCTCGGCCCCGAATACGAGCGTGATGTCGCCATCGTCTTTGCGCTCGGTGTCGTAGGCGGTGATGTAGATCAAGCCCGGCTCGGTGCGCAGCGACTTGACCGCGATGCGGCCCGAGAGCTTGACCTCGCGCGCGACCAGGAAGCCGATCGGTGTCGAGCCGAGCGGAACGCGGTCGACCTGGTCGAGCTTCTTATCCCACACCACGAGCCAGGTGCCGTCAGCGACGATCAGGAGCGGCGTCGGCGGGTCGTACTGGAAGCGAATCCGTCCGGGGCGGCGCATGAAGACTTGGCCCTCGGCGATCCGCCCGTCGGGGGCGATCTGCAGAAAGCGGCCTTTGAACGACTGCAGGCTGTTGAGATAGGTCTCGATCCGCGCGATCTGCGGGTCGACGACGACGCCCGGTCGCGCGCCGGTCTGGGCGCCGGCACCGCCGGCGCTAAGGACGGCCGTCGCCAGGACCATGCCCGCGAGCGCGCCGCGGACCGGGTCGAGAAATCGGTGCCGCGCCGTCGCTCGCCTCATTCGAGCGCGTCGATATCGCGGCCCAGCACCTCGCGCTTGCCGACGTGATTGGCCTGCGTGACCACGCCCTCGCGTTCCATCCGCTCCATGATGCGGGCGGCGCGGTTGTAGCCGATCTGCAAGTGCCGCTGCACGAAACTAGTCGAGGCCTTGCGCTCGCGGCATACCAGCGCGACCGCCTGGTCGTAGAGCGCATCGGCTTCGCCGCCGGCGCTCTCCTCGCCGAACGGCTGATCGGGCTCTTCGGTGACGGCGTCGACGTATTGCGGGACACCCTGGGTTTTCAGGTAGGTGACCACCCGCTCGACCTCGCCGTCGGAAACGAACGGTCCGTGGACGCGGGTAATGCGCCCGCCCGACTGACGGAACAGCATGTCGCCCGAGCCGAGCAGTTGTTCGGCGCCCTGTTCCTCGAGAATGGTCCGACTATCGATCTTGGATGTAACCTGGAAGCTTACCCGCGTCGGGAAGTTCGCCTTGATGGTACCGGTGATAACGTCGACCGAAGGTCGCTGTGTCGCCATGATGATGTGAATGCCGGCGGCGCGCGCCATTTGCGAGAGCCGCTGCACCGCGGTCTCGATATCCTTGCCGGCGACGATCATGAGATCGGCCATTTCGTCGACGATGACGACGATGAACGGCATCGGCTGGAGGTCGAGCACCTGTTCCTCGAACAGCGGCGCGCCGGTCTGCTGGTCGAACCCGGTCTGCACGGTTCGCTTGATGACCTCGCCCTTGGCTTCGGCCTCGGCGAGGCGCTCGTTGTAGCCGGCGATGTTGCGGACGCCCAATCGCGACATCGAGCGGTAGCGGGTTTCCATCTCGCGCACCACCCACTTGAGCGCGACCACCGCCTTGCCCGGATCGGTCACGACCGGCGCCAGCAAATGCGGGATGCCTTCGTAGACCGAAAGCTCGAGCATTTTGGGGTCGATCAGGATCAGGCGGCACTGCTGTGGCGACAGCCGATAGAGCAGCGACAGGATCATGGTGTTGATCGCGACCGACTTGCCCGATCCGGTGGTGCCGGCGATCAGGAGATGCGGCATGCGGGCCAAGTCGGCGATCACCGGCTCGCCGGCAATGGTCTTGCCAAGCGCGAGCGTCAGGTGCGACTGGGTGTTTTCGTAATCGGCGCTCGCCAGCATTTCGCGCAGCACCACGGTTTCGCGCCGCCCGTTGGGGATTTCGAGGCCGATTACGTTCTTGCCCGGGACCACGGCACCGCGCACCGAGACCACGCTCATCGAGCGGGCGATGTCGTCGGAAAGGCCGATCACGCGCGAGGTCTTGACGCCGGGCGCCGGCTCGAACTCGTAGAGCGTGACGACCGGGCCGGGTTGAATCTGCGTGATCGCGCCGCGGACGCCGAAGTCGCTCAGGACTGCTTCAAGCAGACGCGCATTCTGTTTGAGCGCGTCGTCATTGGCGATCTCGCCGCCTTTGCGCGGCTCGGGCGGCGACAAGTGGCTCAGGGGCGGCAGGTGATACTCGCCCGGAACGAGGTCGAGCGTCGGCTGCTTCTCGGCGGCGACGCGCTTCCCGGTTTCGACTTTGGCGCTGCGCTTGGCGACCTTGGGCGCTGTGATCGGGTCGGCGCCGTCGTCGCGGGTCGCGGTGAGCGCGGGTCGGTCCGGGGCGGCCGACTCGGCTTCGCCCTCGTCCCCGAGAAAAGGGTCGCGCCGGATTGCCGGCGCGCGTTCGCGCACCACCGGCGTCGGCTGCGATTCGGGCGCGATCCACAGGCCGATGCGATGCACGGTCCGGGCGATCCCGGCAACGGCGCCGGCCAGCGCGAGCGGCGCGCGCGAAATGGCGCGCCATTCGGCGCCGGCGAGGCCAAGCGCGACCGCCAAGGAAGGGATCGCGAGCGCGAGCGCCAGGGCGATGATGCTCGGCTCGACCGGAAGGCCATCGACCATGGCCGCCGCCGCGCGCGCCTCGCGCCACAAGAGGTCGCCGATCCATCCGCCCGCGCCCGCCTTCAGCGGCCAGGCCGTCGGGAGCGGGATCGCCGCGGCGAGGACGGTGGCGCCGACGAGCGCGAATGGGACCAGGACGAGGCGGAGGAGGTAGTGGCTCAGACCCCGATGCGATCCGATCCGCCAGGCCCAGGCGACCAGGAGGATCGGCACCAGCGCGGCGGTCGCACCGATCGTTTGCAGGAGCAGATCGGCGACCAGCGCGCCCGGCGTGCCGAGCAGGTTCTTGGCAGCGTGCGGGCTCGCGGTATTGAGGCTGGGATCGGCGGCGTCGAACGACGCGAGCGCGACCGCCAACGCGACGGCGACGGCGAACAGCGCCGTCGCGCCGATTTCGACCAATCGCCGGACCAAGAATTGGCGCAGTGGTTCGGGCAGGAAGGCCAGGCGTTGCGAGGGGGCGGATCGGGTCATCTCAAGGGCCTCATTGTTCACAGCACACGGGCGAGCGCATCGAGCGCCGCCTCGGTTTCGTCGAGCTCATCGACCAGCGCTACCCGGATGTAGGGTGCGCCGGGGATCGAACCATCGACGGCGGGACGCGAGAGGTACCCGCCCGGCAGCACGCGCACGCCGGCGTCGCGCCACAACGTCTTGGCGGCGCGCTCGCCGTCGCCGACGTCGAGCCACAGGAAAAAAGCTCCGTCCGGTCGATAGAAACCGAAGCGGCCGGCGAGCACGCGGGCGGCAAGGTCGAACTTGGCGCGGTAGCGCGCGCGGTTGGCTTCGACATGGGCTTCGTCCGACCACAACGCGGTCGCGGCGGCGTACACCGGTAACGGGATTTGGGCGCAGCCATAGTTCCGGAGCTGGACGAACTGCTTCAAGAGGTCGGGATCGCCGGCGACGAAGCCACAGCGGAGCCCGGGAACGCTCGACCGTTTGGAGAGCGAATGAAACACCAGCACGTTCTTGAGGCTGCCGCCCTGCTGCGCGCACACTTCGAGCGCGCCGGAGGGGGCGCGGTCGGCGAAGATCTCGGCGTAGCATTCGTCGATCGCCAGGACCGCGTCGTGGGCGCGCACGCGCGCGATCAGCTTGGCGAGGTAAGCGGGGTCGGCGACCGCACCTTGCGGGTTCGCGGGCGAGCACAAATAGACCAGCGCGGTGCGGGCGAAATCGGCGTCGCTCACCTGGTCGAAGTCGGGCAGAAACCCGGTTTCCTTGCGCGCCGGCAGATAGCGCGGCTCGGCGCCGGCCGCGACCGCGGCGCCGGCGTAGGGGTGATAGAACGGGTTGGGCATCAGGACCAGCGGCGTCGCGCTGCCTTTGGCGGCGGGCACTACGAGCAGCGCCAGGAGAAACAGACCTTCGCGGGTGCCGTTCAGCGGAACGACGTGACGGTCGGGTTCGAGCATGCCGGCGGGCAGCCGATAGCGCCGCGTGAGCCAGTTCGCGCATGCCGCGCGATACTCGGGCGTGCCAGTCGCGGCCGGATAGCGGCCGTAAAGATGGCGGTTGGCGTTCACGATCTCGCCCACGAAATCCGGATAGGCGTGGCGCGGCTCGCCCACCGCGAGATTGAACGAAGGACGATTGACGGCCGGGCGGACGTCCGCCAACAGCGCGCCCAAGCGCTGAAACGGCCCTTCGCCTAACGCCTCGAGTCGTTCGTTCAACATGATTTCGACGACGTACGCTTACCCCGCGCAAACGACGGCGCGGCCGGCCATCATCCCGACCAACGGCCGATCCAGAATCTCCAGGAATCTAGCGCGAATACCGGTCTTTTTTAAGATATTTTATAGAATAAACTGTTAATACTATGATTTTAAACAGTTTTCTATAGAAAACCCGAGACGGAGTAGGGCCCGCTCGGTGTGCGGGTGCGCGAGCAGCATAAGCCCGACCGGGAGCGCCCCGGCGGGCCCGCAGGGAAGCGTGAGCGCGCAAAGCTTGAGGACATTGCCGATCCGGGTGTTGCGGAGCGAGAGCATGTTCTTCGCGAGATAGGTCTCGCCGCCATCCCAGAGCGTCGCGAGCGGCGGCGGCAGGATCGGCGTGGTCGGCATGAGAACGGCGGCGAAGCCCGCTGTTTCGTCGAGATAGTGCGCGGCGATCGCGGCCAGTCGATGACGGATCGCGATCATCGCCGCAGCGTTCTGGTCCCGCCCGACGCGGAACCGTTCGAGGATCGGTTTGTAGACCCGTTCGGGATGGGCTTCGAGCGTTTCG
>CAMDOQ010000077.1 GCA_945903685.1 Rhizobium sp. Q54
CGGGGCCGAAGATACGGGTTTCGTAGGCGGTGTTGGCGGCTTCGAGCGCGACCGAGTTGCCCTTGCGCCGCAGCCGTTTCAACGTCACCTCTTCGTTGTCGATCAACGCGACGACGATGGTGCCGTTCTCGGCAACATCGCACCGCTCGATGATGACGGTATCGCCGTCCTGTATTCCGGCATCGACCATCGAGTCGCCGGCCACCTCGAGCGCGTAGTACTCGCCCTTGCCCAGGAATGCGCCCGGCACCGCGATCGTCGTCGAATGATCGCGCAGCGCCTCGATCGGGGTACCGGCGGCGATGCGGCCGTAGAGCGGGAGGTCCATGATGCCTCCGTCGGCGGCGGTCTTGGCGCCGGGGATCGTGTTCCCGGCGAATCGGCCTTCGATCACGTTGGGGGCGAAGCCGGCCGCGGTTGTAGCGCGAGCGGTAGCGGCCTCGGGCAGTTTCACGACTTCGAGCGCACGGGCTCGGTGCGGCAGGCGGCGGATGAAGCCGCGCTCTTCGAGGGCGGTGATCAAGCGGTGAACGCCCGATTTCGACTTGAGCTTGAGGGCTTCCTTCATCTCGTCGAACGAGGGCGAGACCCCGGATTGGGACAGCCGATCGCGGATGAAAAGGAGAAGCTCGTATTGCTTTTTCGTCAGCATGGCGCGCGCTCGTCTCGGCAGCCTAGGGTTGTGGAACAAAACCAAAACATCGACTGCTGTTCTAGTTTAGTTCTCGCGCCGAAGTCAAGCGTCAAATCCGCCCACAAAGGCGACGGCGGACAGGCAGCGTCAGATCGCGGGCGATGCGGTACCGGGGAGGGGTATGACCGCGACCCGGTCGCCGGCGGCGGCGGCGGGCGCGAGCGGCGGGCGTACGATCAGGCCGGTAGTGGCGGCGAGCGTCGAGAGCATGCTCGAGTCCTGGGTCGCGAACGGCGTCGCCACCCAGACGCCGTCGTCGCCCGGCTCCAACGTCGCCCGCAGATAGTCTTCGCGGCGATCATTGGCGGGTAGCGGCGCGCCGAGCCGGGCGCCGATCGCGCCGGACGCGGACGCGGCGGCGAGACCGAGCATCGTGCGAATCGCCGGCACCACGAAAACGAGCGCACACACGAGCGACGACACCGGATTGCCGGGAACGCCGATCATCGGGACCCCGTCGAGGGTACCGAACATCAGGGGTTTTCCCGGACGCATCGCGATCTGCCAGAAGTCGATGGCGAGTCCGCGTTCGCCCAAGACCGCGCGCACCAGATCGTGCTCGCCGACCGAGGCACCGCCCATCGTGATCAGAAGATCGGCGCCGCGAACGCCTTGCGCCATCTGGGCGAGCGACTCGCGATCGTCGAGCGCGATACCGAGGTCGATCGGATCGGCGCCGTTCTCGCTCAAGACCGCGGCCATCGCCAACGCATTCGAGCTCACGATCTGCCCGGGCCCGACCGGTTCGCCGGGCCGGACGATCTCGTTGCCGGTCGCGAGCAGCGCGACTCGCGGCCGGCGCCGGACCTCGAGCCAGGGCACGTTCATCGCCGCAGCGAGGCCGATGTCGCGCGGGCTGAGGCGCTTCCCCGCCTTGATCCCGACGGTGCCGACCGTGAAGTCGAGCCCGGCCGGCCGGACATAGCGGCCCGGGACCACGCTCTCGTTGATGGTGATGCGGGCGCCGGCGGCGGTCGTATCCTCCTGGATGACGACCGCGTCGGCGCCGGCCGGGAGCGGCGCACCGGTGAAGATACGGACCGTTTCGCCGGCAGTGATCGCGCCCTGGTAAATCGCGCCGGCTTGCACTTCGCCGACCTGAGTAAGAGTCGTCGGCACGCGGGCGACATCGGCCGCGCGTACCGCGTAACCGTCCATCGCCGATACGGCGAGCGGCGGCTGGGTCACGCGGGCGACGATGTCGGTCGCGAGCACCCGCCCGACCGCTTGCCCAATCCCGACCGTCTCCTTCGGCAGCACGCGCATCGCCGCACAAATGCGTGCGCGCGCCTCGGCGACGGGAAGGAGCGGGGCGGGCCCGCGTGCCGGCGCCATCGTCAGGACGCGGTGAAGGTTCCGGACTTGCCGCCCGCCTTGTGGATCAGGCGGACTTCGGTCACGCGCATGCCGCGATCGACCGCCTTGCACATGTCGTAGACGGTCAGCGCGGCCACCGAGGCCGCCGTCATCGCTTCCATTTCGACCCCGGTACGGGCGATCACCCGGCAGGTAGCGCGAATGTCGACCGCGCTCCGCTTTGGATCGCAGGTGAGCTCGAGATCGACCGCGGCAAGGGGGAGCGGATGGCAGAGCGGAATCAAGTCGGCGGTGCGCTTGGCGGCCATGATTCCGGCCAGGCGCGCGACCTGGAGGACGTCGCCCTTCTTGACGCCGCCGCCCTGGATCAACGCCAGCGTCGCCGGTTGCATCGTGACGCTGGCAAGGGCGGTCGCGGTGCGCTCGGTCACGTCCTTGTCGCCGACATCGACCATGCGCGCGTTGCCCTTGGCGTCGAAATGGGTGAAGTCGCTCATCGCGCGTACGCTGCCTTCTGCGGCGCGCGATCGCGGGCGAGAAGCGCTTGGGTCGCCGCTGCGACATCGGCCTCGCGCATCAGCGCTTCGCCGACCAGGAAGCAGTGCACCCCGACCTTGGCCATACGCGCGAGGTCGGCCGGACGGGAAAGCCCGCTTTCGCTCACGACGGTCGCGCCCGACGGCAGGTGCGGCACCAGGGCCTCGGTGGTCGCGAGATCGACGGCGAGCGTCTTCAGGTTGCGATTGTTGATCCCGATCAGGCGGCTTTGCCGCGCGGCGGCCCGATCGAGGTCGGCGCGGTCATGAACTTCGATCAGGACATCGAGTCCAACCTCAGTGGCGGCGGCCTCGATCTCGTCGGCCAGGCGATCGTCGACCGCGGCCATGATCAGAAGAATACAGTCGGCGCCGAGCGCACGGGCTTCGACCGCTTGATAAGGATCGACGGTGAAATCTTTGCGGAGCACCGGCAGGTCGACGGCGCCGCGCGTGGCCACCAAATGCCGATCGTCGCCTTGAAATGACGGACCTTCGGTCAGGACCGAAAGGCAGGTCGCCCCGCCGGCGGCGTAGGCGCGGGCGAGCGCAGGCGGGTCGAAGTCGGCGCGGATCAGCCCTTTGCTCGGCGATGCTTTCTTGATTTCGGCGATCAACGCATACGACCCCGAGGCTGCGGTAGCGACGAGCCGACGCTGGAAGCCCCGCGGCGGGCTTGCGGTTCTTGCCGCCGCCATGACAGCAGCGAGCGGGTGGGCGCGTTTCCGCGTTGCAACCTCGACGCGCTTCTGCTCGCAGATCGCGGCGAGAACGTCGCTCATGCCGGCGGCGCTTCGTTGGTGATGGCGACGAGCTTGGCGAGCGTCGCTTTGGCCTTGCCGGCGTCGATCGCAGCCTGGGCCAGGGCGGCACCGGCTTTGAGATCGGGCGCCTTGTCGGCGACGATCAGCGCCGCACCGGCGTTGAGCGCGACGATATCCCGATAAGCGCCTTTCTTACCGTCGAGCAGATTACGCAGGGCGCTGGCGTTGAACTCGGCGTCCGCGCCCTTCAAGGCTTCGAGTGGCGCGGTTGCGAGGCCGGCGTCGGCAGGATTGACCTCGAACGTTCGCACCGCGCCGTTCTTGAGTTCGGCGACCGTGGTTGGCCCCGAGAGCGTGATTTCGTCGATGCCGTCCGAGCCGTGTACGACCCACACCCGCTCGGAACCGAGGTTGCCGAGCACGTGCGCCATCGGCTCGACCCACTGGCGCGCGAATACGCCCAAGAGTTGGCGCTTGGTACCGGCCGGGTTCGAGAGCGGGCCGAGGAGGTTGAAGATCGTGCGCGTTCCCAACTCGACCCGGGTGCCGGCGACATGGCGCATAGCGCCGTGGTGGCGCGGCGCCATCAGGAAGCAGATGTTGGCCTCCCAGAGCGCGCGCTTTACCAGCGACATGTGGGCGTCAATGTTGACGCCGAGCGCCGCCAGCACGTCGGCCGCGCCCGAACGCGAAGACTGCGCGCGATTGCCGTGCTTGGCGACCGGAACGCCGCAAGCCGCGACCACCAGGCTGGTGGCGGTGGAAATGTTGAGCGTGCCCGACGCGTCGCCGCCAGTGCCGCAGGTGTCGATCGCGCCCGCCGGTGCCTCGATGGCGAGCGCTTTGGCCCGCATCGCCATCGCGCCGCCGGTGATCTCCTCGACTGTCTCGCCGCGAACGCGGAGTGCCATCAGGAGGCCGCCCATCTGCGCCGGGGTCGCGTTGCCCGACATCATGATATCGAACGCGGTCCGCGCTTCGTCGACCGTCAAGCGGTTGCCGTCCGCGACGCGGGCGACGAACCGCTTGAATTCGTTCATGTCATTGCTCATCGTTCGTACCGTATCGGGCGCGTTGCGGCGGCATTCGTGGGGTCGCCGGGAGAAGAAGCTGTCGTTTCAAGGTAAACGTAACATCTACAACACGTTATCGGTCGATTTTCAACCGTCGGGACGGGCGCCGCGGCGATGGTAGCGGCGGCGCGGCGTCGGCCCCACGCGCGGCCTCCGCCGGGCTTGCGCCGGCCTCCGCCCAAAAGAGCTCGCTGGCGGCGGGCGCTCGACCGGCTTCTCGATGCGCTCGCAGGTGCTGGCCGCACCGCCAAGGTTGGGCTCGCCGTCGCCGCAGTGGCGGTCGCGCTCGGCATCGGGGCGACGCTCGGATGGCTCACCGATGTCGAGCCGGCGCGGCGCGAACCCGCCCGGTCGGAAAAATCGGCGGCCGTCGCGCCGCCCGCGACCGTGCCCCTACCGGCACGGCCGACGCCGCCCACGCCGCTGATTACTGCGCCCGCCCCGGTACGCCCGCCGTTGCCGCCGGTGTCACCTGCCGCTCTAGCGCCGCCGCCGACCTCGGATCGGGCCGGGCTTCCGGCATGGCAGCGCCACGCGGTTCGCGTCGCTTGGGCCGACAACAAGATTCCGATCGCGATCATGATCGACGATGCCGGGCTCAACCGCCGCAACGCGCAGCGCCTTAACCGCCTGAAGGCGCCGCTCTCGATCTCGTTCATGGCGTACGCCGACGAACTCGGCCGCCAGACCCAGGCGGCGCGCGCCGCCGGCCACGAGATCTGGCTGCACGCGCCGATGGAACCGTCGGATGCTGGCGAAAGACCCGGGCCGCAGGCGCTGCTCGCGCATTTGAGCGAGGCCGACCTCCGCTCCCGGCTCGAATGGATGCTGGCGCGGATCGAAGGCGGCTTCGTCGGCCTCAACAATCACATGGGGAGCAAGTTCACCGCTCACGCGGCCGGCATGGACTTCGTCATGGCGACGATCAAGCCCTATGGCATCGCCTTTCTCGATTCGCGCACCACAGCCTACAGCGTCGCCGCCGAGGCGGCGCGGCGCCATGGCGTACCGTTCATTGCCCGCGACGTATTTCTCGACAACGACCAGAGCGCCGACAACGTCCGCCGCCAGCTCAAAGCCACCGAGGACATCGCCCGCAAGCAGGGCCACGCCGTGGCGATCGGTCATCCGCATGGCGGCACCATCGAAGCGCTCGAGGCGTGGCTGGCGACGCTCGATCAGCGCGAGTTCGTGCTGGTGCCGGTGAGCGCCATCGTCCGCAAACGGAACGGCGGATGAGGCTCCCGACGCGTTAGAACAGCTGCTCGACCGCGGTGGTATTGGTGGTGACGCCGTAGCGTTTCTGCAGCGCCGCCTGGAACGCCTCGCCGATGTCGGCGCCGACCGCGCGCGCGACTTCGCGCTTGAATGCGGCGCGCTGATCGCTCGCGTCGGCCGCGACCGTGGTCACTTCCTTGAGGACTGCGACCGCGTAGCCGTCGCGCTTGGCGGTAGGCGCGAGCGCGGTCCCGCCGACCTTGAGCTTGAAGAGCTCGGTCAAGAGTTCGGCCGAGACGTCGGGATCGAGGTCGAGTCGGTAACGGACGAGGGGCTGCGTCGTCTTGTGGATGCGCCCGTCCTTGGCCTGGTCGCCGGCCTTTTGGCCGCCCTTGATCGCCTGCTCGACCGCTTCGGCCGCCTTGCGGGCGGCAGCCTCGCGCTCGGCCTCGCTCCATGCGACTTTGACGGCGTCCCGCACGTTCGCGAGCGGCTTGGGCGCCGGCGGCGTCACGCCGGTGACCTCGACCGCGAAGTAGGCCCCGCCCGGCAAGTCGCGTAAGCGGAGACCGGCGCCGGGTTGGGTATCAAACGCGGCCACGACGAACGCACCGCCGCGGGCGAACCCGTCGAGCGGTTTTTCGTCCGCGCCGCGCCCGCGCGCATCGACCGCGGCGACCGTTTGGACCTTGAGGCCGAGCTTCTGCGCCGCTTCCGTCAACTTGGCGCCCCCGGCGAATTCGTCCTCGACTTTCTCGTGCAGTTTGACGATCGCATCGCCGGCGCGCCGGAGCGCGACGTCGCGCTTCAATGCGTCGGCGACCTCGGCGAGCGGTTTGATCGACCCGGCCTCGATCTTAGCGACGCGGAACACGTGCCAGCCGAATGGGCTCTTGACCGGATCGCTGACGGCGCCCGCAGCCAGCTTGAACACGGTCTCGGCGACCGCGGCCGGCAGCTTGTCGCGGGTGATCAGCCCGAGCGACGGGCTGTCGGCGGTGCTGCTCTTGGTTTCCTTGGCGACGTCGACGAGCGGGCGACCGCCTGCGACCAGCGCGCGCGCGGCGGCCGCGGCCGCTTCGCTGTCGTAGAGCAGCTGCTCGACCTCGCGCTTTTCGGCAACCGTGAAACGGCCGATTTGCGCCTCGTATTCCTCTTTGAGGTCGGCCTCGGAAACCGCGACTTCCCCGGCGACCGCCTCGGGCTCGAGCAGGATGTAGTTTACGCTGCGGTATTCGGGCGCCGTGAACGCGGTCTGGTTGTCCTGGTAATGCTTCTCTATTTGGGCGTCGGTCGGTTCCCCAGGGGCCGGCAACGCATTCTTCGGCACCACCACGAGCTCGGCCACGCGTTTTTCCTCGCGATAGGCAAAAAGGCGGTCGGCGAGCGTCCCGGACACTTCGCCTTCGGCCGCGACCGTGTTGATGAGCTGTTCGCGTACCGTGTCGCCGCGCTCGCTCGCGAGATACGCCGCCTCGCCGAAGCCGGCCGCGTTGATCACTTGCTGGAACACGCGCGGGTCGAACTGCCCGGTCGCATTGGCGAACGATGGGTTGGCGCGTATTTGCTCGACTAGTGCCGGAGTCGAGATCGCGAGGCCCAGATCATCGGCGGCGATCGCGAACAAGGTGCGGCCGACCATCTGTTCCAGCACCGACTGGCCCAACCTGATTTCGCGCGCCTGCTCGGGCGTGAGGCGGCCGCCGAGCTGCTGCGACAGGCGGTCGAATTCGCGCCGATAGGTCGAGGTGAACTCGTTGGCGGAAATTTCTACGTCGCCGACCGTCGCGACCGGCCGGCTCGGCGGCGCGAACAACATGTCATTGACACCCCAACCGACAAACGAGAAGGCGACGATGCCAAGGAATATCTTGACGACCCATGTGCCGGCGGACTTGCGGAGAGCTTGCAGCATGCGCGAACGACGATGAAAAAGGGGATGACGGCGCGCATCATAGGGAGGCACCCCGCGCGGGACAAGCGCCTGTCCGGTGCCGCCGTAGCCGGACGGTCTCCGCCATGCTAAACGGGCCCCATCCGATCCGATCGAACCACCGGACCCGCGCGTGCGCTTGATTGCCGGCAATTGGAAAATGAATGGGTTGCAGGCCGAAGGCCTCGCGCTCGCCCGCGCCGTCGCGGACGCGATCCGTGGGGCACCGCCGCTCGGCGCCGAAGCCCTAATCTGCCCGCCCGCGACGCTCCTCGCTTCGGTCGGCGCTGCGATCGCAGGCACCGGCCTCGCGCTCGGCGGCCAGGACTGCAGCCCGGAAGCGAAGGGCGCCTTCACCGGCGATGTCAGCGCCGCCATGCTCGCGGATCTCGGCTGCCGCTATGTGATCGTCGGCCATTCGGAGCGGCGCCAGTTCAGGGGCGAAACCGATGCCGCGGTCGCGAAGAAGGCCGCCGCCGCCCAAGCCGCCGGGCTCCACGCGATCGTCTGCGTCGGCGAGCGCGGCGACGAGCGGGCGCGCGGCGCCGCGCAAACGATTGTACTCGGGCAGATGGCCGGGTCGTTGCCGGCGGATATAGATCCGACCCGCCTGGTCGTCGCCTACGAGCCGGTGTGGGCGATCGGCAGCGGGCGGACGCCCACCCCGGCTGAGATCGCGGAAATCCACGGCGCGCTCCGGCACTGGCTCGGCGAACGGTTCGGATCGATCGGGTCCGGCATCCGCCTGCTTTACGGCGGCTCGGTCACGCCTGCGAACGCGGCCGCGATCCTGGCCGTGCCAGCGGTCGACGGTTCGCTAGTCGGCGGTGCCAGCCTTAAGGCTTCCGATTTTATCGGCATTATTCGTGCGGCTGCGTGATGCGTTCCCGACGCTTGGTTGCCGCTCTGGTTTAGTGTACAAGCTCGGGCGAAGCGAAAACCGCGGAGCCTTCGCGCCGATCCCGTACCGATGGTAACCGTCCTTCTCGTCATTCATATCCTGATCGCGGCGTCGCTGATCGGCGTTGTGCTCCTGCAACGGAGCGAAGGCGGCGCGCTCGGAATCGGCGGCGGCCAGGGCGGTGGCCTCGTCACCAGCCGTTCGGCGGCCAATCTGCTCACCCGCATGACCACGATCCTGGCGGTCGCGTTTTTCGCGTCGAGCATCGTGCTCGCGATTCTCTCCGGCGGCCGCGGACCCGAGCGTTCGATCGTCGCCCCGCAACCGACACAGGAGCAGCCGGGACAGCCGGCAGTTCCCAGGGCGCCGATCTCGCAGTGAGCGGGCGCGCGCTTGTGCGGCTCGGCCGCATCGCTCACCGCAAACCAAGGGCAAACCGTCTCCGGCCGATGAAGGACCGCCGATGACGACCCGCTTCGTTTTCATCACCGGCGGCGTCGTTTCTTCGCTCGGCAAGGGCTTGGCCTCGGCGGCGCTCGGCGCGGCGCTCCAGGCCCGCGGCTACAAGGTGCGGCTGCGAAAACTCGACCCGTACTTGAACATCGACCCCGGGACGATGAGCCCGTACCAACACGGCGAGGTCTACGTCACCTCCGACGGCGCCGAGACCGATCTCGATTTGGGTCACTACGAGCGTTTCACCGGCGTCAATTCGCGGCGCAGCGACAACATCACCTCCGGCCAGATCTACCAGTCGGTCATCGCCAAGGAGCGGCGCGGCGACTATTTGGGGGCAACGGTCCAGGTCATTCCCCACGTCACCGACGAGATCAAGCGCTTCATCATGTCGGGAACCGAGGACGCGGACTTCGCGCTGATCGAGATCGGTGGCACCGTCGGCGATATCGAGAGCCTGCCATTCCTCGAGGCGATCCGGCAGTTGGGCTACGAACTGGGCCGCGACCGCACGCTTTTCATCCACGTGACGCTGGTGCCGCGTATCTCGGTCGCGGGCGAGCTCAAGACCAAGCCGACCCAGCACTCGGTCAAGGAGCTGCGTTCGATCGGCATTCAACCCGATATTCTACTGTGCCGCTGCACGGAGCCGCTGCCCGAAGGCGTGCGGCGCAAGATCGCGCTTTTTTGTAACGTCCGCGAAGAGGATGTGATCGCCGCGCTCGATGCCGCGTCGCTCTACGAGGTGCCGCTCACCTATCACCAGGAAGGGCTCGACACCCAGGTCCTCAAGATCTTCCGGCTCGATGCGCCTCCGCCCAATTTGAAACGCTGGGAAACGATCGTCGAGCGCATCCACGCGCCCGAAGGCCGGGTCTCGATCGCGATCGTCGGGAAGTATACCGAGCTCCGCGACGCCTATATTTCACTCGGCGAAGCGCTGGTCCACGGCGGTATCGCCAACCGCGTCAGCGTCGACTTGAAATGGCTCGACGCCGAGATTTTCGAGCGTCCCGACACCATTCATCACCTCGACGGGGTCGACGGCATCCTGGTGCCGGGTGGGTTCGGCGAACGCGGTACCCGCGGCAAGATCACCGCGGCTCAGTTCGCGCGCGAGCACATGGTGCCCTATTTCGGCATTTGTTTTGGCATGCAGATGGCGGTGCTCGAAGCGGCGCGCAACCTGGCCAAGATCGACGGCGCCAGCTCGAGCGAGTTCGGCCCGTGCAAGGTACCGGTCGTGGGCCTGCTGACCGAGTGGATGCGCGGCAACGAGATCGTGGTGCGCTCGGGAAGCGATCCCCTGGGCGGTACCATGCGGCTCGGCAACTACGAATGCCGTTTGAAGCCGGGTTCGCTCGCGCATTCGATCTACGGCGTCGACACCATCGTCGAGCGCCACCGCCATCGTTATGAAGTCAATATCAACCTGAAAGAGCAGCTCGAGGACGTCGGCGTCGTGTTCTCGGGCATGTCGCCCGACAACATGCTGCCGGAGATCATCGAACGCGCCGATCATCCGTGGTTCGTCGGCGTTCAGTTCCACCCCGAGCTCCGCTCGCGCCCGTTCGAGCCGCACCCGC